>NZ_JBILKJ010000014.1:0-53860 GCF_044376735.1 Gemmatimonas sp.
GCCGGGTGCGCATTGTACCACAGGAAGCCGATGCACGCGCCGACCACCGCGGCGCAGAACACCGTGAGCTCACCGGCACCGGCAAGGTAGAAAATCTGCAAGTACGCACTGGTGTCCACGCGTCCGCCCACGTACGCGAAGAGGCCGAGCGCGAGCACCGCAATCGCCACCAATCCGGCGGCCAGGCCATCGAGGCCGTCGGTGAGATTCACCGCGTTGCTGAAGCCGGTGAGAATGAAGGTGACCCACGGGATGTACATCCACGCCGCCCACGTGACGGCCGGAACGACCAGGATGTACTTGAAGAATGGTAGCGTGGTGCTGGCGCCAGGCAGGGTGGACACCGGAAACAGCAACAGGATCGTCCCCAGACCAAGACCGCAAGTGATCTGACCGGCGAGCTTGTAGCGCTCGACGAGCCCTTCGTTCTTCTGTCCGGCGCGTTTCTGGCGCAGCTTCAGGTAATCATCGAGAAAACCGATCATCCC
The DNA here is from genome assembly GCF_044376735.1 of Gemmatimonas sp. Lineage (GTDB taxonomy): Bacteria > Gemmatimonadota > Gemmatimonadetes > Gemmatimonadales > Gemmatimonadaceae > Gemmatimonas. The sequence continues at coordinate 489 of NZ_JBILKJ010000014.1, forward strand.
CATCCACGCCGTGACCGCCACCGCAAGCAACACGTACCGATTGCTGAGGCGGGCCCACAACAATACCGGCACGAAGGTGGCCGCCAGAATGATCAGGCCGCCCATCGTCGGCGTCGTCCCCTTCCCTGCGTGCGTGTCCGGCGTGCCTTCGCGCACCACCTGATGCACCGCCATCGCCCGGAGCCGGCGTATGATGACGGGCCCGAACACGAACGTGAGCAGGAGCGCCGACACGAACGCCGCGGCGGACCGGAACGTGATGTAATTGAGGAGATTGAACACGCGGACGTCGCGTGCAAACGGCTGAAACAGAGAATAGAGCACTAGGCAGTCGCCCAGGTGGTGAGCGTGGGAACCAGCCGCTCGAGGCGCATCCCGCGGGAGCCCTTGAGCAGCACAATGGCATTGCGTTCGAGCCGCGGCGCGAGCAGCGACCACAGGACATCGAAGTCCGGCGTCGCGACCACGCGCGGATCGGACGGTGCGACGGCCTCGAAGGCCGCGGCGAAGTCACCGACGCCGACGATCAGATCAGCGCTGGACGCGAGCGCCGCATGGGCCACTGCGCGATGCTGCTCCGCCGCCTGCGCACCGAGTTCGCGCATGCTCCCGAGAATCGCGACGCGCTGTTGTCCGGCACCGACCCGGCCGAGCAGATCGAGCGCCGCGCGCATCGATGCCGGATTGGCGTTGTAGGCATCGTTGATGAGAACCAGCTCGCCGAGCTGCTCCCACGCGCCGCGCATGCTGGGCACCGGCATCTCGGCCATCCCCGCCGCCGCGTGCTCGAACGGCACGCCGCACGCGCCGGCCGCGGCAATCGCCAGCATGGCGTTCGCGGCCTGATGGGCGCCGCGCAGAGGCAGCGCGAAGCGCACGCCATCCACGTCAAGCCAGGGGCGCCCCTCGGCATCGAGTCCCCACGCCGTGGGCATGATCGACGCCTGCTCAAGACCGGCAGACAGGACGGCGGTGGCGCGGGTTCTGGCGATATCGAGGACGTCCGGATGCGCCGATGGCACGATAGCGAGCGTCACGCCGTGAAAAATCTCACATTCTTCGCGCAGGACACCGGCCAGGTCGCCAAGCCCTTCGAGGTGTTCCTCGCCGATCGACGTGAGGACGGCAATATCAGGCTCGGTGATGGCCCGCAGCGTGGCGACTTCCCCCGGCGTGTTGGTGCCCACTTCGACGATCGCGACCTCCGCATCGGAGGGAATCGCGAGCAGCGTGAGCGGCACGCCGATACGATTGTTCAGGTTCCCCGCGGTCGCATGCACCACCAGCGTCCGTCCGAACGCGGCCTTGAGCAGTTCCTTCGTGCTGGTCTTGCCATTCGAGCCAGCGACGGCGATCACGCTGCGTCCCCAGGCACGGCGCCACGCGGTGGCGAGCTGCCCGAGGGCGACCAGGGTATCGGGGACGACGTACGTGGGGACCCCGAGTCCGGCGGCCTTGGTGGCATCGCTCACGACAAAAGCAGCGGCACCCGCCTCACGCGCCGTGGCGAGAAAATCATGCGCGTCAAAGTGCTCACCGATCAGCGCGACAAACACATCTCCCCGAGCGAGTGCCCGCGTGTCGGTACAGACGCCCGCCAGCGGACGTGGAATCCGCGGGCCGGTGCCGAGTGCATCGGCGACCCGCTCAAAGGTCCAGTACGGATGCGCGCGGTCGGGCGCGACGGCGCCCACGGCGCTGAACGCCGTGCCGGCGGTGGAGAAAGCGGTCACGCAGAATGGGGTGGGCGGTTGGGAAGAACAGCGGGCATCGCGGCCATGAGTTCGGCCACGATCTCGCGCTCGTCGAACGGATAGGACGTGGTCCCGCGAATCTGATAGGTCTCGTGTCCCTTGCCGGCCAAGAGCACCACGTCGTGTGGCGTGGCGAGCCGCAGCGCGTGCGCAATCGCGTCGCGACGATCGACTACACGCACGTGGTCGCGTCGCGTCATGCCCGCCTCGATGTCATCGAGAATGCGTTCGGGGTCTTCGGTGCGTGGATTGTCGCTGGTCACGATCGTGACGTCGGCCAGCGCTTCCGCGATGCGCCCCATCTCGGGGCGCTTGCCGCGATCGCGGTCACCGCCACATCCGAAGAGCACGATCAGTCGGCTGGCCGAGCCATCCGCTTGTCGCGTGAACGGACGCACGGCGCGCAAGGCCCGATCGAGCGCGTCCGGCGTGTGCGCGTAGTCGCACAGCACGGTCGGTGCGGTGCGCACCCGCTCCAGTCGGCCCGGCACCTGCGGTGCGACCGATAAGCGTTGGGCGACGTCGGCAAGCGGCATGCCCAACACCAGGGCCACGGCCGCCGCGCCAAGCGCGTTGGCGATGTTGAAGTCGCCGATCAGCGGCAGCGAGACCGACTGCGCCCCATGCGGCGACACGAGCAGAAAGCGGCTGCCGTCACTGGTGAAGGTGACATCACGCGCCGAGATGTCGGCGCCGGATTCGGTGCCGAACGTCCACGAGGCGGGGGCGTTGGTGACACCGCGCCACGCGGGGTCATCGGCGTTGAACAAGGCCACGCCGTCACGAGCCAGCAGCCCCACGAGCCGGAGCTTCGCGGCACGATACGCCTCCATCGTGCCGTGATAGTCGAGATGATCCCGCGTCAGATTGGTGAACACCGCCGCCGCGAACGCGAGGCCGTCCACCCGTCGCTGATCGAGGGAGTGCGACGACACTTCCATCGTGACCGTGCGCACGCCGCGATCCACGAGTTCGCGGAGCAGACGTTGCAGTTCCACGGGGCCCGGCGTGGTGAGGCCACTGCCACCGGGCATCATGACGCCCGCGCTTCCGAGGAGCACGCCGAGCGTGCCGATGGAGGCGGCGGGACGCTCGGGGGAATCCAGCAGATGGCGTAACAGGCCGACGGTGGTGGTCTTGCCATTGGTGCCGGTGACCCCCACGAGCGTGAGTTCGCGCGCGGGCCAGCCATGGAAGGCGGCGGCGGCCACGGCGGCGGCACGACGGCCATCGCGCACGACGATCGCGGGGAGACCGGCGGCGGCCGCCGCGGCCGGGTCTTCGACGAGGGCGACGGTGGCACCGTTGGCCTTGGCCTTCGGGAGCCACGCATGGCCGTCGAGCACAGCGCCCTTCACCGCGAGAAAGGCCGATCCCGAGGTCACGCGCCGGCTGTCGTCGATCAGATCGGTGACGGCGAGCGGGAGGTCGTCGCCGGCGGACACCAGCAAGCCGGCATCGCGCAGCGCGTCCAGCAGGAGGTGGACGTCGACCGGACGAACGGGGGTAGTCACTTGGGCGACTCCATGCCCGGCATCTCCAGTTGCACGGTGCTGCCCACGCGCAGCAGCGCGCCGGCCGCGGGGCGGGTTCGCACGTCGGTGCCGCGCGCGATACTGACCTGAAATCCGGCGGCATACAGCGTGCGGGTCGCCTGTCGCACATCGAGTCCGAACACCGACGGAACCGGCCGCACATCGCGCGCGTCGCGCGCATCGCGCACCAGCGCCGGTGGCGCCACGAACGGGAGGGCGACGACGACGCGCGCGGCGGCGGGCGCCGGCTCCGCCTTGGGCGGCGGCGGTGCCAACAGCGAGTCACGCCGCGCCGAATCCCGCGCCGCGAGCGCGAGCGCCTTTTCCGACTTCGGCTTCGCCACGGGTACGGGCAACGCCTTCGCGACCTCGGCCAACGCGTTGCGATCGAGTGCCGAGTTCCGGGTGGCGAGCGCGGCCTGCAGAATGCCGTTCACGAGGCTTCCCGACACGATCCCGCCGTAGTACGTCCCCTTCGGATCGATGAGGCGTGCGACGAGCACGTACTGCGGCGCCTGTGCCGGAAACATGCCGGCGAACGTCGCATTGTATTTGCCGTCGAGATACCGACCGTTCTCACTGCGCCGCGCCGTACCGGACTTGCCGGCTACATCGTAGGTCGCGAGTTCGGCGGCGGTGCCGGTGCCACTATCGACCACCGACGCCAGCATCCCGCGCATCGCGCTGGCGGTCTTGGCGGTGAGCACACGCCGCACGACGCGACGCTGGTGCCGGTAGATCGTGGTCCCCTGTGCATCGCGCACCTCCTTCACGAGGGCCGGTTGCAACAATTCGCCGCCATTCGCGATCGCCGCATACGCCAGCGCGATCTGCAGTGGCGTGGCGGTGACCTCGTAGCCGATCGCTACTGCGGTTTGCGTGGTGCCGCTCCAGCGCGCCGGCAGCGGCAACGAACCCTTCGACTCGGCCGGGTACGGCACACCGGTGAGCGAACCGAAGCCGAAATCGCGCATGGACTCGAACTCTTCGCGCGGCGAAAGGCGCAGCGCCAGTTTGGCCGTGCCGATGTTGCTGGAAAAGCGAATCACATCGCGCACCGGCATCTGCGCGGCCTTGTGCTCGTCGGTGAGCGGCCGCTTGCGACCCGGCAGCATCGCGCTGCCGTTCTCGGTGTTGATAATCTCGTTCGGCGTCGCCTTGCCCATGTCGAGCAGACGCGACACGAGAAACGGCTTCATCACCGACCCCGGCTCGTACGCCAGCGCCATCGGGGTGCTGGTGCTCGCCGGTTTCCCATCGCGCACGCCGGCCAGCGCGAGCACCGAGCCATCACGCGGGTCGAGGATCACGACATCGCCGCCAGTGCCATCGGTGCGCGCCAGCGCCATCTTGAGTTCGTTCTCGGCGATCTCCTGCAAGGCCTGATTCAGCGTGAGCGTCACCGAGTGTCCGGGCAGCGCATCCACGCTGGACAGCTCGGGTGACTCCACGTAGCCGGCTTTGGGATCCTTCATGAGCGCCCGGCTCCCCGCACGCCCGCGCAACAGCGAATCGAGCTCCAACTCGATACCGCCGACCGGCATGTCATCGGCATCGACAGCCCCGAGCACCCCGCGCAAGTTGTCGCTGGCCGCGTTGATCCGACGGCGGACCCGCTCCACGTGCACGCCAGGCAGCCCGGCGAGACGCTCCACGTCCGACGGCAGATACAGCTTTGGCAATGACACCCACTTCTGGTTGGTATCCAGCGCCTTGCGAATCTGCGCCTCCGGTACCGACAACGCGCGCAGTCCGCTGCGTATCGCGGCGCGCGTCTTGATCAACGGATCACCACGCTTGGCGTTCTTCCGGCGCACATCGCGAATTTCACGCGGTGCGATACTGAGCTTCACCTGCTCGCGCGATTCCACGAGCACCGTGCCAGTGGCATCGATAATCGCACCGCGCAGCGGCTTTACGGTTTGCTGAGACACGTGCTGGCGGTCGGCCACCCGCAGCCAGCTGTCGTGCTCGACAATCTGCAGCTGGACGGCCCGCGCCAGAATGGCCACGGCGAACAGGACGAGGCCCGCGTGCACGATCATCGACCGTACCCGGCTGACGTTGGCCGACGCGCCGGCGTCCTCCGGCGCGAACCGTGGCGCGTTGTCCACCTCGCGGCGAATCGGTCCGAACATCATGCGCGTGTCACGAGCGCGAGGCCGAGTCGCGGGCGATGGTATCGGGACGCACGGGATCGGCGAGCATCGAATCGGACAGCATCCGTGTCTGCGCGTCAGTGGCTACGTGCAGCCCGAGTCGGCGTTCGGCCTCGGCGATGACCCGACGGCGCGACATGGCGCTGCGGATATCGCGATCGAGGGTGGTCCGTTCAGAGATCAGCGCCCGCTGACGATTGGCGAGCCGACCCATCTCGCGGACAGTCGATGCGCCTTCACCGCGCCGCCAGACGACGATCGACGCCACCACCAAGAAGGCGCCCAACCCGATCGCGATCCACGCGCGGCCCTTGAGCGGACCGCGCGGGGAACGTCGGGTGGGGCGCTTGGCGGAGGTGGGCGCCATCAGTTCGCGAGTCTCCAGGCGCGCAGGCGCGCGCTGCGCGCCCGCGGATTTCCGTCCACCTCTTCATCGGTGGCGTTGATCGGACGGCGGGTGAGGGTCTCACCGAGTGGTTCGCCGCGGCAGGTGCAGATCATCTGTCGCGGCGGGCAGACACAGGCGGTGCTCCAGTCGCGGAATGCATTCTTGACGAGGCGATCCTCACCCGAGTGATAGCTGATGATCGCCAGTACGCCACCGGGGGTCAGCCGGTCGCGCAGCATCGGCAGCGCGCGCTCCAGCCCCGACAATTCGTCGTTCACGGCGATCCGGATGGCCTGGAAGATTCGCGCGAAGTCGGGCGCGCCACTGCGCGGCCCGAGCACGGCGCGGATCGCATCGACGAGATCATCGGCGGTCGCAAATGGTCGGCGCTCTCGGCGCCGCACGATCTCACGGGCCATACGGGCGGCCCGCGGTTCGTCGGCGTAGGCACGCAGCAGCGCCGACAGGTCGACTTCATCGATCGTGTTCAGCAGCTCACCGGCATCGGTCTCGGCATCGGTGCCCATGCGCATGTCCAGCGGCGCCCCTTCGCGGAACGTAAAGCCGCGGGTCAGGTCGTCGAACTGATGCGAGGAGACGCCGAGATCGAGGAGAATGCCGTCGAAGTGCTCATCGGGCGCAAGCCCGCCGGAGTCGAGCGCGGCATAGTTGGTGAGCAGGGCGCGAAACTGACCGGCCCGTTCAAAATCGGCCAATCGCTCGCGCGCGGCCGCGAGCGCCCGCGGATCACGATCGACGCCGGTGACACGCATACCACGTTCGAGAAGGGCAGCGGTGTGCCCACCGCCGCCCAAGGTGCAGTCGAGCACGGTCGAGGCGCCAGCCAGCAGCGTTTCGATCTCGGCCAACAGCACTGGGACGTGGTAGGCGCCAACGCGCCCGGATGGGAGAGTACGGACCGGGCTCACGCGCGTAATGGGGGCTCGTTAGGGCGCGTCATGTTAGTGAGGTGCTGAGTGCACCGTCAAGCGATGGTGACGCGTTCAGAAATGTGCATTACCCGTACTTGCGCACGGATGTGATGACCCGAGTGACATCCCGTCGACCGGACGGGAGAAAACGAACGGGCCCGCCGTCGGAGCGACGGCGGGCCCGGGGTCCTGCGGAGGCCGAGTTACTTACAGAATGCCTTGATCATCTGGTCGGCCGCCGGATCGAGCTGCATGACGGCGCCCATCAGCTGACGCATGGCGTCAACGGCGGTGGCACCACCCTTCGGCAGCATGATCTGCGCATCGGCGAACATGTCCTTCGCTTCCTTGGCCGGCGCGCACTGCTTCTGGGTTTGCGCCTGGGAAAGCTTCAGCTGACCGAAGGCAACGTAGGTGGCGCCGAGCAGGAACTGCGCCTGCGCCTTCGCCGCTCCGGTCGTGACCGAATCCGCGAACTTGAGCGTTCCGACCGCGGTGGCGAAATCGTCGGGGTTGTTGGACTTCGATGCCGCGACACGCTGCTCGTTCGCGATACCGACGACCATCTGCCGAAGGGCCGTGGTGGTGTCGCCCGCCGCGATCATGGCGCGCGCCGCCGGGAGGATTTCGGCCGAGCGATTCAGATCCTTGAGGAGCGAGACGCGCAGATAGCTGGCATTCTCAACCGGCACCTTCGCGGCAATCGCCTTGTCGAGGGCTTCGAGTGACTGCTGGTTCTGTCCGGCCTTCTGGAGCGCCACGATCTGAGTGAACGTGAGCGCCGCGTTGCCGGGGAACTTGGCGATGCCCATCGCGGCCATCTCGGCCGCCTTCTGGAACTGGCTGTCGGCCGCCATCGCCGCCGCCGAAAGCGAGAAGTACGTGGTGTCGGCGAACGACGTGTCGAGCTTCACCAGCTCGTCGCCCTGCGTGAAGGCTTCCTTGTAGTCCTTGGTGGCGAGCAGGATGCGCCAGCGGAGACGCAGGAGGTCCGGGTCGCCCGGATTGAGCATCACGGCCGTGTCGATCACCGGCTTGGCGAGACGCGGGTTGGCCACACTGGCCAGCTCTTCGACCACGTCCTTCTGCAGGCGCGGGTTCTTCGGGTCGGTGGCGAGGAGACGCGTGAGCGCCACCACGGCCGAGTCCTGCTGCCCGAGGGCCCGATACGACGACGCGAGGATGGCGAGGCCTGGGCGGCTTCTCGGATCGATCGCCACGATTTCCTTGGCGATCGCGAGCTGGTCGGCGACCGGCGCCTTCTGCGTGATCATCACGTTCGCCATGCAGATGCGGGCGAGTGTGGCGCGCGGGTACAGCACGATGCCTTCCTTCGCCGCGGCGATCGCCGCGTCGTACTTCTGATCACGCGCCGAGTTGATGCACTTCTTCTCGGCGTCGAGCTGCTTGCGAGCTTCTTTCAGCTCCTTTGAGATCGCCCCGGCGGCGTCGCCGACCGACTTCACCTCGTACGACCCGATCGGCTGCACCAGCGCGTTGTCGCGGGCAAGTACGAGATTGGCGTCGACCTTGACGCCCGTCGCCGTCTTGGTGGCCGTACCGGTGACGTACTCATCGGCACGGAGCAGGGTCGCGAGGGCGCGCTGGTCGTGCGACTCAAGCGCGTCGGTGATCGAGAACCCAGAGGCTTCGAGCGTGGCATTGATGTCCGTCTTGGGCAGGACGTATACCTGCTTGAACGGGAACTCGCTGTTCATGCGCGAGCGCACCGCGTCGGCGGCCTGCACTCCCAAGCCCTTCTCACCAGCCTTGAACACCGCCACGAGCACACGCGTGGCGTTCGGGTCGGGGACCCGATTGTACTGCGCGGACGCAATCGACGGCACCGCGAGGGTGCCACCGAGGGCGAGACCGATTCCGGCGAGCGCCTGGAAATGCCGTGACATCAATGTCGTAACCTCCGCACCGTGAGCCGTGGATCCGGCGTGACGCCGGGATACCTGAAACCCAAGTGGCCGTGCGTGAGCCAAACGGGTCTGGGGGGGAACTGCAGAACTTGAAGATCAGAAGCGTACCGTGCAAGCATCCAGCCAACGCCGATGCCTGTCCGATACGCAGCAGGTGTTCCGGACGGAATGCGCCGCCGTGAACGGTCGAGACGAGTGGGCGAAGAGGGACTCGAACCCCCGACATCCTGCGTGTAAGGCAGGCGCTCTAACCGACTGAGCTATTCGCCCGATGTACGGCGCCCCTTCTTCGTCCGTTGAGAAACTACAACGAATGGGGGGTGCTGTTCCCGATTGAGGCACAACTTAACCGGATTGTCACGTTCGGCTGGGCAACGGTCCCACCCTTGCCGAAGAGCGCTCCAGTTATCCCTTCAAAATCGCGACCGGTACCAGCACCACGTACCCGAGCACGAGCAGGAGCGGGGCGATGGTCTCCCCGCCTCGGGCGAGGTCCACGTATCCGACCACCAACGAGAGAGCGGCGGCGCCCCAGTACAGCAGGGCTCGAGAGCGGGGCTTGTCGATCGAAGTCATGGCGCAGGATACCGACAGACCGAGCAGAACGGCAAGGGCAAAGGCAGTCCGCCATCGATTCAGGGAACGCCGGGCGCGCCGGAGGGTCCGGCGAGCGATTCCCGGTCACGGGCGTGTTCCCACAACGGCTCCTGCTCCGGGTCCCGCCCCGGCGTGTTCCCCGGCGTAGTTCCCGCGTCCAGCAGCGCCTGGAGCGCCGAGGCCCTCGCGGCGTCCTCCTGCGCCGCGTCGGCGGACCGCATGGCCTCGAGCTTCCGGCGGTCGCGGCGGCGCTTGCCGATATACAGCGGCAGCAGCAGCACGCCGAACAGCCCGAATACGGCGGAGACGTTCGTAACCAGCGCGAGCGCCCCGTAGCGACTCCGCGTCCGGGCCGCCCAATGCTTCTCGAACTGCTCGCCGGTCATCCCGTAGGCCTGACGCAGCCCCTTCTCCATCGAGCCGGTCGACTTCCAATCATTCAGGAAGTTGGCGAGGCCACGGGCCGGGTCCAGCGCCTGGAGTTCACTGACGACGCGGTACGCCATGGCGTAGCTCCACGCCGCCTCGGTGGCACCGGCGTCGAAGCCGGCCTCCAGCCGGTCGAGCGACGGCAGCGGGCGCCATATCATCGTCAGCGACGTTTCGAACGCGTCATCGCGAGTCCACTCGCCGGCCGCCACGCTGGCGTAGCCCTCGTCGAACCACCGCGGCGGCAGGCGTCCCATGTGCTCGTGCAGGGCGAGGTGCGCCAGTTCGTGGCGGAGCACCACCACGGGGTCACCGGCGTCGCTACCGGCCCGACTGCCCTGGAGCACCAACCGTTGCTCGTCGGGAATCGCGATCGCGGCGCCCCACTCGGGGGCATGGGGACCCACCCATTGCCGGAAGCGATCAGCGTTCGGGGCTACGGCGATCAGCACGTGTGCCCTGGGGCGCGGCAGTCCCGGAAAGCTGTCGTTCGCCTGTGCCGCGGTCAGCAGGGTGCGGGCCAGCCGTGCATCGCGGGCCTCGGCGACGACGGTGAAGCGGCCTTCATCGAGCCGGACGCCGGGGGCTCGCGACGGCTGCGCCGACAGCGCGCCACCACCCGCGATCGCGCACAGCACGGCCGCGCCCCACGCGACCGCGATGCTCAGTCGTCGCGCGGTGGCGCTCCGCCCTGCTCCACCTGCTCCAGCAGCTCCGCGCAGCGTTTCCCCCATGGACTGAACTTGTTGGCCGCCGCCCCCGAACGCCACGCCGCGATGGCGTCATCGCGCCACCCAGCGAACCAGTGCAGCCGACCCAACTCATACCATCCCTGCAGCAAGTTCGGTCCCAACTCGAGGGCCTTGCGGAAGCATGCTTCGGCCTCGTCATGCATTTCGCGCGCGCGGTATACCATCCCCAGATAGAGATGGGCATACAACGTGGCCTTGCGGTCGAGATCGAGCCGGATCACGCGCGCGAGATGTTGCAGGGCCTCGTCGTACTGTCCCAGTCGCAGGCAGATGTAGCCCACGTTTGCGTGCGCCACGGCATGATCCGGGTCACGGGCGAGGACCTGCTCACAGGTGGCACGCGCGGCGGGATACTGCTGCTGCATCATTTGCGCCCAACCAAGCAGCGACTCCGCCTCGTTGCTGCCCGGCGCCAACTCGAGCGCCCGGCGCAGCGCCACTTCGGCCCCGGCCGGGTCGCCAAGTGACAGCTTCGACCAGCCTTTCTCCACGAACGTCGAGGCGCCGAGGTGATCGGCCCGCCCGGACGCGGCGAACACCGCGGCCGTCTCGATGACCGTGGCCGACGTGGCCGGGCGATCGAGCTGCTTCCATCGGTCCACGAGCTCCTTCACGCCGGCTTTGAAGGCGAGCGCCGCCGTGGCCGCCGTGTCGGCCTCGCGAAAGAGGGCGATAATCTCCTGCTTCAGCTGCTCGCGCTCAGCCGGCGCCATCGCCGAGGCCATCGGGCCGGCCAGCGCGTCGTGGATGGCGTCGTAGCGCGCCTGCAGGTCGGAGCCGGTGAGGGACATGACGCAGTGATCTGACAGAGTCAGCTTAGAAGGCGAACGAGATCGAGGATCAGAACACTACTGCCGCCTCGCGTGAAAGTGGCAAGGGCGCCGGCGCGATGCGCATCGGGATGCGCGGTCGGCAGCGGCCGTACGTCGCTCGCATCGACACTGACCACGTCGTGCACCGCATCCACGGGAAGCGCCCGCCAGTCGTCATTCACCTGAACCACGAGCACACGGCGCAGCGCGGCCGCCCCGCCACCACACACGAGGCCAAGGCTCGGCGCGAGGTCGGTGAACGGGAGCACGCGCCCCGCAAACACGACGCTGGCGGCGTCACTGACCGGTCGCAGCACGCGTTCGATGAGTTCGACCGGGCCGGCGAAGCGACGGTCGCCAATCGAGAAGCAGACGAACGTGGCGCGCTCCACCGTGCTGACGGTACGGCGGCGGACCGCGAACAGCGCCGTGGACTTGAACGGGCTGCTGGATCGGTCAGGCATGCATCACGCGGCCCCCCGGACCAGCACGTCGTCGGCGACGGCGGCCGGCACGGGCGCGGCCGGCGTCGTTGCGCGGTGCATGGCCTCGAGGTTCGCGCGCACGATGCGATTATCCGGATCGAGGGCGAGAGCTTGTTCCCACATCGCCCGGGCCTCGGCCAGCGCCCCGCGCCGATAGTGCACATTCCCGAGCTTGAGATACACATCGGGCCCGTGCGACGGCATCAACCGCACTACCCGCCCGAACGACTCGCAGGCTTCGTCGTAGCGCTGGGCACGGTACAGGTAGTCGCCGAGGTTCTTGTGCAACTGGACGCAGTTGGCATCCTCGAGCAGGGCATGCTCGATCGTGCGGGCCGCCAGTTCATAGCTTCCGCGCCGCTCCTGAACGACGGCCAGATTATTGTGCAGCGCGGCGGCGTGCGGATGCAGGGTGAGCCCTTCTTCCAGAACGGCCGCCGCCCGCGCCCCGTCGCCGCTGAGTGCCGCGGCGAGTCCGGCAACGTGGAACCAGGCGGCCGACGGCTGACGGGCCCCCCACGCCTGACGCGCCTCGACCAGTGCGGCCTCGGCCCCGGCCAGGTCGAAGGCACGCAGGGCGATCATGGCCCGAGACAGCGGGATCCGCGGGTCGGGCGCCACGACGCGGCGTGCCGCCTCCTCAAGGGAGCCGGCGGCGGCGGCGAGGTCACCGCGCTGCTCGCAGACGAAGGCAAGGTTGTGCAGCACGGCCGCGGGCGCATCCGGCTCCTGCGACGCGCGCAGAAACGTGTCATGCGCCCCCGCCAAGTCGCGACGACGCAACTGGACGAGGCCAAGATGAAAACGTGCGACGCCGTCGGCTTCACGCAGTTCGAGGACGCGGTGGAATTCGCGCTGCGCTTCCGCAAGCATTCCGGTGCGGTAGAACGCGATGCCGAGGTTCCGATGCTCCGCCACGCGGCTCTCCGGCGGAGGCTGACGTCGCGCCGCGCTTCGCCCGACGCGCTGCGCGTATCCGGCGGTGAGCAGGCCAAACACCGCCTTGCCGACGTCAAACTCGCCGATCCCGGAGCGTTCGATGACGGTATGCAAGTCCTGCGTACCGTCGAGGAACGGCAGCAGCCGCTGCTGCGTCGCACTCAACGGGACTTCGCGCTGCGCGAGGAGCGGCGCATCGAGCTCGAAGATCAGGTCGAGGCTCGGCACCTTCTTCGCAATCTGCGTCCACTCGTCGACCCGACGCGCACCTTCCAGCAGCAGCGAGTCGGCGCTCACCGACACGAGGGCCACGTCGGGCGCATCATCGGTCTCGGACTCCGACTCGAAGGTGAACACCCCGAGCGACCAGCTGAAGAGGTGGTAGACGGCCTCTTCCACTTGCGTGCGATACTCGCCGACGAGCACGTCGCGTTCGACAAGGCCCTGCGCCAACAGGGCATGCGCCAGCGCCCGATCGTCCGCTGGCGCCGTCGCCGCCGTGACACGGGCGAGATCATCGGGAGTGATCGCACCGATGCGCACCAGGCGATCCCCGAGGCGATCGCGACGGTTCACCAGTTCGGCGTACACCACGCGACCGCCCGCGAAGTGGACGGTGCCGAAGCTCCCCTCGCGCGCGATGCTGAGACAGCCGGTCTTCTGCCCGAGCGCCAGCAGCTGTAACACGTCGGCCAGCGATGCCTCGCTGAGATTGCCCCGGATCGCCATTAGCGGTACTCCTCGATCACGCGTCCGCTCAGGTCGGGCCAGTCCCAAACGGTCTTTTCGCGATCCTCGAAGAAGCGGTCGATTTCGCCGGGGGCCCGTTCCACGAGTGGCTCCGCACGTGGGCGCTCGCGGGACTGAAGGGCGACCACGAGGCCGCCCTCGAATCGCGACCGCAGCCGATCAGCCAGCTCGGGCAGTTCGCGCGGAGCGCAGGCGCTGGTGAGCACGATTTGTGCTCCGCGCTCATACAAGTGGTTGAACAAGTGGAAGAGTTCTTCCTGTGTGCGCTCTTTCCCGGCCAGCGCCTCCACGTCGTCGAGAATGAACACATCGGCCGCGCGAAAGCGCGTACGCCAGCGCTCCATGCCGCCTTCCTGCATCGCGGCAATCAGTTCATCCACGAACGTCCCGGCGGAGAGACAGGCCACCGCTGCCCGGTCGCGCATGGCGTTGCCGAGCGCGTGCGCCAGATGCGACTTGCCGCTGCCGGCCGGCCCCCAGATGAAGAGGGGATTGTAGCGTGTCCCGGGACTCTCGATGACCGAATCGATCGCCTTGACGGCCAGCTGATTCGTGCTGCTTACCTCGATCCGTTCGCGCGTGAACACCGGCCGCGGGGCGGGCAATGGCAATGTGCTCGCCATGGCGCGCTCCACCAGCCGCCGCGCGAGCGGGATCGCGGTGACATCGCGGAAGGCCGCATGCCCGCGTAGCGTCGGATCGACGCCGATGGCCTGCGCTTCGAGGAGGCGCAAGTGTTCGACGGCCGACGTGAAAGTGGCGATCAGCCCGTCCACGTCTGGCGCGGTGCCCAGATTCATCGCGCGTTCGAGCACCGTGATATCGTAGCCGTGCCCCTTCCATCGTGTCATTTCCTCGCCGAGCCTGACGCGCCACGGCTCCACGCGCGTCTCCACTTCCTGCAGCACATCGGCGAGGAAGCCATCGTAGTCGGTGCCATCAGGGATGATCGCCTCGATGCGTGGTAGCGACGGCGACGACGATGCCCGTTCACCAAGGACGGCGCGCACATCGGGGGGCGCCACCGGTGTGCCCTCGAGCTGCTGGAACGCCAGGAGCTTGTTCAGTGCCCCCTTGAGTTCGCGCACGTTCCCGAAGGCGAGACGTGCCACCTCGTTCAGCACACCGTCGGCGAACTCCACGCCGCGGACGCCCGCGACGTTGCGGAGAATGGCCAGACGCATTTCGTAGTCCGGCGCACCGACGTCGACCACCAACCCACCGATGAGCCGCGACAACAGGCGCCGATCGACGTCGGGGATCTCCGACGGCTGCCGATCGCTGGTGAGCACCAGTTGCCTGCCCGCCCCCTGCATGATGTTGAACAGGCGGAGGAGTTCGGACTGGGTTTCCCGTTGGCCGGTCAGAAACTGCACGTCGTCGAGGATGAGCAACGCGACCTGCTGATAGTGCTCGACGAACTGCTGCCCCTGACCGCTGGCGATGGCCCGATGCAGGTGCTCGGCGACCTCCTCGCCCGACGTGAACTCGACGCGCAGATCCGGCTTGGTGGTGCGCGCATGATGGGCGAGGGCCGCGACGAGGTGGGTCTTCCCGAGCCCGGAGCCGCCATACACGAACAGCGGGTTGTAGGCGCTTCCGGGCGCCTCGGCAACCGCGCGCGCCGCCGACACCGCGAGACGGTTCGACGAGCCGACGACGAACGTATCGAATCGGTAGTGGCCGTCGATGGGACTGCTCACGCGTCACCACCCGCGACGCCGGTAAGTTCGGCCGTGGTCACGTCGCCGTCATGCAGCGCGGGAGTGAAGGCGGGTGTGCGCAAGGCGTGGGCGGCGCGTTGGGCGGTTGCCGTGCCCTCGTCGGCACCGAGACGCTTCAGGACCCGCATACCGAGGGAGCGCAGCGTGTCGAACACGCCAGGACCATGCAGCGCGTCGCCGGCGAACTCGGGCACACCACGAAAGTTCAGCGCCACCGACAGCTCCGCCACGCTGGCAGCGAGCGACGCGGGCAAGTCCTGCTTGTTGTACTGCATCACGATCGGCAGATCACGCGCATCGACGCCGTGCTCGGCGAGATTCGCGTGCATGTCCTGGAGGCACTCGAGGTTGTCCTCCCAGCGGTGGTGTTGACTGTCGGCCACGAACGCGATGCCGTCCGCGCCCTGCAACACGAGCTGCCGAATCGCGCGGTAGTACGGCTGGCCGGGAACGGTGTACAGCTGAAAGCGCACGCGGTACGCGCCCACGGTGCCGAGATCGATGGGGAGATAGTCGAAAAAGAGCGTTCGGTCGCGACGGGTGGCCAGCGACGTAAGCTCACCGACCTGCGTACTCGGCAAGGCCGAGTGCAAGTAGGTGAGATTCGTCGTTTTGCCAGACCGTCCCGGCCCGTAGTACACCAACTTGCAGGTGATCAGCCGCGTGGCATGATCGACAATGGGCATACGCCCGCTCCTCTTCTCGCCGACGGGGTCGTCGCCCCGGACGGGCGCGACGCCACCGCATATCTCCTGCGCCGTTACGGATGCAGCAGCGCGTGCAACCGGGCCGTGAGCGCCATCGCTTCGCGCACGCGCTCTGCGTCGACGAATGGCTCGGGCAACCGGAGGGCCGCGTCCCAGTGCGTCATCGCGTTGGCGAAGTCACCCCGCCTCGCCGCCTCGTCACCGAGCCGGCACAACGTGATGGCCTCGGCTCGCGGTGCGCGACCGGCCGTTCCCCCTCGCGGCAAGGACGGCTCAGCATCCTCCAAGGCAACCGCGCCCCTCGGCATCCCGGAGGCCCGTGGACGCGGGACGCCATGGGGGGAAATCACCCCCAACTCGACGGGATCGAAGAGGGAATCCTCGTCGTTGGCGAGCGAGCGCTCATCGGGAGGCGCCGACGAGTGTCGCGTGTGCGTGGCGGGGGGAATCCAGAGATCCCCCGCGATCTCATGCCCCGCCGGCGCAGGAATGGCCGCCATCGCAGGTGGCGTCGGATTGCGCCGCGGTGCGACCGGTCCGTCATACAGCGCCAGCAGCCCGGCCCCGATAAGACCGTGGACCTGCTCGGCGACCTCGAGCAAGTCGCGACCAAGGGAGTCCGCCAGCATCATCAGGTCACGCTGCCCATCAATACGGGTCAGGATCTCCCATTGAGCCGGGGCCAGCCGCAGGAGCGGCAGCTGCTGCGGCTCGAGATCGACGAACGCCGGAATCACGCGCGAATGCGGGATCAGGTCTTCGATCCGAGCCCAACCTTCCGCCCGCTGGGCGGCTTCCATGAGCAGCGGCTCGACGGCCAAACGGATCGAGGCGCCCGTGGGGGCGTGCTGGTCGGCTGGCGCGAACCGGAAGGTCCCGTCGCGCCACAGCAACAGATCGAGCACGACCGCCTCGACCTCGCGCGCCTCATCGGCCCTGCGCGGGCGGAGCGTTTCCGACGTGCCGTTCGCGTGCCACGTCCCGGCGTTGACCACAAGGCCGTTCTGGAAATGCACGGCGGCATCCCGGCCCTGTAGTGCCGCCTCCAGATGCAGCACGCCCGACTTGCGGCTCACGGCAAGCAGCTGCAGGACCTCGGCGAGTCCCAGATCGCGAAGCCGGCCCTCGAGACTCATGGACGACTCATGCGACGCGCGCCGGGTCGCTGGCGCTGCCACTACCGTACAAGGCATGCGATACGGCGTGACGCGCGCGGTGCACAAACGCGTCCACGTCGGCGGACTGGGCAAGGGCGGCCCACCGAACGAGCGCGTCACGTGTGCGCGATTGCTGGGAGAGGAGGACGCCATCGAACCATCGGGCACCGGTGCTATCCGGGTCATGCCGCAGCACGCAATCCACCGCGATGCGCGCGTCCTCGGGGCGATCCTCCTCCACCAGCACCTCGATGAGCAACTGCAGCGCCTCGACGTCGGAGGGACAATCCTTCAGGACCGCCGCGAGCAGACGGCGCGCGTCGGCGTACCGTCGTGCATCGCGGTGCACGCGCGCGAGCTCGAGCACCGCCGCACGCCACTGCGGTGCGACCGAGAGCGCCGCGACCAGTTCGAGGCGTGCGGCCAGCAGATCGCCGCGCTCTCGCAGGACGCGCGCGATCGCCACGCGGGCCGACGGGCGCGCCGGATCGTGCGCCAACGCGCGACGATAGAACGCCAGCGCCAGCGTGTCGTCGTGCATGGTCATGGCCGCGTCCCCGACGAAATGCAGCAGCGCGCCGCTGAGGACCTCCTGCCGCAGCAAGCGCAGCATGGCACTCCGTGCCGTGGCGGCCCCGGCCGGATCGCGGGCCACGTCCGCGGCCGCGGCGAAGGCGAACAACGCCAGCACTTCCGGATGGTGCGGCCACACCACACCTGCCCGCTTGAGCAGCGGCAGCGCGTCGACGGCACGCCCGAGCAGACAGAGGGAGCGCGCCTCTCCTAAGGCGGCGCGCTGCCAGACGAGTTGGACCGGGGCCGCGAGGTCGGCGACCGACGGCACCTCGACGAGAAGGCGCGCATGTCGGTAGCGCTCGAGCGCTTCCCCATGCACCGCACGCGTCGCGTGCCGATCCGCGTCGTCGCAGGCGCGCACCGCCTCCGAGACCTCCGGGGCGACGGCAACGTCAGGGGTCCCGTCGGTCGCCACCGCAGGCGGCTGCCCGGGCACGAGCCCCGCCAGCGTGTCGGCGGGCAGCACGATGCCCCGCAGCGGCGAGCCACCCTGCACCGCGAGCAACTCGAGCGCGCCAACGGCGTCCGGGCACTCCCGCTGCAGGTCGATCGCGACCGAGAGTCGGGCTTCGAGACGCACCGGCGCGTAGCTGAGCGCCTGCTGCAGTTCCCGCGCGGCGCCCTCGGCGTCGCCGAGCCGCTCGAGCACGCGCGCCAGGCCGAATCGGGCCTCGGCGTGCGACGGCCGACATTCGATGGCGGTCAGGAACGCATCACGAGCCTCCTCGGTGCGCTCCAGCCCCTGGAGCACCGTGCCCATCACGTTCCACGATTCTGCATCGCGAGGATGGAAGGCCAGGATCTCGCGCAGCAGAGTCAGCGCCCCCACCGCATCACGCTGCCCGTTGAGCCAGCGCGCCAGATTCAGCCGCGCCACGATGAGGGTGGGATCGAGGTCGGACGCGCGCACGAACGATTCACGCGCCGCGCTGTCATCGCCGAGGTCGTCGAGTGCGACGCCAAGGTTGTTGTACGCCAGCGCATACAAAGGGTCGAGGCGCAACGCCCGGCGATAACTCTCGGCCGCTCCCGGCACATCCCCGGATTGATGCAGGGCCACCCCGTGCTCATTCCACAGCCGCGGCGTTTCCTGCTGTGCGAGCAGCCCGTCGTAGCGACGGCGCGCGTCGACGAAGCGCCCAGCGATGAGATCGAGTTCGCCGAGGGCGTGCTCGGCCATCCGAACGTCTTCGCCACCGGCGAGTGCCCGTTCGAATTCGCGCCGGGCCTCGTTGAAGTAGCCCCGCTGCCGGAAGGCGAGCCCGAGGCCGTAGCGGGCGAGCGCGCCGTCGGGCTCCACGCTCATGATGCCGCGGTCTGGCGCTGGGGCGAGCGCGACCGGCGTGCCCGCGGGTCCGCTCGATTCGAGCGAAAGATCGATCTGGGCCGTCGAGAGCGCCGGATTGAGTTGCGCGGCGATGCGCGCGCAGGCGATGGCCGCGTCGTGCCGTCCCATGTCGCCGAGCACGAAGCCGCGCAGCAGATGCGCCTCCGCGGTGTCGGCATCTTGGGCCAGCAGGCGATCGAGACACTCGAGCGCCTGGTCGTTCCTCCCGCATTGGTACAGCACTTCGGCGAGATGCAACTGGGCGTCGGTATCGACGCCGCCCACGTTCACGGCGCGTTCGAACCAGAGTTGCGCCCGACTGAGCTCGCCGGCGCGCTGTTCGATGAGTCCACGCTCGAACAGCGCGGCCGCATGGTCCGGATCCTCGGCGATCAGGGAGTCGAGTTGCCGAATGGCGGCGTCCGTGCGCCCCACGAGGCGCGACAGGCGCGCCCGTTCCAGCGCCGCCGCGCGATCCTCAGGATCGGCCTGGACCCGCGCGTCGAGAGCGGCGATACGCGCATCACAGGCGCCTGGCGCCGCGGCCGCGATCTCGAGATTCCGGGCGGCGGTGCGCATCCGCGGATCGATGGCCAGCGCGCGCAGGAACGCCTCGACGGCCTCGGCATACAGACCGCGCGAATGGTACAGCACGCCGAGGTTGCTGAACGCACCGGGGTCCTGCTGATCGACGCGCTCGATCAGCGCGCGCAGCAGTTCCACGTCGCGACCGGCGGGCAGAACGGACGACATGAGCGGCGTGGTCCGGCGGCTCAGGCGAGCCGCAGCGCGCGAAGCATCACCTGCAACGAGGCGGGATCGGGAAGCAGCAGGAAGAAGCCGCGCAGCGACTGCTGCGTCTCCATGAGCTGAAACTCGCTTTCGACGCAGAGGATCGCGTCAGGATCAGCGACAGCGCCGCCGGCTGCGCTGGCCAGCACGGCCGACGACATGTCGATCACAAGGCTCGGGGGCGACGGCAACAGCAGCATGCCGAGAAAGTCGCTGAGCGCGTTCATGTAGGCGCCGCTCAGGATGTTGCCCGCCTCCTTGATGGCGGACGTCTCGAGTTCGCTGAACGCCGTGGATGACCCCACCGGCCGCCGCAGCATGAGCTCGGCCAGCCGCATCACGGTGGGTTTGGGAAACACGAGCATGGTGCGGCCGGTGAGATCGCCCAGCATGTGCATGAGGATCGCGGCCACCGGCTCTTCCGCCGGCGTGAACTGCGACGGCAACTCCTCGAGGCTCGCGACCGTGATGCTGGGCACCTTGATCATGATCATGGTGCCGGTCAGCTGCGATAACGCCGTCGCGGCGTGACCGGCGCCGATATTGGCCGTCTCGCGCAGTGCATCCAGCTGGATGGTCTTGAGAGACCGGATCGCCGCCATGGTTAATTCACCTTCGGTCACGAGTCGTGTTCACGGGGTCATGCCACGCTACTCACATCGACGATGAGCGCAGGGCTCCCGTCACCGAGCACCGTGGCCCCACTGAACCACGGCTTGGCACCACGGACCGCATCGAGGGGCTTGACGACGATGTCCTGCTGGGCCAGCACGGCGTCGACCAGCAGGGCGGTTCGCCGCCCGGCCACCTCCACGATCGCCACATGACGGACACCGTCCGGGTTGGCGGCGACTGGCGCGTGCGGATCGTCTTCAAAGCGCTGCTGGAGCGCCACCAGCGGCACGGTCTCGTCGCGTACCCTGATCGTGAGCGTGCCCGTGCGACGCGAGGCCCCGTTGAACTCGAGCACTTCCATGACGTGCGCCGCCGGAATGGCGTACCTGGCGCCGCCGACCTGCACGAGCAGCGCGCGAATGATGGCCAGCGTGAGCGGCAGTCGCATCGTGAACACCGTCCCGGCTCCCGTGATCGTTTCGAGGTCGAGCTGCCCGCCGAGCGCGCGGACGCGGGTGTTGACCACATCCACGCCCACGCCGCGTCCGGAGATCGCCGTCACCGACTTCGCCGTGGAAAAGCCAGGGTGGGCGAGCAGCGGCAACAGGGCGTCATCGGTCAGCGCGCCGACCGTCGCATCCACCAACCCCTGCTCGCGTGCGCGGCGCAGTACCACATCGCGATCGATCCCACGCCCGTCATCCTGCACTTGAATGACGACGGCCGCCCGATCACGCGCCGCGCGCAAGATCAGCTCGCCGCTGGCCGCCTTGCCCGCCGCGAGACGGGTGTCCGGGTCTTCGACGCCGTGATCGAGGGCGTTGCGCAGCAGATGCAGAATGGGATCGCCGATGGCGTCCAGCAGCGAACGATCGAGCTCGATCTCGCGCCCCTGCATGGTGAAGTGGACCTCCTTTCCGAGCTCGCGCGCGATGTCGCGGACCAGGCGCGGGAACCGGTCGAACACCTGGGCCACGGGCAGCATGCGCGCTTGGAGCACCTCATCCTGCAGGGTCGCCACCAGTCGCGCGGCGTCGGTGGCCGCGTGTACGACGGCGCGATCGGGATGATCCGACTGCTCGATGGCGCGGAGCAGGCGATCGCGCGTAATCACCAGCTCACCCACAAGGTCCAGCAGCGTATCGAGGCGACGGGCATCGAGGCGGACCGTGCGCGGCGCGGCGCTCACGCGGTCGTTCCCCTGCGCCGGCGTGGGTGTGGCCAAGGTCACCGAGACCCACGCCACCTCGCCGGCGCTCTGGGCCGCGTGCCGAATCTCGTCGTCGGATGCCGATGACTGAAGCGTGAGCCGGAATGCTCCGTCGAACAGATCCCCCAGCCACCGTTCCTCGGCCGGCTCGGTGTCGCGCACCGTGCCCAGCGCAGACAGTTTCGCCAGCACGATCATCGCGCGCACTCCCATGAGGGGGCAGTCCGCCGCAAGGCGGACCTCCACCCGCCGCATGGTACCGGGGCCACCATGGGGACGACCGCGAGCGGCGGTCGCGGTGGGAGATGTGTCCGCGGCGGTATCGGGGAGGGCGACGGTCGCCGGTGGCGTCGCCATCGACGAGGCCATCGGCAACACGCTGAGGCGCGTCACAAACGCGCGGATCGACGAGGTAGGCTCGAGGCGTCCCTCCGGCACCGCTTCGACGGCGGCACGCAGGAGGTCGGTACCGTCGAAGAGCAACGCCACCACGTCGCCGCGCAGCGGTTCCTCGCCGCTCCGAAGGGGTTCGCAGCGGCTCTCGAGCGCATGCGACAGCTGCTCGACCGCCACGTAGCCCATGGCGGCGGCCATCCCCTTGATGGTATGGACCCCGCGAAACACCGTCGCGAGATGCGCACTGATCGTCGAGGCCTCGGAGCGCGCGTCCTCGCCTTCGAGCGCGAGCAGCGCATCATCGACTTCGGCGAGATGCTCGCGCGCGTCAGTGAGGAAGAGCGCGGCATACCGGGCGGCGTCCATGTCCGACCTCTCGGAAGCGCGACCGCGACGGCTACGCCGCCAGGATGCGATTCACCGCTTCGAGCACGCGACTGGGCTGGAACGGCTTCACGACGAAGTCCTTGGCGCCCGCCTGAATGGCTTCGACCACGAGCGCCTGCTGCCCCATCGCACTGCACATGAGAATGCGTGCGGTCGGATCGAGTTTGGTGATTTCCCGGACGGCGTCGATCCCGCCCATATCCGGCATCACGATGTCCATGGTGACGAGGTCCGGCCGAAGCTGCAGGTACCGCTCAACTGCCTCGACTCCTGTTTCCGCTTCTCCGACGATCTCGAAGCCTGCCCGCGTGAGGATGTCCCCCACCATGGTGCGCATGAAGATCGCGTCGTCGCAAATGAGTACCGTTCGGCTCACCGTTCCCTCTCGTCGGCTGAATGCAGGTGCCGTGCGCAGAGGGCCACGGCGTCCAGCGGCACGATGTGGTCGGGGGTGGCGGCAGACTCGGGTTGGGACCCGAGCGGCGCCGCCAGCACCCGCACATCGTGCACGGCGTGTACGGCGAGCCCGATGAGGCGCGATCCGTACTCGAGCAGGACGACTGACCCTGCCGTGACGGCACGCTCTCCCGAGAGGAGGGCTTGAAGATCCAGCACTGTGACGATGGCGCCCCGCACGTTGACGATGCCGCGGAGCACCGGCGGACTGCCGGGGACCCAATTCACGGCGGCGCTGCGGAGGACCTCGCGGACCTGCTCCACGGGAATGCCGTACAGCGCCCGGTCGGCGGCGACGAGCAATACCCGCGGGAGCTGCTCGTCGCCGACGTCGCTACTCGAGAGCGTCGTCGTGGTCGTCGGGCTGGTGTCCGGGGAGGACTTCATCGGTGTTGTAGAACCCGAAGACATCGAGCGGATCCTGGTGGGTGGCGAGTTCCGGCATGAGACTGACGACGGACAGCGACTGCCGGAGATCCGCCGGGAGCGGCGAACGCAGATCGACGGGAGCGCCGGTGACCGGATGACGGAAGCGCAGCCACGCCGCATGCAGGAAGTGCCGTTTCACGGGCAACGCCACCAACCGCCGGCCCCCGCCTCCACCGTACGTATCGTCGCCCACGACCGGGTGGCCGATCGAGGACAGGTGTACACGGATCTGATGCGTGCGCCCGCTGTGCAGATGGGCCCGCAGCAGATCGGCCGAGTCGAAGCGGCCGAGGCGCACGAAATCGGTGCGCGACATCCGTCCATCAGCGACGATCGTCATCTTCGTTCGGTCGCGGGGATCGCGGCCGATTGGCTTTTCCACCGTGAGCTTGTCGGTCGCGAGGTGGCCCCAGCAGAGGGCCACGTAGCGGCGGGTCACCTTGCGGGCGGCCAGCGCCGCGCTGAGCGACCGGTGGGCGGCGTCGGTCTTGGCGACGATGAGCAGCCCCGAGGTGTCCTTGTCGAGACGGTGCACCAGGCCAGCTCGTTCCTCGCTGCCGCCGTCGGCGAGCGGTTCGCCACGCCCGATCAGCGCGTTCACCAGCGTGCCGGTCCAGTTGCCAGGCGCTGGATGCACCACCATGCCGGCCGCCTTGTCGACCACCAGCAGGTACTCGTCCTCGTAGACGATATCGAGCGGAATGTTCTCCGGCACGATGTCCCGACCCGGCGGCGGCGGAACGACGACATGCAGGCGATCGCCAGCGACGCTCCGATACGACGCCTTCTCCGTCTTGTCGTTGACTGTGACCCGACCGGTGGCAATCAGGGTCGCCGCCTGGGTCCGGGACAGTTCGCAGCGTCGCGACACGAGCAGATCGAGCCGCTCCCCCGCGTCGCCGCTTTCCTCCGTGACGGCAAACGCATGCTCGGCGCCCGGAGGGGCTCCCGATGCGGCGTTCACGACGCCGCCGCGTGCTGCTGCTGGGCCTTGTCCAACTGCCACAATGCGATCACGAGACAACCTGCTCCGATGGTAACGGCAGTGTCGGCTACGTTGAACGTCCAGAAGCGGACGTCGCCGAACCCGATGTCGATGAAATCCACGACGCCGTCTCGCAGCCGAATGCGATCGAGCAGGTTGCCGATGGCTCCCCCGACCACGACGGGCACGCCAAACGCGGCGAGCCGTGAGATCCGAGTGAGGTCGGCCGTGGCCCGAATCAGCACCACGACAATCACGACGCTGAGCGCCGCAAATATCCAACGTGACGCAGGACCGAGGTGCATGCCGAAGGCCGCCCCCGGGTTGTACGAGAGCGTGAACCGCACCACGTCGCCAATGATCGGATGCGGCAGATGGCGCGGGACGAGGTGGGCGACCGCGAACGCCTTCGAGATCGCATCGGCGGCGGCGACGAGCAGGATCAGCAGCCAGAAGCGCGGCGTCGCCGCGGCAGCGGGTACGTCGTTGACGACCGCCGACGCCGAGGCCGTACGGTTCGGATTCGTCATGGCGACCGGTCGGTGGCGTCGGACGGGGCGGCTTCCGACGAGACGGCGTCCAACGACGGAGACGGGAAGGCGGTGCTGGCGGCGGCGCTGGCGGCGGCCGTCTCACGCTGTTCCTCGCTCCACAACACCAACGCCAGCAGGAACGCCCCACCGCTGACGGCCATGTCCGCCACGTTGAACGTGGGCCAGCGATGCACGCCGAACCCGACGTCGATGAAGTCGACGACGCCCAGATCCGACCGGATGCGATCGACCACGTTGCCGAGTGCGCCCGCCGCCACGAGGGAGACCGCGAGCGCCTTGCGCACATCATCGTGCGCCGTCTGCTGGAAGAGCCGCCACAGGATCACGAGGGCGCCGAGTGTGAGCGCCATGAAGATCCAGCGCGAGTAGTCCCCCAGATGCAGCCCGAAGGCCGCACCGGGGTTGTACACGAGGGTGAACCGGAGCCAGTTCCCAAACACCGGACTGGCGAGCCCGGAGGGCGCGAGTGTCGCGACGGCCACGGCCTTGGTGATCAGGTCGAGGACGAGGACAACAACGAGGACGGGAATTGCGACGAGTGCCTTCACGTCAGCCCTTCTTGGCGTCTTCCTCACGCTGCTTGCACGCAAAGCAGTAGCGCGCATGCGGCAAGGCGTCGAGTCGCTCGAAAGCGATATCTTCCCCACACTGATGACACTTGCCGAAGGTCTCGGGTTCCTTGTACAAACGACGCAGGGCTTGGTCGATGTGGAAGAGGAACCGGCCTTCCTGCGAGGCGAACAGGAACGCCTTCTCGCGTTCCATCGCATCGGTGCCTTGATCGGCCATGTGGAAGGAATAGGCGCTGGTGTCGCCGTCGACATCCCCATTGGGACCGAAGGCTTCGCCGTGGTGCCCCAATTCCTTCAGCACGCGTTTCCGTTCTTCAAGCAAGCGCTTCTCGAAATGCAGAAGCTGCTTCTTGGGCATCGGCTTCGACTTCTTGCCGTCCTTGGACGCAGCGTTGGATCCAGCCATTACGACCCTTCCTTGGTGAGCGCGAGGCGGATCGAACGTCCATCGACGTCCACCACCTGCGTCGCGGTCCACGTGGAACCGTTGCCATCTGCATGGAACGGCGAGCCAGCCTCCGTGCCCAAGAGCAGCCGCACGGCGAGCACCTCGTCGGCGATTCGACCACGGTGCGTGGCCACAGCGCCCTCCAGCTCCGCATCACCGGCAATTGCCACGGCAATACGGTCACTCACATCGAGCCGCGCTTCCTTGCGGAGGCGCTGCACCCTGCTGATGACCTCGCGGGCCAACCCTTCCGCCCGAAGCTCCGGGGTGATGGTCGGGTCGAGGGCCACGCCATACCCGCCATTTTCCTGCACCACCGCCGCACCGGCCGCGCGTCGGATGATGGCGACGTCGTCGGGGGCAATCAAGCGCGGGATCCCCTCCACCTCGATCGTGACCGATTCGCCATCGGCCAGCTGGCGGATGAGCGCGACGGGCATGTCGGGCACGGCCGCGGCCACCTGCGGCGTTTCCTTGCCGAACTTCTTCCCGAGGGTGCGGAAGTTCCCCTTGACCTCGAGCGACACGAGCGCGTCGGTCGACCGCACGAACTCCACCCGCTTCACATTGATCTCGGACGCCAGCAACTCGGCCAGCGCCGACGCCGGGCCAGGATTGCCCGGCACGACGCACTGCACCGAGGGCAACGGCTGCCGCACGTTCACGTCCGCCACATCGCGAGCCGCCCGCGCCAGCCCCGCCAGGGTGCGGATGTCGTCCATCGCGGCCTCCAGCACGTCGTCCACCGGCGTCTGGTGCTGCCGCGTGAACGACGCCAGGTGCACGGACGTGCCGGTCAGGGCGCGATGTACCGCGTCGGACACGAACGGCGCGAACGGCGCCAGCAACCGACAGGTGACGGCCAGCACTTCGTGCAGGGTGGCGAAGGCCGCCCGGTTGTCGGCGCCGTCGACGTCGTAAAAGCGGGCGCGCGACTGGCGGACGTACCACTTGGACACGTCGTCGTCCATGAACTGCATCACGCGACGCGCGGCCAGCGTGGCATCATAGTTATCGAGGTGCGCGTCGACTTCGGATTCCACCCGCGTGAGCCGCGAGAGAATCCAGCGATCGAGCGCCGGCCGGTCGGCCACGGCGGGATCGTCGGCGCTCGGACTCCACCCGAAGTTGGCGTACTGCGCGAAGATGCCGTTGTAGACGTTGCGGAAGGTGAGCAGGAAGCGCCCCGCCGTTTCGCGAATCGCATTCTCGTCGAAGCGGCGCGGCACCCACACCTGACTGGTGGCCACCAGGAACAGGCGCACCGCATCCGCCCCGTGGCGCTCCAGCACCTGCCACGGGTCGACGGTATTGCCCTTGCTCTTCGACATCTTCTGCCCCTGCGCATCGAGCACGAGGTCATTCACGACCACATGACGATAGGGCGCCGCCGTGCGATCGGCGTTGTTCGGCAACGCATCGCCCAGCCCGGTGGCGATCGCGATCAGCGAGTAAAACCAGCCGCGCGTCTGATCGACGCCCTCGCAGATGAAGTCGGCGGGAAACTGCGCCTCGACCGTCTCGCGGTTCTCGAAGGGATAGTGCCACTGCGCGAACGGCATTGAACCCGAGTCGAACCAGGTGTCGATCACCTCCGGCACGCGACGCATGGTGCCGGTCCCCGACGGGGCCGGCCACGTGTACTGGTCGATGTGCGGTTTGTGCGGATCGAAATCCTCGGGGAGCGGCCGCCCGATGCGCGCGGCCAGGTCGGCATAGCTGCCGATCACGTCGATTTCGGTGGCGTCTTCGTCGTTGACCCACACCGGGAGCGGCGTGCCCCAGTAACGGTCGCGCGAGATCGCCCAATCCACGTTGTTGGCGAGCCACTCACCGAAGCGACCGGTGCCGACTTCACTGGGGTGCCAATCCACGGCGGCGTTCCGCGCCATCAGGCTCTCACGGACCGCCGTGGTGCGCACGAACCACGAACCGCGCGCGTAGTACAGCAGCGGCGTCCCGCAGCGCCAACAGTGCGGATACGAGTGCGTAAACGTGGTGGCCTTCCAGAGCACGTCGCGCTCGCGCAGCACCTCGATGATGCGCGCATCGGCAGCCTTCACGAACACCCCGCCGACCTCCGGGACGTCGTCGGTGAACGCGCCGCGCGCCGTGACGGGCTGCAGGAAGGCAAGTCCGTGACGCTGACCGGCCGCGTAGTCGTCGGCCCCGAACGCCGGCGCCATGTGCACGACACCGCTACCGTCGTCCGCGCTCACGAAGTCTTCCGTCACGATCACCTCATGACGGCCTTCGTCGGGATACGGCACCCAATCCAGCGGACGCCGATACCGCTTGCCCGAGAGCTCCGCACCAGTCATTCGGCCGGTCACGTCCCACCGATCGGCCCAGTCGGCCCCGAGGACCCCTGCCACCCGTGCGTCGGCCAGGATGATCGTCCACTCGGCACCAGACTTCTTGCGCAGCTCCACGTACACCAGCGCGGGATTGACCGCCAGCGCCGTGTTCGACACCAGCGTCCACGGCGTGGTCGTCCACACCAGAATGCGACGACGCTGCGCCGGCGCGTTGCCGTGCTCGTCGAGCAAGTCGAGCGCCACGTACACGCTCGGATCCTCCACATCGTCGTACCCCTGCGCCACTTCGTGGCTGGACAGCGCGGTACCACAGCGCGCGCAATACGGCAGGATCTTGTGGCCGCGCACCAGCAGCGACTTCTCGTGCAGCGTGCGCAGCGCCCACCACACCGACTCCACGAAGTTGTGCGAGTAGGTGACGTACGGGTCGTCGTAGTCGAGCCAGTAGGCGGTGCGCTGCGACAGCTTCTCCCAGTCGCCGCGGTACGTGAACACGCTCTCGCGGCAACGCCGGTTGAACTCCGCCACGCCGGTCTGCTCGATCAGCTGCTTGCCGCCGAGCTTTGCGATCTCCGACGGGTCAACGCCCTGCCGTGCAGCCTCTTCACGCTGGAGCTCCTTCTCGACCTCGATCTCGACGGGCAGGCCGTGCGTGTCCCACCCGGCCTTCCGCGGCACGAAGTACCCCTGCATCGCGCGATGGCGGCAGAAGAGGTCTTTGATGGTCCGCGAGAACACGTGGTGAATGCCCGGGCGGCCGTTGGCCGTGGGCGGCCCCTCATAGAACACGAACGGCATGGCCCCGGCGCGCGCGGCCTGCACCTGCTCGAACAGCTGCTCGGCCTCCCAGCGGCCGAGCAGTTCCTGCTCGAAGGCGTCGGCGCCTGAGTCGGGGAGGAGCGGATACGTCACGGAGTCCTGCGGTGCAGTCATGAGAGCGGGGAATTCGGAGCGTTCAGACAGACGGAGAGACAGCGGACCGTCGTGGTCACAGCCGGGCGATGACGCCCTTCACGACGGCGGCCAGCTTCGGTTCGGCAGCGCGGGCCATCCCCACGATTTGGGCGAGGCTGGCCGGTGCGAGCGCGTCGGGCAGACACTGGTCGGTAATGATGGACAGCCCCAGCACGCGCATCCCGCCGTGCCGCGCCACGATCACTTCCGGCACCGTGCTCATGCCCACGACATCGGCGCCGATGCCACGCAGAAAGCGATACTCCGCGCGCGTCTCGAGATTCGGCCCCTGCACCGCCACGTACACCCCCTCACGGATCGCGATGCCCTGCTGCAACGCCACCTCGCGCGCGAGAGCCCGCAGCGCGGGATCGTACGGCTCCGACATGTCGGGGAAGCGCGGGCCGAGCGTATCGTCGTTCGGTCCGATGAGCGGATTGTCGCCCAGCAGGTTGATGTGATCGGCAATCACCATCAAATCGCCTGCTGCCCACAGCGGATGCATCCCGCCGCACGCATTGCTGACGATCAGCGTTTCCGCGCCCAGCGCGCGGAGCACACGCACCGGGAACGTGACCTGCTGCAGCGAGTACCCTTCGTAGCGATGGAACCGCCCCTGCATGGCCACGACCGTCCGACCGCCCAGCCTACCACACAACAGACGGCCGTGGTGCGACTCGACGGTCGACAGGGGGAAGTTGGGCAGGTCCTTGTACTCGATCGTCTGCTCAACTTCGATTTCGTTTGCCAGACCGCCGAGGCCGGTGCCAAGAATGATCGCCACCTCGACCGGACGCGCGAACCGGGCGCGCACCGCCTGTGCGCAGGCTTCGATCCGCTCGCGAGCGTGCAGACCGAGCGCGGGATGCGAATGCCCGACGGCGCTATGCTCCTGAGTGAACTGCAGCTGCGGACGTGACTGCGGCGAGAAGGTCACGAGTCGTCCTCGATGACATCGAGCCACGACGGCGTGGGAAGGTTCGGGCGCACGGGCAACTGGCGGATCTCCTGCACGACCGGTAATTCGGCGCGTACGGCCGACGAATTGAGCGGCGTGGTGAACTCGGGGAGCGGCTCGGATTCGGCGGCGTTCAGCTCGGTGAGCTGGCGCTCGAGATGATGCCGTAGCTGCGCAAGGTAGCTGCGACGCGTGCGCCAGAGCGCCTGCACCTCTTCCTCGCTGCGACGCAACTCATCGCGCACGCCCTGGAGCAACTTATCGGCCTCGGCCTTCGCTTCGCGCAGGATGAGCAGCGCCTCGCGCTCGGCCTGCTCCCGGATCTCGCCGCGCAGTTGCTGGGCGCTGACGAGGGCCTCGTTGAGCGCCTTATCGCGATCGCGGAAGGACTTGAGCTGCTCGTGAAAGCTGCGCGCTTTCTGATCGAGCTCCTGATTGGCGCGCGACAAGCGCTCCAGTTCCTCGGCGACCTGCTCGCGGAACTGGTCCACCCGTGCGCGATCGTAGCCACGCAGCGCGTTGCCAAAATCGTACCGCCGCGCATCGAGCGCGGTGAGATGGAAGCCTTGAGAGCCGTCGTCCGTCATGCGAATTCCCGGATGATTCAGGTCCGACTGCCGAACAGCAGAGTGCCCAGCCGTACGTGCGTTGCCCCTTCTTCGACGGCGACCTCGTAGTCGCCCGACATGCCCATGCTGAGCCATTCGGCTCCGAACCCGGCCGACTGCAACTGCGACCGCGCCTCGCGCGCGCCGCGGAACACCGTGCGCAACGTCAACTCGTCGGCATCGAACGGCGCCATGGTCATGACGCCCCGTACCCGTAAGTGGAGGCAGGCGTTCAGCCGCTCCGCGACCGTGGGCAGTTCGTGGAGCGCGAAGCCACTCTTGCTGGATTCTCCGCTCACATTCACCTGCACCAGCACCTCGAGCACCCGCTGCGCAGCGCCGGCCGCATCATCGAGCGCGACGGCCAGCCGCTCGCTGTCGAGACTATGCACCAGGTCGAAGTGGGCCGCGTTCTTTGCCTTGTTGCGCTGCAGGTGACCGATCAGATGCCAGCGGACCGGCACCGTCACCTGCGCCATCTTCGCCTCGGCTTCCTGCACCTTGTTTTCACCGACATCGCGCACGCCTGCATCCCAGGCCGCCATGACGGCGTCGGGGCCGTGGGTTTTCGTGACCGCGATCAAGGTGACGTCCTGCCCGTGCCCGCCCCGCGCACGTGCGGCGGCGATGCGCTCACGAACCTCCGCCACCCGCGTTGCGACATGGTCCGAAATTGGCATAGCACATAAGGTTAGGGAGCATTGCACGACGACACAAGTAACGGGTCGTCGATACGCTGCACTTGCGTGCAGCGCAACAACGCCTGCACCTGCGCCACCACCGGATCGGCTCCGGCCGGGATAGGCGCAAGCACCGAACGAGGCACCTGGTCGCGGGCCCGCGCGAGCGCCGCCGCGTCGAGCGCGCTGGCGCCCGGCCCAGCGGAGGCCGACGGCGCATATACCAGCCCCTGCAACGCCCAGCCCTGTGTGCGGTCCACGCGGAGGCGGTCGGCGCGGCCCAGCAGGGCGCTCACCCGCACCTCGCGACCGTCGTCGATGGCGTGGATCATGACGGACCGGAGGGTGGCCTCGAGCCCCGGCCAGCTGCGCACCGCTTCCGACGGCAGCAATCGTCGCGCCGCGAGGGCTTCCCGATACCACGTGGCGCCGAGGAGGGGCACGGTGACCACCGTGACATCGGGACGGTAGTCCTCCACCTGCTGCAAGTACCACAGCGGGAAGGTGTCGTTATCGCCACCGGCGAAGAGGACGCCACGCTGTGGTACCGCATCCAGCAACAGCCGCGCGTACGTGCGCGGCATCATCGCGATCGGCTCGCGCGTGCGATCCATCACCGTCATGTTGGCCGCCAGCGGCACGGCGCCGATCAGCAGCGGCAGCGCGGCGATCGGCGCCGGCAGCCGTTTCGCCATCGCGGCGGCGATCGCGGCGAGTCCGGCGCCCGCCAGCAGCCCCCAGCTCCAGAAGCCGAGGACAAAGAAGTAATCGCGCTCACGCGCCTCGTGCATCGCGCCGACGGGGAGGACAGGGCCGCCGAAGGTCGGGCCGGCACGCATGTTGAGCCAGCAGGCCACGCCCAGCGTTCCCGAGAGCAGCAGCACCATCATGGCGCGCCCCACGCGCGCCTCTCGACGCCACAGTGTGCGCAGCCCGATGGCGGCCAGCCAGGCGAAGGACATCGTGAGCAGGGTACGCGGGACTGACGGGGTGGGAAACGGATGCACGCCGTAGGCGACCTGCCAGTCCGCCCATTGGAAGACGTTGCCCAGCTGCAGCCAGAGCGGCGCCACGCGCGGCAGCAGGCCTGCCACCTGATACTGTTCGCGGCGGAGGACCGACACCAGCGCCCGCAGCGAATCGGGATGGCCCGACGCCAGCTCCGGCCCCGCCGCGTACAACATCGGTAGCACCGCGACCGCCGACACCCCGAGCAGGGCCAGCGCTCCCCAACCGATCACGTCGACGACGCGGATTCGCGGGCCTGCCCATGCGAATACCACGGCCGCCGGCAGCGCCACCAGCACACTGAGATGCAGCGGCACCGCGAGCGCCGCGACGAAGACGATCAGTGCGCGGGCTCGGCGACGCGTCCGATCAGTGATGCCCTGCCGACCGGCCAATTCGCCGATGGCCAGCATCAGCGCCGAGCCGAGCAGCGCCACCGCGTACACTTCGGTCTCGGTAGCATTGCTCCACACGGTCGTCATCGTGCCGGCGATCACCGCGCCCACCACGGCGGCACGCGACCCGACCCACCGCTGCAGCATCGACGCGCCGACAGCGCCCACGAGCGCACTCGACACGACCGAGACCATGGTCACGGAACGGGCCGGCCCCGTAGCGGAGAACACGTTCGAGATCACGTGCGCGATCAACACCCAGAGCGGCGTACCGGGGGGATGCGGGATCCCCAACGTGCGCGCGGCCGTGACCAGCTCTGCGGCATCCCAGAAGGTCAGATCCGGCGCGGCCGTGGCCAGGTAGGCGGCGAACAGCACCGTCATCGCCAGCACCGGGGCGATGATCGAGCGCGGCAGCTGGAATCGCGGACGAGTCACGGGCGCCGTCATCCCGCGGATTTCACCGGCCGACCGGCGAGCAGGTCCCGCACCTGCGTCGGCGAGAGGCGCAGTTGCAGCGCGCCATCGCGCGCCACGGAGACCACGGCGGTCTCCTCGGACACGACGATCACGATCGCGTCGGTCTCTTCGGCCAGCCCCAGCGCCGCACGATGTCGGGTGCCAAGTGAGCGATTCCCCACCGCGCCCTGGGACAGCGGCAGGATACAGCCGGCGCCCACGATGGTATCGCCGCGAATGATCACGGCCCCATCGTGCAACGGAGAGTACGGGGTGAAGATCGTGGTGAGGAGATCCGCCGAGACTTTCGCCTGCAGCGACGACCCGCTCTCGATGAAGTCCGCCAGCGGCACATCGCGTTCAATAGCGATGATGGCGCCTACGCCCGAGCGTGACAGTCTATCGACGGCATCGGCGATTTCATCCTCCACCGGTTCCTGCTCGACGCGCTTGAAAAATCGGGTGACGGGCGTTTGCCCGATATGCGCCAAGGCGGCCCGCAGCTCGGGTTGAAAAATGATGAGCAGCGCGAACACGCCATAGGTGAACACCATCCCGAGCAGATAGGTGATCATGGTGAGCTGCAGCAACGACGCAATCGCATACGCCGCGACCAGCATGGCCACGCCGCCCAGGATCTGCAGGGCGCGCGTACCATGGATGAGTAGCAGCACACGATAGAACACCAGCGCGACGACCCCGATCTCGAGGCCGTCGCGCCATGTGAACTCCATCAGCCGCACGGTGTTCAGGTCCGCCACGCCGGACCCGGGCGGCGGTTACGCAGGGGCGACTTCCGGGCCCGCCAGCATCGGCGGCACGATCGGGCGGGAGACGGGTGCCGCCGGTGCCGCGAGCGGCGAGGTCGTCATCGGCATATCGGGCGGCAGGCGCGGCGGCAGTTCCTTGCCGGCCTTGAGCAGCAGGATGTCGTCACGCGTGAGCGTCTCGCGCTCGAGCAGCTGCGTGGCCACGATATCGAGCAAGGCGCGATGCTCGGTGAGCACGGCGACCGCCCGGGCATGCGCTTCGAAGGCCACCCGCTTTACCTCGGAATCGACCAGCTGTGCGGTCTGCTCGGAGACTTCGCGCCGCGATTGAATATCGCGACCGAGGAAGAGCTCCTGCTCCACGTCACCGACGAGTATCGGCCCGATGGTGTCGGACAGGCCCCACTGCGTGACGTAGCGACGGGCGATGCTGGTGGCCTGCTGAATATCGCTGGCCGCACCGGTCGTGACGCGGTTGTGGCCGAACACGATTTCTTCGGCGGCACGACCACCATACGCCATCACCAGCCTCGCTTCGAGCTGTTCACGGGTGACGGACACGCGATCATCCTCGGGGAGCGTGAACGCGATGCCGAGGGCACGGCCACGCGGCACGATCGTGACCTTGTGCAGCGGATCGTTGCCGTAGACCATCATCGCGCACACGGCATGGCCGGCTTCATGGAACGCCGTGAGACGACGCTCGTCGTCCTTCATGACGAGCGACTTGCGCTCAGCCCCCAGCATGACGCGATCCTTCGCTTCCTCGAGATCGCTCATGAAGATCTTGTCGTGCCCCTTACGGGCGGCGAGCAACGCGCCCTCGTTCACGAGATTGGCGAGATCGGCGCCCGCCATGCCCGGGGTGCCACGCGCCAGCGAGTGGACGCTCACGTCGTCGGCCTGCGGCTTGTTGCGCAGGTGCACCTTGAGGATGCCTTCGCGGCCGCGGAGATCCGGCGCGTCGACCACGATTTGCCGGTCGAAACGCCCCGGTCGCAGCAGTGCGGGATCGAGGACATCGGGGCGGTTCGTGGCGGCGATCAGGATCACGCCGTCGTTCGATTCGAAGCCGTCCATTTCCACCAGGAGCTGGTTGAGCGTCTGCTCGCGCTCGTCATGACCACCACCCATGCCCGAGCCGCGATGACGGCCCACGGCATCGATTTCGTCGATGAAGATGATGCACGGCGCGTGCGCCTTCCCCTGTTCGAACAGATCGCGGACGCGCGACGCACCGACACCCACGAACATCTCCACGAAGTCGGAGCCCGACATCGAAAAGAACGGGCGTCCGGCCTCTCCGGCCACGGCCTTGGCGAGCAACGTTTTGCCGGTACCCGGCGGACCGACCAGCAGCGCGCCCTTCGGCAGGCGACCGCCCAGCTTGGTGAACTTCTGCGGGTCCTTCAGGAACTCGATGATTTCCTGTAGCTCGACCTTCGCTTCGTCGGCACCGGCCACGTCGGCGAAGGTGATCTTGGGCGTATCGCCGCTGAGGAGCTTCGCTTTGCTCTTGCCGAACGAGAACGCCTTGTTGCCGCCGGCCTGCATCTGGCGGAACAGGAAGATCCAGACGCCGATGAGCAGGAGGTACGGCAGCATGGTGATGAGCAGGCTGCCAAAATTGGCCCGGGGCTCGGTGGCCGACGTCCGCACGCCGCGCGAATAGAGCAGCTTCTGCTCTTCGGCGGCCGATCCCTGCACCAGACGCACCACGAACTTCCGCGCTTCGCGGTTGTTCACGCGCACGGGCTGATTGAACTGACCGGCCAGCACATTGTCGGTCTGGAACGTGGCCGCTTTGACGTTGCCGACCTCGAGTTGCTGGCGATATGCCGTGTAATCGATTTCCGGCGCCTGCGATTCGCGGCCATTCCCGTACGTCAGGAACGTGATCGGAATCAGGATCACGAGGATCCAGAACGACAGCGTTTTGGAGAAGCGTCCCCAATTGAACGGCTTCTTCGGCGAGGGCGTCATGTTTGGTGCCATAGGTTGACCGCCTTACTGCAGGCTGGCGACATACGGGAGGTGCCGAAAATTCTCGGCATGGTCTAGCCCGTAGCCCACCAGAAATTCGTGCGGTGCATCGAACCCGATGAACCGCGTGGGATGTTGAAGCTCCGTCGCGATGTGCTTGTGCAGCAACGCACAGATTTCGAGCGAACGTGGTTTCCGGTCGCCGAGCAGCTCGATGAGGCGATTGAGCGTGCGGCCGGAATCTACGATGTCTTCCACTAACAGAATGTGCTTCCCCTCCAGTTCCGTTTCCGGATCGTAGAGGAGACGCACCACACCGCTCGATTCCATCGCATCGCCGTAGGACGACGCGACCAGAAAATCGACCTGCAGCGGCCGCGCGATGTGGCGTACGAGATCGCTGAGAAAGATAAAGCTGCCCTTCAGCAGTCCAAGGACCAGCAGATCACCGTCGGGATACGCCGCCGTGATGTCCGCCCCCAATGCCTGCACGCGCGCCGCGATGGTGTCGGCGTCGTACACGATGCGCCGCACGGCCCGGCCGTCGAGTCGGGGATCTTCGGAGATGGGTTGGGTCTGCTCAGTCAAACTCGGGCTCACACCGGTACCAGATCAACTCCGGCCAACCGGGCCGAGACGGTGCCACGAGACCGCGGCAAACCCCAGGAACCCACACCAGCTCGCCATCGACGAGCGCGACCGGCCACGAGGGCCGATCCAGCGCGGAGACCTGTGCTTCTGCAAAGTACCGCGTGACGCGCCTCCCTGCAGGCGCACCAGCCGTTCGGATGCGATCCCCTGCTGTCCAGACGCGCAACGCGACCTGCACGCCACGGGGAAAGCCGATGGTCCACAGGTCGGGCTCGGCAGCAGGCCCAAACACCGGCGCCGAGGCGAGGCGTCGCCACCGGAACCGCCCGAAGCGGGGTGGCATCGCCTCCGACACGCCGATCCATGCGCGAAGCGCGTCACGCAGCGGAGGCGGCGCCGCCCGGCGTACTTCGAACCAATCACCAGGTGCTTCATCCCGCGCGGCCCCCCGTCGCAACACGATTGCCCCACCGGACAGGCGGATCGTCGATCCCCGACGACTCTGCGCCGTACACTTCGCCAGCTCACGGGTTCCCGTCGCATCGAGCGTGACGCCCGCACGGGCGCAGACGGCAGGCCACAGCACGGCGGCGCCCTCGCGGGAGGTGGCGTCGAACGCCGCGGCGGGACAGGACACCCGATCACGTCGTGGCGACACGGTCACCCCGATCCCGTCGACGAGTCGCTCGACCTCACGTCGCCACGACGCGGCCTGATCGGCGATCGTGAGCATGTCCTCCGAGAACCCCGGCATGGCCGCTTCCAGCGCCGGCAGCAGGTCGTGCCGTACCCGTCCGCGCAGGTACGCCCGCGAGGCATTCATCGGATCGTCGAGATACGCCACCTTCTCCAGCGTGGCCCATCGGGCGAGCTCGGCCCGCGACACGCCGAGCCACGGGCGCACCACGCTCGACGGGGCGGCCAGCGCCGCGAGGCCGCGCGCCCCCGCGCCCCGCAGCAGGCGCATGACGACCGTTTCGAGCTGGTCGTCGCGCGTGTGCGCGGTCGCGACCGGCGCCTTGAAGGCGCGGGCAATCCGCTCGAGAAAGTCCCATCGGGCCCGGCGCCACGCCGCCTCACTGTGCCCTGGGACGCGGGCGCGCTCGCGTACGACCGTGAGACCGAGCCGGCGAGATTCCGCCGCCACCAGCGAGGCGGCCTCCGTGGCGTGGCTCCCCGTACCGTGATCGAAGGTCGCGACGGCCGCGATCCGCCCGGGAGCCCAGCGGGCCATCGCCTGCAGCAGCACCATGGAGTCGCGACCGCCGGACACGGCCAACACCACCAGACCGTCGACCGGCGCCATGGCCACCTCGAGCGACGCCCGGAGCAGCGCATCAGGCGGAAAGTTGGTGGGTTCGGACATCGTGCACAGATCGCCCTCCGACCACGATGCGTCAACCACCCCCTACCTTCCGGACACCAGGTTGTTTACTCTTTCCTCCACTTGGCGTGTGCCCGCAGTTGGGCGCCCGGCATCAATCGACTCCGGAGACTGACAGTGGAATCACACGGAACGCTGGGAACCATCTGGGCCTCATTGGGGATGACCGCCTATTATATGGCGCTCATCTGGATCAACATCCTGCTCGGGCTCTTCCTGTCTCCGCTGTTCATGATCCCGATGACCTGGCTGCAGGATCGGAAGAAGGCCTGAGGTCGGCTGGGGTTGGATAAGGAAGGGGCGCTCACCGTGACGGTGAGCGCCCCTTCATGTTTTCTGGCGAACTGCCTACGCCCGCCGTTCCACCGACCCCCGCATCTCAGTCGCCGACAGCACCACCGCATCGCCCAGCGCCGTGCGCCGGCCCGTCAGATCACTGAGATCGGAGCCGTGGTACGCTTCCTCGCCGTGTTCGGCCAGATCGATGCCCTGCACTTCCGCGTCGACCCGAATACGCAGCGGCATGCCGAGCTTCAGCGCGGACAGGATCCCGAAGCTGGCCGTCGCGGTAAACGCGATCGTAGCCACGACCGCGAGAAGCTGAATGCCGACCAGCGTGGGGTTGCCATGCAGCAGACCGTCAGCGCCAATCGGGTTCACGTCCTTCGAGGCAAACACCCCCGTGAGCACCGCGCCCACAATACCGGCCATGCCGTGGCAGGCGAACACGTCGAGGGTGTCATCCAGCGACGTCTTCGCGCGATAATGCAGCACGAAGAAGGACACGGGCGCGGCGAGGAACCCGATCGCCAGCGCCGACATGGGTGTCACGAAGCCCGCCGCCGGCGTGATCGCCACCAACCCGACCACGGCACCGGTGGCCGCACCGACGGCCGTGGCGCGTCCCCCCTTGTAAAGTTCGAGCAGGATCCAAGCCACCAGACTCGACGCGGCGGCGGCATGCGTCGTGACGAACGCGTTGGCGGCGATCCCGTCGGCCGCGAGCGCCGAGCCGGCGTTGAAGCCGAACCAACCGAACCACAGCATGCCGGCGCCGAGGAGCGCGAACGGCACGTTGTGCGGCACCGTAGGAATGCGCTTGAAGTCGCGCCGCGGTCCGAGCACCTTGGCCAGCACGAGCGCGGTGACACCGGCACTGATGTGCACCACCGTCCCACCGGCGAAGTCGAGCGCGCCCAGTGTACGCAGCCAGCCCCCGTCGCCCCACACCCAGTGCGCGAGCGGATCGTAGACCAGCGTGGTCCAGATCAGACCGAAGGTGAGATACGCCACAAAGCGCATCCGATCGATGATCGCGCCAGAAAAGAGCGCCACCGCGATGCCGGCGAACATGGCCTGAAATGCGGCGAAGAGCAGATGTGGCAGCGCTGCCGCGTAGGTGGGATTCGGTGCCGCCGTGACGCCCTGAAAGCCGAAGAAGCTGAGGCCACCAATCCAGCTCGAGCCCGGACCGAACGCGAGACTGTAGCCGAAGAGCACCCACTGCACGGTGACGATGGCCAACGCGCCGAGGCTCATCAGCATCGTGTTGAGGGCGCTCTTGCTGCGCACCAACCCGCCGTAGAAGAACGCCAGCCCCGGCACCATGAACAACACCAGGGCGGTGGCGACCAACACCCACGCCGTATCACCAGAGGAAATGGTCGGCGCCTGCATCAGTAATCGTCCTTAGTCGGGACGCGCATCTCCAACTGCGTCTGACGCATGACCTCGTCGGCATTGACGGCCGTCAGGGCGTAATTATCACGCTCACCCGTGCGGATGCGCACCGTGCGATCGAGCGGGAGCACGAAGATCTTGCCGTCACCGACGTCTCCGGTGCGCGCCCCCTCGCAGATGGCGTCGATGGTGCGCTCCACGAACTCCTCCGAACAGGCCATTTCGATCCGGACCTTTTCGTGGAATTCGAGCACCACCGATTCTCCGCGGTACTGTTGCACGACGTCGCGCTCGCCCCCGTGCCCGCTCACCCGGGACAGCGTCATGCCGGTCACGCCGACTTGAAAGAGTGCGCGTTTCACATCCGCCAGCTTCTCCGGTCGGATGATGGCGACGATAAGCTTCATAGTGGTTTGGGCGAAGGGCGGCCGGTCGCAGTACGATCCCCGGGAAGAACCGTGCGCAGCGGGGGAGCGTGTTCGGCGTCGTGCTATTTTACGCACAGGCGCATCGGCTCGCTGCCCCTCGCCGTCCAAATCCGAATTTGAGATTCGCCATGTCTACCCTCGGCACGATCGCCATCCTCGTCGGCCCCGACTACGAGGATCTCGAAGTCTGGTATCCCAAGCTCCGTCTGGAAGAAGCCGGTTA
This sequence comes from Gemmatimonas sp., assembly GCF_044376735.1. Lineage (GTDB taxonomy): Bacteria > Gemmatimonadota > Gemmatimonadetes > Gemmatimonadales > Gemmatimonadaceae > Gemmatimonas. The sequence goes on from NZ_JBILKJ010000014.1 coordinate 40,723, forward strand.
CCATACGCCGCTCATCGGCAACGGCGAGGCGAGCTATCACGGCAAATGGGGCTATCCGGCCACGATGGACGGCCAGGTGGCCGATCTCGATCCGACCACGCTGCGCGGCCTCGTGGCACCGGGCGGATGGGCGCCTGACAAACTGCGGCGCGATCCAGCCGTCCTGTCGCTCGTGCGACGCGTGTACGAGCAAGGCGGCATCGTGGGCACGATCTGCCACGGCCCGTGGATTCTCATTTCGGCCGGGATCGTGCGCGGCAAGCGCATGACGTCGTCGCTGGGCATCCGGGACGATCTCACCAACGCCGGGGCGATCTGGGTCGACGAGCCCGCCGTGGTCGATGGCAATATCGTCAGCGCCCGCGTCCCGAAGGATCTGCCGGCCTTCACGCGGGCGATGCTCGCCGCCCTCGGCGCCTAGCGCTCAGCCGCAGACGGCAATGAACGCGTGTCGTAACGCGGTTTAAAAGCAACAGCCAGAACACGGATGAGACTGATCGATTTGAAACAACACGGATAAGCAAAGAAACGCGCCGTTTGCTTATCCGTGTTGCTTCCGTGTATCGGTGCGATCCGTGTTCTGGCTTTTGCTGTTGCTGTTGCTTTTCGACCGCCGCGCGCCTACTTCGCGCCGTCGGTGATCAGCGTGTCGTACTGACGGCCACGCCAGCGGGTCGGCGTCCGCGCGGTGCTCAAGGTAAGGCGCCAGGCGGCGGCGATGTCCGACAGCCACGACAGCCAGAACGGCCAGCCCCGCTCGGCATAGCTGCCGCGCAGCGCCACGAGGAGCATGAGCCGCATGTACAGCGCGATGCCGTTTACAAGCAACAGGGCCTTGAGCAGCAGCGCATCCGGATTGTCGGCCGCCGACCACCCGAGCGACCGGAGAAGGGTGGCCACGACGATCAGCAGCGGCAGGGGCAAGGCCTGTGCGCTCCACACCAGCGCTACGTCGATCCAGCGTCGCCAGCTGGGCGTGGCGTCCTTCAGGTCAAAGCTGCGCCCCCATTCGCGCCACATCTCCGCCAACGACACGTACGCGCTGACCTGAATGATCTTTGAGCCATCGAGAAAGCCGACCCGCGCGCCATGCGCGGCAAGATGGCGCGCCAGGGTGACGTCGTCGCAGAACGACGCGCGCGCCGGCGCATAGCCGCCGTGCTGCTCCAGCAGCGCGCGCCGAGCCAGAAAGCACTGCCCGTTGGCGAGCACGCGATCGGGAGGCGGCTGGGTCGCACCCGCCGCGCCGCAGCGGTACACGAGCGTGACCAGCATGGCCGGCTGCACGAACCGTTCCGCCGACGTCTGGTCGCGGAACTGCGGCGAAAACGACGCCACGTCGTAGCCGTCCTGCTCGACCGCGTCGACCACGGCCCCGATCAGGCCAGGTGCGGGGACGGTGTCGGCGTCGATGCCCAGCACCCACGCCCCCTTCGCCTGCCGGAGCCCCGTCTCGAGCGCCCACACCTTGCCCACCCATCCCGCCGGCAGCGGATCGTCGGTGACCAAGCGAATGCGAGGATCACGGGCCGCTGCCGATTCGACCAACTCCCGCGTGCCATCGGTGGACCGACTGTCCACGATGAGCACCTCCAGCATCGGCTCGGTCTGCGCCATCAGGCCCGCGAGACAGGGACCGATGCGCTTGGCTTCGTTGAGCGTGGCTACGACCACCGTCACCGTGGTGTCGGTGCGCGGAGTCAGGCGGGGCGAGATCGGTGGGCGTCGCGTGCGCCCGGGCATCAGGCGCGCCAGCAGCAACAGCAGCAGGGGCAGCTGTACCACCAGCAGCAGCAGGCCGACGCTTCGCCAGGTGTCTCCCCCGAAGGAGGTAGCGTTCATAACATCGGCTCGGCTGACACCCGGGTGCGGACGGCCGGCGACACCACCGGCTCGGTCAGCGCGAGCTGCGCGACCGCCTTCGCCATGTCGCCAAAGATGAACAGGTGTGCCGGATACATCGCGTACCAGTAGAGAATTCCGAAGAGACCGCGTGGCGCGAAAAGCGCCGTCTGAATCAGCCGTGTGCCCTCCCCTTCGGGGACGGCGGAGAACTGCAGCCAGGCCTGCCCCGGCACGCGCATCTCAGCGCGCAGCCGCAACAGCCGTGGGCGTTCGACCCGCTCCACCCGCCAGAAGTCGAGCGCCTCCCCAACATACAACCATGCCGGGTCGCGTCGCCCACGCCGAAGTCCGGGACCTCCCACCATGCGGTCGAGGAACCCGCGAACCTTCCAGAGCCAGTTCCAGGCGAGCCATCCCTGATCACCTCCCAATCGGCAGAAGGCGCGAAATACCTGATCAGGGGAGGCAGCGACGTAGCTCGTGCGGGTCTCCTCGAGCACACCCTCCCGGTCGCGCAGCTCGTACGACGCGCCACCGCCCAGCGCGTCGCTCCAGCGCGACTCCACGGCGTGCGTGGACAGCCGCGCGAGGGCGCGTTGCACCGCCGTCCGATAGGCCATGGGGCGGATATCAGGAAAGAGTGCCCGCGCCTTGCCGGTATCGGCCAGCACCGGATGCGCGATGCCTTCCACCAGCGGCGTGGCCAGTCGTGAGGGGATCGGCGTCACCTTGTCGATCCAGAGCGCGGCCAGCTTGGGCGACATGACCGGCACGGCGATAATCGTCCGGCGAAGGCCACGCACCTCGGCGTACTCCTGCAGCATGTCGCGAAACGACAGGACGTCGGCGCCGCCGATCTCCACGATGCCCGCCGAATCCTGCTCGCGGGCGCGAAGCAGGTAGGTGAGCACGTCGCGCACAGCGATCGGCTGGACCTGATTCGTGATCCACTTGGGCGCGATCATGAACGGCAGTCGCTCGGCCAGGTAGCGCACCATTTCGAAGGACGCCGACCCGGAGCCGACGATCGGCCCGGCGCGGAACTCGGTGGTGGGGAGGCCACCCCGCAGGATGGCACCCGTTTCGCCCCGGCTCTGCAGATGCTCGCTGGCGTCGGCGGCATCGGGCACGAGGCCGCCGAGGTAGATGCAGTGCGTCAGCTCGCGGCCGGCCTGCACGAAGTTGCGCGCGGCCACCCGATCGCGTTCGGCGAAGTCGGTGGCGTGCGTCATGCTGTGCACGAGATAGTACGCCTGCTCGACCCCCTCGAGCGCCCGCGCCAGCGATGCGGGATCGAACAGATCGCCGGTGACGACCTCGACGTCGTGCTCCCACCACCGGCCATGGATACGCCTTGCGTCACGGACCAAGAGACGTACCGGTACCCCCCGCTCCACCAATCGCGAGGTGAGGCGGCCGCCGATGTAGCCGGTGGCACCGGTGACGAGTACGGTCATGCGGAAGGGACAGAGGCCGGCCGAACCTCCGCCCCGCCACGATGGCGGGGATGGTGGCGGGTTCGGTGATCGGCACGTACGCTACGTAACGCTACGCCGCGTCCCCCTCCGCCGTTCCCATTCGCATGCCTCGCGCCAATCCATCCCCCGGACGTCTCCTGCTGAAGAACTGGGAACGCCTGTCCGGTCTCCCGTTTGGGAAGCGGCTGTTCAGCTGGGCCGTGGGGCACACGGCGCCCTACACGGGCTCGGTGGGGGGCGTGTACACCGATGTCCGCCCCGGCTACGCCCGGGTGGAACTGCGCGACCGCAAGGCGGTGCGAAACCACCTCGCCTCCGTCCATGCCGTGGCGCTGGTGAATCTGGCCGAGATGACGAGCGGCGTGGCGCTGATGACGGCGTTGCCGCCGGGCGTGCGCGGCATTGTGACGGGGCTCTCGATTGAATACCTCAAGAAGGCACGCGGCACGCTGGTGTGCACCACCACCGCCCAGGCCCCAACGGACGTGCACGCACCGATCACCCATGATGTACAGGCGGATATTGTGAACGCCGATGGCGACCTGGTCGCCCGATGTCTGGTGCATTGGCGCTTGTCGCCTCCCGATCCTTCACGCGAGACGGCCCGATGACCGAGACGCCGGCGTTCGACACGCCACTCACGCGCCACGCGCGCATCCGCGTACCGCTCATCTGCGGCCCGATGTATCCGTGCAGCAATCCGGAGCTGGTGGCGGCGGTGAGCGCGGCGGGAGCACTCGGCATCGTGCAGCCCATCGCCCTCACCTACGTGCACGGCTACGACTTCCGCGACGGGTTGCGCACGATCAACCGGCTCAGTGGCGGCGCCCCCATCGGCTTCAACGCGCTCATCGAGGCGTCGTCGAAGACGTATCACAACCGCATGGTGAAGTGGGTCGACATCGCGCTCGAGGAGGGCGTGCGGTTCTTCCTCACGTCGCTGGGGAATCCGAAGTGGGTGTGCGACCGCGTGCATGCCGTGGGTGGCGTGGTGTACCACGACGTTACCGAGTTGAAGTGGGCACAGAAGGGGCGTGATGGCGGCGTGGACGGCCTGGTGGCGGTGAACCGCGAGGCGGGTGGGCACACCGGCTCGCGTGACCCACGCGCGCTCCTCGATGAGGTGAGCGGACTCGGATTGCCCGTGGTCGCCGCCGGCGGCGTGGGTTCGCCCGAGCAGTTCAAGGCGCTCATCGACATGGGGTATGCCGGTGTGCAACTGGGCACGCGTTTCATTGCCACACCCGAATGCAATTCCGATGACGCCTACAAGTACGCCATCGTGGAAGCGCACTCCCGCGATATCGTGCTCACCGAACGACTCACCGGTGTGCCGGTGTCGGTGATCCGCACGCCGTACGTGGAGAAGCTTGGCACCAAGGTGGGCCCGATTGCGCGCTGGATGTTCAAAGGACGGAAGACCAAGCACTGGATTCGCACCTTCTATGCGCTGCGCTCGCTGCGCCAGCTCAAGCGGTCGAGCGTTGACGGGGCGAATCAGGACTACTGGCAAGCCGGACGCAGCGTGGATGCCGTTCACGAGATCAAACCAGCCGGAGACATTGTGCGTGAGTTCGCGAGGGCGTTGACGGGAGCCGCCGTGCAGGCGGTGCTGGTGCTGGCGTTGTTGCTGGGCGGGTCGCGCGAAGCGCGCGCCCAGCCGGTCACGACGAAAGGCCTGCGCGCTCCGGTCACGCTGGCGCGTGACTCGGCTGGCATCGTGCACATCGAGGCCTCGAACGAGCACGACCTGTTCTTCGCGCAGGGCTACAGCGCGGCACGCGACCGGCTCTTTCAGCTGGAGCTGTGGCGGCGACAGGCGACCGGCACGATGGCCGAAGCGCTCGGTCCGCGCTGGGTCGCACGCGACCGGGCGTCGCGATTGCTGCGCTATCGCGGCTCGATGACCACCGAGCTGGCGCACTATCATCCGCGCGGCGCCTCGATCATCGGGGCGTTTGTGGACGGGGTGAACGCGTATGTGGATCAGGTGCGCGCCAATCCGGCCTTGATGCCGCCCGAACTCACGTGGCTGGGGATCACGCCGCAGCACTGGACGCCGGCGGTGGTGATCTCGCGGCACAACGCACTGGCTTCGAACGCGGCCGATGAACCAACCACCGCGCGCGCGGTGCGTGAGATCGGCGAGGACGCCGTTGCTCGTCGTCGGCGCTACGAACTCTCGCCGGTCCGCCTCGGGCTCGACTCGCTGGTGGCGCGCGCGCTCGACGCCGCGCCGGGGGCGAGCATGCTGGCGGCCTACAACGACTTCAAGCAGGCACCGACGTTCCGCGCTGCCGAGCTCCCCGAGGCGCTGCGTCGCACAGCGGCAGCGGCTGATACCAGTACGCCGAGCTTCGATCGCTGGGAGAGCAACAACTGGGTCATTGCCGGGTCACGCACCGCCAGCGGCAAGCCGATCGTGGCGAACGACCCGCATCGCACGATTGCCACGCCATCGTTGCGCTACATGGTGCATCTGAAGGCGCCGGGGTGGGACGTGATCGGCGGCGGTGAGCCGGCCATTCCGGGCGTGGCGATCGGGCACAACCAGCACGGGGCGTGGGGGCTCACGATTTTCGGCATTGATGCCGAGGACCTGTACACGTACGAACTCGACGCGAACGACGCGCGGGCGTACCGATATCGCGGAGCGAGCGAGCGCCTGCGCGAGATCCGTGACACCATTCGCGTGAAGGGCGCCACGGCGCCGGTGGTGGTCACACTGCAGTACACGCGGCATGGTCCCGTGCTGATGATCGACCGCGAGAAGCGCGTGGCGGTCGCGTTGCGCGCCGCGTGGCTCGAACCCGGTGGCGCGCCGTATCTCGCCAGCTTGCGACTCGATCAGGCGCGCACCTGGCCCGAGGCGCGCACGGCGCTGTCGTTCGCGCGGATGCCGGCGCTGAACTGGATCTGGGCTGACACCAGCGGTGCGATCGGCTGGCAGAGCGCCGGCATCGCGCCGATCCGTAAGAACTGGGATGGCCTGGTGCCGGTGCCGGGTGATGGACGGTTCGAGTGGAGCGGCTTCCTGCCCATTCCACAGCTGCCGCATGAGACGTCACCGTCGCGCGGCTATGTGGGCACGGCCAACGCGCTGAACGTGGAGGCCTCGTACCCCAACGCCAACGCGCTCGCGCGCACCTGGGCGGAGCCGTTCCGTCGCGATCGTTTGCTGGAAGTGCTCGACACCACGCGGAAGGCGACGCTGTCGCAGATGATGGCGCTGCAGCACGACGAAACCCCGCTCGCCGCACGGGCGCTGGTCCCGCTCATCAAGCAGATCGCGCTGACCAACGCCGCGTCGATCGCGGCGCGTGACACGTTGCTGCGATGGAATGGGGTGCTGTCGGCGAACTCGCGCGGGGCGGCGATCTATGCGGCGTGGGAACGAAAGCTGCTCTCGCACACCGCCGATATCGTGCTGCCCCTGGAGGCCCGTCCGCTGCTACGCACGGTGTCGTTGGCGCAGACCATCCAGTGGCTCACGAGCCCGGACTCGCTCCTGGGCGAAAACCCCACGGTGGCGCGCGATTTCATTCTCTTCCGCGCGTTCAACGAAGCGGTGTCGGACCTGTCGCGTCGCTTCGGCAAGGACATCGCCGACTGGCGCTACGGCGACGCAAAAATGCACCACGCGCGCATCGCGCATCCGCTCGATGTCGTGATCGCCGATTCGATCCGCGCGCGACTGTCGCCGGGCCCACTACCCCGCGGCGGCTATGCCAACACCCTCAACGCCACGGGTAACACCGACAACCAGACCGCCGGCGCCAGCTTCCGCGTGGTGATGGATCTGGCCAACTGGGACGGCGCGATGGTGACGAATACCCCTGGCCAGAGCGGCGATCCACGCAGCCGGTTCTACAGCAACCTCTTCGGACCGTGGGCCCGGGGAGAGTATGCGCCGTTGCCGTATTCGCCGGCGGCGGTGAAGGCGCGGACGGCGGAGACCGTCGTGCTGGTGCCGTAGCGCCTAACGGTGAGTTCCGGGTTGCGAGTTCGAGTTCGGCGTTCTGAGTTGTTCACTCACCACTCGAGACTCTCACCCGCCACTCGAAGCTCACAAAATCCGTCCGACCCCAAAGAGCCCATCCCCCAACCCCAAGGAGCCTCCCCATGCTCGCCCTTCGCCTTCCCCTCACGCTCGCCACCGCGTTCCTCACCACCACCACGCCAACGACGCCTGCGCCGCAACAGGACATGTCGTTCTTCATCACCAGTGTCGGCCCCGGTAACGGCGCCGCACTCGGCGGACTCGAGGGCGCCGACAAGCACTGCGCGACGCTCGCTGAAGCGGCCGGTGTGCGCGGCAAGACCTGGCATGCCTACCTGAGTCAGCAGGCGCTCGACGGCAAGTCGGCGGTGAACGCGCGTGATCGCATCGGCAAGGGCCCGTGGAAGAATGCCAAGGGCGTGGTGGTGGCCACCAGCGTGGATGATCTGCACAGCGACAACAACAAGTTGTCGAAGGAGAACAGCCTCACCGAAAAGGGCACGGTGGTGAACGGCCGCGGTGACACGCCCAACACGCACGATGTCATGACCGGGTCCACGCTCGACGGCCGCGTGTCCACCGACGCCGGCGACAGCACCTGTAAGAACTGGACGAGCAGCGGCGAAGGCGCGGCGCTGGTCGGGCATCACGATCGTCAGGGCGGCGGCGTCAATCCGACGTCGTGGGTGTTCGCCCACCCCTCGCGCGGATGCAGTCAGGACAATCTGAAGGCATCCGGCGGGGCGGGACTGTACTACTGCTTCGCGCTGTAAAACGGCGGAGCGGCGGGGCTACTGGGCCGCCGCTCCCGGCTTCACGCCCTGAAGCCAGAACGCGAACCACTGCCGAATCCGCCCGAGGCGGTCCACCAGCAACCACGGCTCGCCGGTGCGAGAGAGATCGTGATTGGAGCGCGGGTAGCGCACCATCTCCACCGGCACGCCCTGCTTCTTGAGTGACATGAACCAGATCTCCGCACTCCCCATCGGGGTGCGGTGATCTTCTTCACTCTGCACCAGCAGCATGGGCGTCTTCACCTTCTGCACATAGCGGATCGGCGACAGCGTGTCGTACAGCGCCTGATTGTCCCACGGCTTGCCGTAGAATTCGAACTCGGTGAGTCCCTGCGCATCGCTGCTGCCGTACCAATAGGTCCAGTCGGTGATCGTGCGGTCGGTCTCAATGGCCTTGAAGCGATCGGTCTTCGTGGCGATCCACGTGGTCATAAAGCCGCCATACGATCCGCCCGTCGCACCCATCTTCGTGCTATCCACATCAGCGCGCGCCGCGACGATGTCCACGGCTTTCATCAGGTCGTCGTAGTCTTCCATCCCCCAGCGGCCGCGTGTGCTGTACGTGAAGTCACCGCCATAGCCGCTCGACCCACGCGGGTTGGTGAACAGCACGAACATCCCCTGCGCCGCGAGATTCTGGAACTCGTCGAACCAGCCTTCACCGTACGCCGAGTGCGGACCGCCATGGATGTAGATCACCATGGGGTACTTCTTGCCCGCGGTGTAGCCGTACGGCTTCATCAGCCAGCCTTCGATCTCCAGGTTACCGACGCTCTTGTACGTAAAGCGATCGGCATCGCTCCACACCACGTCCTTGTTCACGTCGTCGTTGAAGTGCGTGAGCTGGCGCTCCCCCGTGCCGTCAGCGGCCGCCACGAACAGCTCCGTCGGCTTTGTCATCGAGGTTGAGGTATACGCCATCAGCTTGGCCGCCGCGTCGTAGCTGGCGCCGCGCAGCTGACGACGGCCACCGACCAGCTCCTTCGGCGCGGTCTTACCCGTAAGGTCGGCGCGCAGAATGGCCGAGCGGCCGCCGATGTCGGCCGCGAACTGCAGCTGTCCGGTAGTAAGCCACGACAACGAGCCCGGCTCGAACTGCCAGTCGCCGAGGAGATTGCGTGGCGTCCCGCCGGCCATGTCCACGACATAAATGCGGGCCGACTTCACCCGTGTCGGACGGCCCACGAACGCCAACTGCTTGCTGTCGGGCGACCAGGTGATATCCGACTCGGCGCCCATCCACTCGCTCACCTTGCGCGGCGTGCCGCCGGTGCTGGCTACCACGTAGAGGTCGGTGTCGTTGCGGTTGGCTTCATCGCGAACCTTGTCGTACGGCAACTTGGCGAGCGAGTCACGCTCGAGATCGACCACCGAATCCGGGCGCAGTCGCGAGTCGGCCACGAACGCGATCCACTTACCGTCGGGCGAGACCTCAGGCGAGCGGTGCGAATACGGCGTCGTTGTGAGTTGCTGCTTGGTGGTGTCCCCCACCGTCTGACGCCACAGTTGCGTCGGCCGCCAGCTGCGCGCTTCGGCGCGACCGGGCACAAAGCCGACGCCGTTCACCTTGTACGACATGTCGGTCACATGACGGCCGTCGAAGCGGGCCGGCTCGACCGGACGCGTAATCGCCTCGAAGGTCGGCTTGGCCATCGGCTGCATACGCGCGAACGGATTGGCGCCGTTCCGCACCGTGGTGTCGCGACGCGCTGGCTCCGTGAACACGGCGAACGCGCCGTCAGCGGGCATGGACCCGTTCGCATACGTCGCGATCTGGATCGCTTCACCACTGGGCTGGTCGAGGCGAATGGCCCACGTGTTGCCCTGTCCGCCCGCGCGCGCCGACGTGAAGAACAGGTATTTACCGTCGGGCGACCAGCGGGGATTGCTGCTCTCGGTATTCGGCGACGTCCACCGCTGCGGCTCGCCGCCGGCGGTGTTCACCACCCAGACCTCGCTATGTCGCTTATTGTCGGCCTCGACGGCCTTGGTCACGGTCATCGCCACGCGCTTGCCGTCGGGCGAGACGGCTGGCGTGCTCACATTGACCAGGCGATACCAATCGGCCAGCATCATCGCGCGCGGGCCCGCGGGGAGCTTGGTCACGGCTGGCGCCTGCTGCGCCATCATCGCGGTGGGGGCGGCGACGGCGAGGGCGGCCAGCACGGCCGCATGACGGAACAGGGAGCTACAGGAGGTCGGTCTGACCATGGCGGTGCTCGAGGTAGGAAATCCGTGGAGTCCAGCGCGGGACGACGTACCCGAAAAGTACCGATCCGTGATGGACGGTGCATTCTTGGCTTGCCATGGAGCGCGTTGTACCCTAGGATGGTGGCTGCGCGGAGGAGCGACCGCGCAAAAAACCGCGCGTTCCCGGTCTCCAAGCGGCCTGGGACGCACCCGTAGGATCTCGGTAGCAGTCTGCCCGAAGTCCCACCCTATTTCGAGGAGGTGATCATTTGTCTAGTCATAGTTCCTTTGCCGGTTCGTCCTGGGCAACCGATCTCCTGATCGACGCCCGGTAACGGGTACTACCGGTTCGGGATCGTTTCGAATCGGCAAGGAGTCAGAAGGGCCGCCTCGGATCACTCCGCAGCGGCCCTTCTTCCTTTCTGGACCCGAGACCGCTACGGCTTAACGCGGACCACCGAGGCCAGCTGTGCGTCGGCCGCGCGCACCAGCGCGTACGCGAACTCGATCGTGCCGCGATAGAACGCGGGATCCACCTTGTCAGCGTCGTCACCCGACTTGTGATAGTCGGCGTGATCTTCGACGCCGAGATACAGGAACGGGATCCCCTTGTTGTGGAAGGCCGAGTGATCCGAGGACCCGGTCCAATCGTCACCCGGCTTGAGGTCTTTCGTATCGTGCCCGAAGCGGATGGTCACCGACGATGTCTTGGCCGCGGCCTCGGCCATCGGCTTGAGCGACGGCGTGTGCGACGTGCCCGCTACCCAGAGCGCCTTGCCGTCCTGACGCGCCACCATGTCCAGATTGATGTTCATCGCGAGGCGATCGAGCGGCACCGGCGGCGCATTCACGAACGCCTTCGATCCAACCATGCCCGACTCTTCCGCGTCGAAGAAGGCGAGAATCACATCGTGCTCGGGCGGCTCGCGCAGCAATCGTTCGGCGATGGTCAGCAGCGCCACGCATCCACTCGCGTCGTCGTCGGCGCCGTTGAACACCTCACCATTACGCACACCGAGGTGATCGTAGTGGGCACTGAGCACCAGGGCGGGTCCACCGGTGTTCTTGCCGGGAATGCGCGCCACGATGTTGGCCCCGGCCGTGTCGCTGCCGGCCCGCGCGCGGAGCGTGACCGGCACGACGAAGCCGGAACCGATCGGTTTGGCGCCCATCGCACTGAGTTCCGCCACGAGGTACGCCCGTGCACGCACGGACCCAGCTGTCCCGGCGCGGCGCCCTTCCATGCTGTCGGCTGCCAACGCGCCGAGCCGCTGCATGATGCGTGCGGTGGTAACGTCGGGCGTCGCGGTGCTCTGCGCCCCGACGACGGTGACGCTACATGCGGCGAGCATCGCGATAGCGACCGCGTGGACGCGATAGTGAAAAGTCCCGTTCATTGAAACCACACCCCTGCCTGTCCGGTCAGTCGCGCTTTCACCACGAAGGCGGTCGCCGTCGCGGTTACCTCAGTAATCTGCACGTCGCGCACGCTGCTGCCCATCACGACCCCGGGGGCCATGGGCCCGTTCAGCTTGCGCATCAGCTCCGCGCGAACGGAATCCAGCTGCGCACCGAGTGCGACCCGTCCGCCGTTGGTCGCGCGTCGGACGGCCCGTCCCACCAGCGGCGCGCCCAGGGTGGCTTTTACCCGCGAGAGCTTTCCGCGGCTCTCCAGCGACCAATCCAGATCGTCGAGCCGAAGTTCACGCGTGGTGGCGTCCCATCGCAGCTGGGAGGTGAGCGACAGTCGCCCCCGCAGCGAACCCGACACGGTAAGATCGATCCGCACGCTGTCGCGCAGACCTCGGACGTGCACGCTGTCCACGCGCACGCTGGCGCTCGAGGTCTCCTGCGCCAGCAGTAGCGCGGCACGACGTTCGAGCTCGGCGAACGGCAGCTCCACACTCACCGGCACCGTATAGTCCGGCGGCGCCGACCCGAGGGCGAGCACCGGCAGCGGCTTCATGCGCACCGCCGGTTTGGCGCCGGCGATCACACGCGGACGTGCGGACAGCACCATAGTCGTCACGATGCTCGGTCCGTTACCGACGAACGGCGTGACCTGCACCGTCTGCGGATCGAGCACGAGCCAGAGTGAATTCGTCGAGTCGAGCGCGGTGGGCTCGAGGAAGCTCTTCCAGAGCGAGTCGGCCAGTGGCCTGAAGTCGCCGACCATGGGAATGGTGGTGTCTGCTTCGGCCGCGAAGAGCGCGAGTTGCTGGTCGATGATGCCCTGCAGCGTGCTCGTGGCGTTGACGCCCAGTGCCGTTACCGTGCACGGGTCGACCAGTGTGGCCACAAGCTTGGTCTCGCGCGCCCCGATCTTCCAGTCGCGTCGCCAGTACAGCGACGTGGTCATCGAGGCCGTGGCGCGCCGCATGGCTTCGGGGGCGTAGCCGCAGCTCGCCACGCGAGCGCTGCCACCGACCGTCGCGAGTTGTGCGCGGTACGCGAGCTTCGTGTCGATGAACAGCTGTGGCCCCTCGGCGCGCACGCGCAGTGGCTCGCGTCGATACACGTATTGGTGGCACACCAGTCCGATCGCCGCGCAGCGGGCAGCACCGAGCGAGTCGCTCACCGGGAAGAGCGAGTCGAGCGACGGCGCGAGGGTGCGCAGCACGTACGTCACGCGCACGGGAATGATGGCAAGGTCGCCGGATGGCGAAGGGGCCACGACAGGTGCCGTGCCAGTGGCGGGCGCCGGCGTGGGGTTGGGGGTCGGCGGCGTGTTGCGAACACAGGCGGCGGCCAGCACGACCCCAGTATGTTGCAGCAGGCGCCGCCACGGCATACGCCGAATTGCCACCCTACTCCTCTTGCCCATGTCTGCT
>NZ_JBILKJ010000178.1:0-5008 GCF_044376735.1 Gemmatimonas sp.
AGTGGCCCACCAGGCGGTAGCTGAGCCCCTTGAACAGGGCGGGGTCGGCTGACGCCATCATCGGCGTCGATGGCCGCTTCACCGTGGCCTTGGCAGCAACACGGGCCGGCGCGGCAGCCGGCGTGGCTTGGGCTCCCAGCGGGAGCCCCAACGGAAGCGCGGCGCAGGCGGCCGAAATCGAGAGGAAGAGTGTACGGCGAATCATCTCAGGGAGCTTGAGGGGGGCGGGACAAAGGCCTTCGCAAAAGCTACGCCCTGCGACGGCAGACGTTGAGGGGTACCGCAAGTGATCAGGCGGGACGAAGGACCTTCCCCGCCCCGCCCGACGGCCGCTGACCGTCCCGGACCGCGATCGCGCCGTTCACCACCACCGCCACGATGCCTCGCGGATACTGGAACGGGTTGGCAAAGGTGGCCGTATCGGCCACCCGCGCCGTGTCGAATACGACGACATCGCCCGCCATGCCGGTGGCCAGTCTGCCCCGGTCGGCCAGGTGCACCCGGGCCGCGGGCACCGCGGTCATCTTGGCGATCGCGCTGGCCAGCGACAATGCCTTCCGCTCGCGGACATAGCGGCCCAGCACCCTCGGGAACGTGCCGGCGCCCCGGGGATGCGGGCTGCCGCGACGGGTGGGGCCGTCGATGGCGAAGGCGCCGCCATCGGAGCAGACCATGCTGAAGGGGTGTGCCAGCAGCCGGTCGATCGTATCCTCGCTCATGGCGAAACCCAGCATCCCCACGTCGGTACGGTTGCGATCCAGGAGCCCGACGGCCGCCACATACGGGTCCAATCCCTTGGCCGTGGCGTATGTGCCCATCCGCTTCCCTTCCGCGTCACGATCCACGGCGTCGGCCACCCGGGAAATCTGCACATTCTCCCAGCCGCCGATCAGCTCCACCTTGGCCAGCGTCTCCGTGCGAATGCGCGGGGCGACCGTGGAGTCCTTGAGGCGCGCGAGAAACGCCGTCGTACCGCCGTCGCGGCTCCACACCGGAAACAGGTTCGTGAGGCCGGTGGAATAGGCCTCGTACGGATACACGTCGAACTGCACATCGACGCCGGCCGCCCGTGCCGTCGCGATACGCGCCAGGGCCGTGTCCAGCTTCGGCCAGTTACGCGTGCCCTGCATTTTCAGATGCGAAATCTGCAGCGGGCACCCGGCCCCTCGCGCCACCGCGATCGATTCAGCGATGGAGTCGAGCACGCGATCGTCTTCGTTGCGCATGTGCGTGGCGTACGGCAGCCGCTTGGCCGCCAAGGGGCGACAGAGCGCGATCAACTCCTCGGGCGCAGCGAAGGCGCCGGGCGTGTATTCGAGCCCCGTTGAAGCCCCGCAGGCGCCGGCGGCAATAGCCTGCTCCACCATGCGCACCATCCGCTGCAACTCGTCGACGGTGGCCTTCCGGTCATCGTCGCCAACCACGGCGCCGCGCACGCCGCCCAAGCCGATCATCGCCGCCACATTCACCGCCGGTCGCGCCGCGTCGAGAGCCGCAGCCCATGCGCCGAAGCCGCGCTCGCCGTCGCCCTGAAAGCGCGAGCTCCCATCGGCACCAGCCACGATCGTGGTGATTCCCTGTCGCACCACCGACTCGGCACGCGGGTCTTCCAACAACGAACCGTCGCCGTGCGAGTGGATATCCACGAACCCCGGCGCCACCGCGAGGCCGCGGGCGTCGATCTCCTCGGTACCGGAACCCTCGATGCGCGGGGATATCTCCGCGATGCGACCCGCGCTGATCGCGAGATCGGCCACGCGTGGTTCGCCGCCACGGCCGTCGTAGATCGTGCCGCCGCGAATCACCAGGTCGTGCGCGGGCCGGCCCGGGCGCACGTTGAGTCCGAAGCGAGCATCACCCGTCGCCGCGGCAGCCACAAGTCCGACCGTCTGCAAGAACTCCCGACGGTCGCTCATCGCTTCGCTCCCGCACCGAGGACCACGCGTCCCGGCTTGGCACCGGTGTGTTCACCGTCTTTCAGCACCGGCACGCCGTTCACGAACACGTGTCGCATACCGCTGGCGTACTGATGCGGCTGTTCGAACGTGGCGTTGTCGCGAATCGTCGTCGGATCGAACACCACGACATCGGCGAAGTAGCCCGGCTTGAGCATGCCGCGTCGCGCCAGACGCAGATTGCCCGCGGGAAGCGCCGACATGCGCCGCACCGCTTCCTGCAGCGTGAGCACCTTCTCGTCACGGGTGTACTTGCCCAGCACGCGGGCGAAGCTGCCGTACGCCCGCGGATGCGGACTGCTCTTCAGGAATTTACCTTCCGGCGCCAGCGAGCCCGCGTCGGAGCCGATGCTCACCCACGGCTTCTGCAGTTCCTTCGCAATGTTGTCTTCGTCGATGATGAAGTAGATCGTGCCCACGCGCGTGCCGTCTTTCACCACCAGATCCATGGCCGTTTCCTCCGGCGTCGTCCCGCGCTGCTTCGCCACCGCCGCCAGCGTCATGCCCGTGTACTGCTTGAGCGAATCGGCCTTGAAGCCGGAGAGCACCACGCGCTCCGGCGAGCCGGCCGCCAGCAACAAGCTTTCCCACTGGTCCGTTGGCGTGCGCATCTCCTGCGCCACCTTCCGGCGCGTGGCGGGATCCTGCAAACGCTTCGCCCACGCCGCGTAGCCGCCTTCCTGCACCCACGGCGGCATCGCCGCATCGAGCCCGGTGGCCCCCGCGGTGTAGGGATAGATATCGGCCGTAATCGCGAGCCCTTCCGCGCGGGCCGCTTCGATGCGGGCGAGCACCGTATTCATCTTCGGCCAGTTGCGCTCACCGGCTGCCTTCAAGTGATAGATCTCGGCGCGCACACCCGCCTCGCGCGCAATGGTGATCAACTCCTCGACGGCTTCTTCCAGGCGCGCCCCTTCACTGCGCAGGTGCGAGATATACATGCCGCCATACGGTGCCGCGGCCTTCATGAGCGCCACCAGCTCCGGCGTCTTCGCGTAGAACGCCGGCGCGTAGATCAAGCTCGAGCCCACCCCCAGCGCCCCTTCCTCCATCGCCGTGCGCACCTCGGCCTGCATCGCTTCGAGCTCCGTCGCCGTGGGCGCACGATCATCCCATCCCACATGGTTGATCCGCACGGTCGTCGCACCGATGAACGACGCGATGTTGGTGCTGATCCCCCTCGCGACCAGCGAGTCCTGATACCCGCGCAACGTGCGCCACGTGATCGGGAAGGTGATGTCTCCCTGTTGTGACAGCATGTCAGCGCGCAGCGTATCCGAGAGTGGCCCCATGGAGTCGCCCTCGCCCATCACCTCGAGCGTGACGCCCTGTCGAAGGTCACTCTGACTGCGCCCGTCTTCGATCAGCGACTCGGTAGCCCAGCTCAGCATGTTGATGAAGCCGGGCGCGACTGCCAATCCCGTGACGTCGATCTCCAGTGTCCCCGTCCCCGCCACTACCCCCATCGCCACGATGGAGTCGCCGCGCAGGGCGACATCACCAACCACCGGTGCCCCTCCCGATCCGTCGTACAGCGTGCCTCGGCGCAGCACGACATCGTAGGTGGGCGGCTCCGCGCAGGCCGAGCAGGCGAGAACCGCCGCCAGCCGACCGACGGTCCGAGGGGAGAGGAAACGCATCATGATGGTGGCGAAAACGGGGAGGTGGGGGCGTACGCAACGGCAGCGCCCAGAGCATACGCCTCGTATCGGTTCGAGGGAACCATCCTCGGGGCACGGCGTGGCGTTCAGGTCTCGGAAACCCGATCATCCGGCAGGCCCGGACTGAGGACAAGCGCGAGCCCAGTCGCTAGCTTACCCCCATGGCCAAGTCTCCTACTCCCTATCGCGCCCTGACGCCCGAGCGGCGCCTGGCGCTCGTCACCGCCGCCCTCGCCAAACACAAGGGCGCGCGCACTCTGTACTCGCAGCGCCTCGCGGCCAAGGGCGGCGGATTCCGCGCCGCCACGCTCGTATCGTGGCCCGTCGACAAGCTCGCCCGCGAATTCGTGCGTCTCAACGCGCAGACCCCGCAGGACGAGCTGGAACTGCTGCAGATGCTCTATGTCGATCTCGAGCCACAGATCCAGATCACCTTCCTCGATACCGCGGGCGTGAAGCATGACGCCGGCGTCATTCCGGAAGATCTCGATCCACCGTATGCCGACGCCGACGCCGTGGCACGCGCCGCGTCCGCCGTGCTCGCGCAGCACGGTGACGATGGCCGGCACTACCTGCGCACCCTCGTGGTGTACAACCTGCCGTCATGGCCGGGGCTCGATATCGAGCTGACGAAAACAGAAACGGCGAGCTGACGCTCGCCGTTTCGTTTATCGCATACCGAACATGCCACCACCGCCGCCGCCGAATGGCATCCGGGGCATCCCACCGCCCCCCTTGCCGCCGGCGCCGCCCGGTCCGCCGCCCATCTTCTTCATCATCTTCTGCATTTCCCGGAACTGCTCGAGCAGCTTGTTCACCTCGCTCACCGGACGGCCGCAGCCCTTCGCGATGCGCGCGCGACGTGAGCCGTTCAGAATCTCCGGCTTCTTGCGCTCCTGTGGCGTCATGGACAACACGATGGCCTCGATGTGCTTCATACGCTTCGGGTCCATCTTGACGTCCTTCAGCATCTTCGAGTTCACGCCCGGGAGCATCTTCAACAGATTCTCGAGCGGGCCGAGCTTCTGCATCTGACGCATGGCCGTGAGGAAGTCCTCGAGGTCCATCCCTTCCTTGCGGACCTTCTTCTCGAGCTTCTTCGCTTCGGTGGCGTCGAACGTTTCCTGCGCCTTCTCCACGAGCGAGACGATGTCGCCCATCTGCAGAATGCGTCCCGCCATGCGCTCCGGATGGAACTCCTCGAGCGCATCCGGCTTTTCGCCGACGCCGATGTACTTGATCGGCTTCTTGAGCACGCCGTAGATGGACAGCGCGGCGCCACCGCGGGCATCGCCATCCAGCTTGGTCAGGATCACGCCGGTCACGTTCAGGGCCTCGTCGAAGCCCTGCGCGATCTTCACCGCATCCTGGCCGGTCATACCGTCGGCGACG
>NZ_JBILKJ010000059.1:0-16083 GCF_044376735.1 Gemmatimonas sp.
GCACTGCTGGTGTCGTCAACTGCCCTGCTCGCCGCCTGTGGCGCCGAGCTGCCTACCTCCGCCGAACTGCAGGGAATGGACGTGGCCAAGGCGGAGTCGCGCCTTGGTCGGGTCGTCAAGCTCGATGAGCGGCTCGTCGAGTACGTCGTCGACGGCTCCAAGGTCTCGGCGGAAAAGGCGCGAGGCATCTCGTCGGCGCTCATCGAGGAGATCCGGATCGTCGGTGCCGAGAAGTCGAACGCCGCCCAGATCCTCATCCGCACCAAGGGGTCCCCGTTGACGGGCACCATGGAAGAGCGTGTGGTTGACGGGAGCGTAACGATCCGCGCGGATTCGATCTCCGTGAATGGCATCACCGTGAAGGGCAAGCCCTTGAATGGCCAGGCGAACGAGGTGCGGATCGCGCGCGCGCCCAATGGTGTCGTGATGGGACGGCCGCTCGATGGCTCGCTCAAGATCACGCCGTCGACAGGTCCGGAGCCGCTGTTTGTGATTGACGGCAAGCGCATGACCAAGGCCGAGATGGACAAGCTCTCGCCGAACCAGATCGAAAGCGTCCAGATCCTGAAGAACGCGTCGGCCGTTGCCTTGTACGGCGCCGACGGCGCCAACGGCGTCGTGGTCGTCACGCTCAAGAAGTAGCCGCCTTGATCCCATCCGAGGGATCGAGTACCTTCTACGGGTTGCATCGCCTTTCGACTGGTGTTCATCGATCGTCCAATCGAAACGCGAAGCCCATGGAGTTGCTGGTCGCTCACATAGCTCAGTCGGCAGAGCACATCCTTGGTAAGGATGAGGTCACCGGTTCGATCCCGGTTGTGAGCTCTTTCCGAAGCCCCCGCTACCACATCTGTGGTGTCGGGGGCTTCGTGCTTCCCGTCGCGGGTTGCTCTGTTGACATAGGGGGCCGGGGTATCCCAGTATTTGCCAAGGCGCCCTTGCGCTGATCCACCCCTCCCCGGAGCGACACGGATGTCCGACACCCCTTCGCAGGCGTCCACGGAGCGGGCCCATGCTGCCGGCTGCGGCTGCGGAAGCCACGACGAGACCGGCCGTAAGGCGGTCGCCGTCGATCCTGAGACGAAGGCCCGCAACCTCACGCGGCTCCGCCGCATCGAAGGGCAGATTCGCGGCTTGCAGAACATGGTCGAGGACGATCGGTACTGCGCCGACATCCTCACGCAGATCTCGTCGGCGCACGAAGCGCTGCGGTCGGTCGGCCGTGAGCTCATGCGCAATCACCTCAAGCACTGCGCCGCCTCGGCGATCGCCGCCGGTGGCGCCGAGCGCGACGCGATGTACGACGAACTGGTGGACATGATGTACAAGCACAGCCGGTGAGGGCTGATCGGCGTTCGTCGTTTGTTCGGGCGCGGTGTGCCTGACCTCCCGCAACCCGCCGTCAGTCGGCGACTTGCGAGCGCGTCCCGGCCGCACTACGTTGCAAGGCTCACCCCATTCGGGGGGAGATCCATCGGGGAGCCTCACCACGGCTAAGCGCGCCCAGCGAATGCAGGCGGCGCACCCGGTGCAGAAGACGTCTGTGTGCTGTAGCACGGAGCCGGAACATGGCGCGCGAAAAGATCATTCTCGGTTGCACCGAGTGCAAAAACCGCAACTACTTCGTGATGAAGAACAAGCGACTCCACCCCGAGCGGGTGGAGTGGAAGAAGTATTGCCCGCGCTGCAACTCGCATAAAACGCACAAGGAAACCAAGTAGCCATGACGGCTCCCGTCGAGGTTGCCCGCCCCGGGCTCGGCACGCGGTTGGTCACGTTCTATCATGACGTGATCGCCGAAATGAAGAAGGTGACCTGGCCCGATCGCGCGCAGCTGCAGCAGGCGACGATCCAGATCATCATCTTCGTGCTGCTGCTGGGTGCGGTGATCGCCCTGGTCGACGTTGCGTTGCAGGCGCTGCTCGTGCGCCTGCCCGCGATGTTGCTCGGCCGCTGACCCCGCAGATGTCCTTGTCGATGCTCGCGCACCGGTGGTACACGGTCCAGACCACGTCTGGCCACGAGAACAAGGTGCAGCGCTTCATCCAGCGTAAGATCGATCTGGATCCGGCCGCTCCTGAAGATCGTCTGATTCGTCAGGCGCTCGTACCCACGCAGGAAGTGGTGGAGATCAAGAACGGTAAGAAGGTGACGGTCGAGCGGAAGATCTTCCCGGGCTACGTGCTCGTGGAGATGGTCGCCAGCCAGGACACCTTGCACGAGGTCAACGCGATCCAGGGCGTGATCAAGTTTGTCGGGAAGGAGAAGGAGCCGACTCCGCTGCGCGACGAAGAAGTCCGTCGGCTGCTGGGGCAGGTGGATCAGGCCGAGGAAGCGCCGACTCGCGAGGAAATTCCATTCCTCATTGGCCAGGCGGTGGCGATCACGGAGGGTCCGTTCGCCGATTTCAACGGGACGGTCGAAGAGATTCTGTCGGACAAAGGCAAAGTGCGGGTGTCGGTGAGTTTGTTCGGCCGCCCCACGAGTGTCGAACTCGACTACTTGCAGTTACGCGGGTACTGAGTTCGTCGCAGGACGTCGGCACCACTCGACGGAAAACACCGTGGTAGCACAACCGCAGCGCCGGATAGTCCGGCCGCGGAACTTGCGATGAGGAAGACGCATGGCCAAGAAGGTCACTGGATTCGTCAAGCTGCAGATTCCTGCAGGCAAGGCGAACCCGGCGCCCCCAGTAGGTACGGCCCTCGGTCCGCAGGGTATCAATATCATGGGCTTCTGCAAAGAGTTTAATGCTCGGACGCAGGGCGGTGATATGATCATCCCGGTCGAGGTCACGATCTACGGCGACAAGTCGTTCACCTTCATTTTGAAGACGCCGCCCGCGGCGGAACTCATCAAGAAGGAACTCGGCGTTGCCAAGGGCTCGGGTCAGCCGAATAAGGTGAAGGTGGGTACGATCACGAAGGCGCAGCTCGAGAAGCTCGCTACCGTGAAGATGCCCGACCTGAACTGCGATTCGATGGAGAGTGCGGTCGCCATGATGGCGGGTGCTGCGCGCTCCATGGGCATTGTGGTCAAGGATTGAGTCTCATGGCACAGAACGGGAAGAAGTACCGCAGCGCGAGCGAGCGCCGCGAACTCGGCAAGCCGTATGAGGCCAGCAAGGCGATCGATCTCGTGAAGCAGATGAGCTTCGCGAAGTTCGATGAGACCGTCGAAGTGGCGGTCCGTCTCGGCGTTGATCCGCGCCACGCCGACCAGGTGGTGCGTGGCACCGTCGTCCTCCCCGAAGGTACGGGTAAGACGATGCGTGTGCTCGTGATCGCGGCCGGCGCCAAGGTGCAGGAAGCGCAAGACGCGGGCGCCGATTACGTCGGCACCGAATACCTCGCGAAGATCAAGGACGGCTGGTTGGACTTCGACGTGCTGATTGCCACGCCGGACCAGATGGGACAGCTCGGCCAGCTCGGCCGCGTCCTGGGTCCCCGCGGCCTCATGCCGAATCCGAAGGCCGGCACGGTCACGTTTGACGTCGCGAAGGCGGTCAAGGAGTCGAAGGGCGGCAAGATCGAGTTCCGTGTCGACAAGGGTGGCAATGTGCACGCGCCGATCGGCAAGGTCTCGTTCGGCCCTGACCAGCTCGCGAGAAACCTCGCGGCGCTGATGGATACCATCGTTCGCTCGAAGCCGTCCGCGGCCAAGGGCGTGTACATTCGGAACGTCGCGATCTCGAGCTCCATGGGACCTGGCGTCACCATCGACACCACGCCGTACCGGTAAGAGGGAGACGCGACCATGAAAGCCAAGGCCAAGGCCAAGAAGAGCGACAAGCAGCACCTGGTAGACAGTCTGAGCACGAAGCTCGGATCGGCGCAGGCGCTGTTTTATACCGACTTCACCGGTTTGAACGTGAAGCGCATGACGGATCTGCGTCGCCGCCTGAAGAAGGCTGGCGTCGAGTACGTCGTGATCAAGAACACGCTGGCGCTCCGTGCCGTCAACGAGAGCGGGCTGGTGTCCCAGCGTCTGAAGGGCCCGACGGGGGTGGTGGTGGCCAAGGATGGCATCACTGCGGCCAAGGTCCTCTCCGATTTTGCGAAGGAGAACGATCAGCGGCCGTCCGTGAAGGGCGGGATCTACGAAGGCAACGCCGTGGACGAGGCGATGGTCAAGAAATTGGCCTCGCTCCCGACCCGCGACGAAGCGCTGTCGATCTTCGCTGGCTACCTCAACAGCATCCCGATGATGTTTGCCCTCGCCCTCGACGCCCGCAAGACGCAGCTCGAAGGCTCCAACTAAGTCCCCAGGCGTTCGCCTGATCACACGCCCCAGGCTCCCTGGGGGGCATTTACGGAGAGTACGACCATGGCTAACACGACCCTGAGCAAGGACGAGATCCTCGACGCGATCGGCGCGATGAGCGTTATCGATCTGTCCGAGCTCATCGAAGCGTTCAAGACGAAGTTCAACGTCACGATCGCCGCGGTGGCGGCGGGCGGCGGCGGCGCGGCTGCCCCGGCGGCTGCGGTAGAAGAGCAGACGGAGTTCACCGTCGTTCTCAAGGAAGCGGGCGGCAAGAAGATCCAGGTCATCAAGGTCGTGCGCGAGCTGACCGGCCTGGGCCTGAAGGAAGCCAAGGACCTCGTGGACGGCGCGCCGAAGGCCGTGAAGGAAAACGTCACGAAGGACGAAGCTGCCGCGATCAAGGCCAAGCTCGAGGCCGAGGGCGCGACCGTCGAAGTCAAGTAAGGCTGCCGACCGTTCGTCGTTTTAACTGCAGTTCCGTCGTTGTAACGCTCCTCCCCGGGGGAGCTGGTCACCGAAAAGTGATCGGCTCCACCGGGGACGGAGCGCTTTGCGCCTCCGGTCTCGCCGGATTCGGTGCGCCCCGTACGCGGGTGAGCCCCTAAGGATATGATGAACCAGATCTCGTTCGCGAAGCTCGAGACGGGCATGGACATGCCCCATCTGCTCGACATCCAGACGCGCGCCTTTGAGTCGCTGCTCCAACTGGATGCTGCCTCGCAAGAGCGCGAGGATGTTGGCCTCGAGCGCGTTTTCAAGGACCTGTTCCCGATCTCGGACGTCCACGAGAATTTCTCGTTGGAGTTCGTTCGGTACAGCCTCGGTGAGCCCAAGTACTCGGTCGCGGAGTGTATTGAACGCGACATGACGTACTCGGCCCCTCTCAAGGCCACGTTGCAGCTGGTCATCTTCGAGGATACCGGGGACGGCAAGCGCCCCCGCAATATCATCGAGAAGGAAGTCTATCTCGGCGAGCTCCCGCTCCTGACCGAGCTGGGCACCTTCGTGATCAATGGCGCCGAGCGCGTCATTGTCTCGCAGTTGCACCGCTCCCCGGGCGTCGTGTTCGAAGAGAGCACGCACCCCAACGGGCAACGGCTGCTCTCGTCGCGCATCATCCCCTTCCGGGGATCATGGGTCGAGTTCACCGTGGACATCCACGATGTGATCTACGTCCACATCGACAAGAAAAAGAAGTTCCCCGCCACGGCGCTCCTGCGCGCGTTCGGCTACGGCGAGAACCGGGACATCCTGCGCCTGTTCTTCGCCGAGCGCGAACTCGATCTCACCATGAAGCGTGAGACGCGGACCGAACTCCGTGAGCTGCTCGGGGCCATCATCGCCGAAGACATCACGCTCGAAGGTGAAGTCACGCCCGAGGATGCGCCCAAGGCCAAGACGAAGAAAGCGAAGGCCGAGCGCGAACGCGCCGAGGCCGAACTGCTCGTGCGCGAAGGCGACGAACTGACCGAAGAAGTGCTCAACCGCCTCGTGCGGCAGGGGCTCGACAAGGTCAAGGTCTTCGCCTCGTACACGCAGATCGATCTGCGCGACGAACAAGACGCGATCGACCGCGGCGAGCGCGAAGTGCGCCGCACGCTGGCGCGCGACGTCGTCGATGCCGACACCGGTGAGGTCGTGGCCGAAAAGGGCACCGTGCTCGTCGATGCCGTCATCAAGCGCATCCGCAAGGCTGACCTCACCAAGGTGCAGGTCTTCGTCGCCTCCGGCCGTGCCGAGTCGACGCTGATCAAGAACACCCTGGCCAAGGACCCGACGAAGCACGAGGAAGAAGCGCTCAAGCAGATCTACGCGCTGCTCCGTCCGGGCGACGCCCCCAACCGCGAGACGGCCAAGCAGGCGCTCGAGCGCCTGTTCTTCTCGCCCAAGCGCTACGACCTCGGTCGGGTCGGTCGCTACAAGATCAACCAGCGTCTGCGGCTCAACACGCCGATGTCGACCACCGTGCTCACGAAGGAAGACTTCGTCGAGATCATGCGTCAGCTCGTGGAACTCCACGAAGGCCGCGGTGATGTGGACGATATCGATCAGCTGGGCAACCGCCGCATCCGCTCGGTGGGTGAGCTCATCGCCAACCAGTTCTCCGTTGGTCTCTCGCGCATGGCGCGACTGGTCAAGGAGCGGATGTCGATCAACACCGATCCCGAGAAGATCTCCCTCGACGATCTCGTGAACGCGCGGACCGTGTCTGCCGTCATTCAGGCGTTCTTCGGCTCGTCGCAGCTCTCGCAGTTCATGGACCAGACCAATCCGCTCGCCGAACTGACGCACAAGCGTCGTCTGTCGGCGCTCGGACCGGGCGGCCTCACCCGCGAGCGTGCCGGCTTCGAAGTGCGCGACGTGCACTATTCGCAGTACGGCCGCATGTGCCCCATCGAGACGCCAGAAGGCCCGAACATCGGCCTGATCACGTCGCTCGCCTGCTATGCCCGCGTGAACGATCTCGGCTTCATCGAGACCCCGTACCGCGTCGTGAAGGACAGCCGGGTGACGGGCGAAATCGTGTGGCTCGACGCGAACCGTGAAGAAGACGCGATCATCGCGCAGGCCAACTCGAAGCTCAATCCCGACGGCACGTTCGTCGACGATCTCGTGCTGTCGCGGAAGCGTGGAGACCTCCCGCTCACCCCGCCGGCCGACATCGACTACATGGACGTGGCGCCGGAACAGCTCGTGTCGATCGCCGCGGCGCTGATTCCCTTCCTCGAGCACGACGACGCCAACCGCGCGTTGATGGGCTCGAACATGCAGCGCCAGGCCGTGCCCCTGTTGAATCCGCGCACGCCGTTCGTGGGAACCGGCCTCGAAGCGACGGTCGCCGTCGACTCGGGTGCCGTGATCATCGCGCGGCGTCCGGGCATCGTGACCAGTGTGACGGCCGACGAGATCATCGTCGATGCCGGCCTGATCGGCGTGATCGACGGCGACCGCCCGCTCGCCCGCCTCGGTCACCTCGACCGCTACCGCCTCAAGAAGTACTGGCGCACCAACCAGGACACCGCCATCAACCAGCGCCCGCTCGTGCGCATGGGACAGACGGTGGCCAAGGGCGAAGTGTTGGCCGACGGCGCCGCCACCGAAATGGGGCAGCTGGCCCTCGGCGCGAACGTCACGGTGGCGTTCATGCCCTGGTACGGACACAACTTCGAAGACGCCATCGTCCTCTCCGAGCGCCTGGTGAAGTTCGACGTGTTCTCGTCGATTCACATTCAGGAACTCGAACTGCACGTCCGCGACACCAAGCGTGGTCAGGAAGAAATCACGCGCGAAATCCCGAACGTTGCCGAAGAGTCGCTGGTCGACCTCGACGAGCGTGGCATCGTGCGCATCGGCGCTCAGGTGAAGCCGGGTGACATCCTCGTCGGCAAGATCACGCCGAAGGGTGAAACCGAGCTCTCGCCCGAAGAGAAGCTCCTCACCGCGATCTTCGGCGAAAAGGCGAAGGACGTGAAGGACAGCTCCCTCAAGGTGCCGCCCGGAATGGAAGGCGTGGTCATCGACGTGAAGATCTTCTCGCGCGTCGAAGATCAGGTCGTGGAAAAGGATCGTGGTGAGCGCATCGGTGATGTGCGTCGTCTCGAGGGCGAGGAGAAGCTCCGCGTCAACGAAGTGCGCGACATGGAACTGGCCGCGCTGCTGCATGGCGAGACCATCTCGCTGGCCCTCAAGGCCGGCACCGTGGAAGAGGCGATCGCTGCCGGCACCACCCTCACGAATGAGTTGCTGACCGGTCTGCGTTTCGCGACGCTCGACCTGAAGACGTTCCGCGTGGAGAGCAAGAAGGCCAACGAGCGTGTCCGCGAGATCATTGATGCCGCGAACGAGGAGAAGGCCCGGATCGAAGAGCGCGCCGAAGAGCGCATCGACCGCATTCTGCAGCCCGACGAGCTCCCGCCCGGTGTCATCCAGCTGGTCAAGGTGTACCTGGCCGAAAAGCGCAAGATTTCGGTCGGCGACAAGATGGCCGGACGTCACGGCAACAAGGGTATCGTCGCCCGTATCGTCCCCGAAGAAGACATGCCGTTCCTGCCGAACGGCCGTCCGGTGGACATTGTGCTCAACCCGCTCGGCGTGCCGTCGCGCATGAACGTTGGACAGATTCTCGAAACCCACCTCGGGTGGGCCGCGAAGCTGCTCAACTTCTATGCGAAGACGCCGGTATTCGAAGGGGCGAACGAGCGCGAAATCGGCCTGCTGATGAAGCTCGCCGGTCTCCGCTGGGCGCGCGAAACGCTCGAACTCGGTGCGTCGTCGTTCGACGCCACGCCGCAGGATGTGCGTCACCTGCTCTCCGATATCAAGCCGGATCGTCGTCTGCCGGACAAGGTCGAGCTGTTGGGCGATGCGAACCTGAACGACCTCGCGATGAAGGCCATGTCGGCCGAAACGAAGTCGCTGTTCGGCCGCGTGAAGGAGTTCGTCGCGCAGGGAGCCCGTACCATTGCCGAGCGCGAGCTCGACGGTGTGCGCGCGTCGCTGGCGATCCACCAAACGGCCGAGGGGGAGGCGGATGCCGATCTCAAGGCGGGGATCGCGGCGCTCCAGGCCGAAGCGGCCATGAGCCCGGTCGAGACGCTGCGGCGTATCGGTCAGCCGGCGCTCGCCGCGGTGCTGGCCGGCAAGGATGTCGATGTCGATGCGGCCGGCTCGGAGCTCATCCGGTTGGCGGGGCTCACGCCCACGGGCAAGGTGCGCCTGCGCGATGGTCGGACCGGCGAGACGTTTAACGCGCCGGTCACGGTCGGCGAGATCTACGTGCTGAAGCTCAGCCACTTGGTCGACGACAAGATTCACGCGCGCTCGATCGGACCGTACTCGCTCGTCACGCAGCAGCCGCTGGCGGGTAAGGCGCAGTTCGGTGGACAGCGCTTCGGTGAAATGGAAGTGTGGGCGCTCGAGGCGTATGGCGCGGCGCACACGCTGCAGGAAATCCTGACGGTCAAGTCCGACGACGTGAACGGCCGGAGCCGCGTCTACGAGGCGATCGTCAAGGGGCAGAACCTGCCGGAGCCGGGGATCCCGGAATCGTTCAACGTGCTGGTGAAGGAACTGCAGGCGTTGGGTATCAAGGTCACGCTCGGGGCCAGCGATGGTACCGGCGTCGAGCTGATCGACGCCGGCGGCAACGGTAACGGCGGGGAGGAATAACCATGATCGACTTCCGCAGCTCGCGCGAAGCCCGCGCGTCCGCGTTTGACTACATGTCGGTCCGTATCGCCTCACCCGAGGAGATTCGCGGACCCAAGGACCCCAAGGAGCGCGAACGGCTGGAAATGGCCGGCTTGCGCACCTGGTGGTCGTGGGGCGAAGTCACCAAGCCCGAAACCATCAACTACCGTTCGTTCAAGCCCGAGAAGGACGGCTTGTTCTGCGAGCGCATCTTCGGTCCGGTCAAGGACTGGGAATGCCACTGCGGGAAGTACAAGCGGATCCGCTATCGTGGCGTGATCTGCGACCGCTGCGGCGTGGAAGTCACGCTCAGCAAAGTCCGGCGCGAGCGTATGGGTCATATCGAACTGGCGGTGCCGGTCGCGCACATCTGGTTCTTCAAGACCCTGCCGTCTCCGATGGGCAACCTGCTCGACGTCACGCTCCGTGACCTCGAGAAGGTGATCTACTATTCGAACTACATCGTCATCGATCCGGGCTCGCAGGAAGTGCGTGAGCGCCAGCTGCTCGACGAAGACGAATATCTGACGCTCCGCCAGAAGGCGAAGGCGGAAGGCGACGCGGCGTTCCAGTGCGACATCGGCGCGCCGGCCGTCCGTGAACTGCTCAAGCGTCTCGACGTCGACAGCACCGCCGAGGAACTGCGCGGGTCCGTCGTCGGCGAAACGTCGCAGCATCGCAAGAAGCAGATGCTGAAGCGCCTGAAGATCGTGGATGCGTTCCGCACCAGCGGCGAGGGCGGAGAGATCCGCAATCGTCCGGAGTGGATGATCCTCGACGTGATTCCGGTGATCCCGCCCGACCTGCGGCCGCTCGTGCCGCTCGACGGCGGACGCTTCGCCACGTCCGACCTGAACGACCTGTACCGGCGTGTCATCAACCGCAACAACCGTCTCCAGAAGCTCATCTCGCATCGGGCGCCGGAAGTCATCCTGCGCAACGAAAAGCGCATGCTGCAGGAAGCGGTCGACGCGTTGTTCGACAACGGCCGTCGCTCCAAGGCCATTCGTGGTCGTGGCAAGCGCCCGCTCAAGTCGCTGTCCGATATGCTCAAGGGCAAGCAGGGCCGGTTCCGTCAGAACCTGCTCGGCAAGCGCGTGGACTACTCGGGCCGTTCGGTCATCGTCGTGGGTCCGGAGCTCAAGCTGCACCAGTGCGGCCTGCCGAAGGCCATGGCGCTCGAACTGTTCAAGCCGTTCATCATCCACAAGCTGGTGGAGAGCGGTGAAGCCGAGACGGTGAAGCGCGCCAAGAAGATCGTGGAGCGCGAGAACGCGATGGTCTTCGAAGTGCTCGAAGGCATCATCAAGGATCACCCGGTGCTGCTGAATCGCGCGCCGACGCTGCACCGCCTCGGCATTCAGGCGTTCGAGCCGGTGCTGGTGGAAGGCAAGGCCATTCGTATTCACCCGCTCGTCTGCGCGGCGTTCAACGCCGACTTCGACGGTGACCAGATGGCCGTGCACGTGCCGCTGTCGTTCGAAGCGCAGATCGAAGCGCGCGTGCTCATGCTGTCGTCGAACAACATTCTGAAGCCGTCCGACGGACGCCCGGTGGCCGAGCCGTCACAGGACATCGTGCTGGGCTGCTACGTGGCCACGAAGGCGCCCACGGGCTTCGATACCGCCACGATGAAGGACCCAGTGGCGGTGGCCAAGCTACGGGCGATGACGACGATCGCGGAAGTGGAGTTGGCCATCGCGAACGGCCGCGCCACGTACCAGACGCCGATCCGTTGGCTCGACAAGACCGAGGAGGGCAGCCATTGGATTCCGACGACCACGGGCCGCGTGCTGTTCAACGCGATCGTGCCGAAGGGACTGCCGTTCCTCAACAAGGACATGAAGAAGAAGGCGCTCGGCGAACTCGTCTTCCAGAGCTACCGGAATGCGGGGCTCGCGGAAACGGTGGCGCTGCTCGATCGCCTCAAGGAGTTCGGCTTCCGCAACGCAACGCGCGGCGGTGTCTCCATCGGCATCGAAGACCTGCACATCCCGAAGGAAAAGGAAACGTTGCTCAAGGAAGCGTCGGAGCGGGTGGAACGCTTCCAGCGCGCCTACGCGACGGGCAACATCACGAACGGTGAGCGCTACAACAAGGTCATCGATACGTGGACGCACGCGAACACGGACGTCGCCGACGCCATGGTCAAGACCATGCGCGAATCGCAGGGTGGCTTCAATCCGGTGTTCATGATGTTCGACTCCGGCTCGCGTGGTTCGCGCGACCAGATCCGCCAGCTGGCGGGTATGCGCGGCCTGATGGCCAAGCCGCAGAAGAAGCTCACGGGTGGTATCGGCGAAATCATCGAGAATCCGATTAAGTCGAACTTCCGTGAAGGACTGTCGGTACTCGAGTACTTCTCGTCGACGCACGGTGCCCGTAAGGGTCTGGCCGACACGGCACTCAAGACGGCCGACGCCGGATATCTCACGCGGCGACTCGTCGACGTGGCGCAGGACATGACGATCCAGGAAGAGGATTGCGGGACGATCCTCGGCCTCGACACATCGGCGCTGAAGGAAGGCGAAGACGTGATCGAGCCGCTGGCCGAACGTCTCGTTGGTAACGTGGCGGCCGAGGATATTCTCGATCCCATGGAACGCGACGAGGCGGGACGTCCGCGCCTGTTGGCCGAAGCGGGTACGCTGATCTCGGAAGAGACGGCGCAACTCATCGAGGATTCGGGCATCGAAACGGTGAAGATCCGTTCCGTGCTCACCTGTGAAGCGAAGCGCGGCCTGTGCCGCATGTGCTACGGCCGCAATCTGGCCACCATGCAGATGGTGGACCTGGGTGAAGCGGTCGGTATCATCGCTGCCCAGTCCATCGGCGAGCCCGGTACGCAGCTGACGCTCCGTACCTTCCACGTCGGCGGCACCGCCTCGCGTATCGCCGAACAGACGATCAAGCGCGTGAAGTACGATGGCGACATCGTCGAGTACGGCGATCGCCTCGTGTTCGTCATCAATAAGGACGGCGACCGCATCGTGACGTCGTACGAAGGCGACGTGAACATCAAGTCGGCGAAGGATGGACACGTGCTCGCACGCGTTCAGGTGCCGCTCGGTGCGACGATGCTCGTGGAAGACGGCGGCAAGCTCGTGCGCGACGAAGACCGTCGCGATGCGCGCCTGTTCTCCTGGGACCCGTACACCAATCCGATCATCGCCGACGTCGAGGGCACGATTCGCTTCGTGGACCTCGTCGAAGACGAGTCGCTGTCCGAAGAACTCGACGAACTGACCGGTCTGCGTCAGCGCGTCGTGATCGAAGACCGCGAGAAGAAGCTCCACCCGCATATCGAGATCTGGCAGTCCAAGGGCGGCAAGGAGAAGCGCGTGCGCGACTTCATCCTGCCCGTGGGCGCTATCATCACGATCGAGGATGGCCAGGCCATCACGGCGGGTCTCACGATCGCCAAGGTCAGCCGCGAGGCGTACAAGACGCGTGACATCACGGGCGGTCTGCCGCGTGTCGCCGAACTGTTCGAAGCGCGTCGTCCAAAGGATCCGGCCACGATCTCCGAGATCGACGGCTTCGTCCGCTTCGGCGAGATCAAGCGTGGCAAGCGCGAGGTGTTCGTGCGCCCGGCCAGCATCGAGAACGGTCAGTGGATCGTCGACGAAGCGCAGGCGGAGCAGGTGTACGAAGTGCCGTCGGGTAAGCACTTGCGCGTGCACGAGGGCGACCGCGTGCGGGCTGGTGACCGTATTTCGGAAGGACCGGTCAACCCGCACGACATTCTGCGCATCAAGGGACCGCGCGCGGTGCAGGAGTATCTGCTGAACGAAGTGCAGGAGGTTTATCGCCTGCAGGGCGTGAAGATCAACGACAAGCACATCGGCGTGATCGTGAAGCAGATGCTGCAGAAGGTGCGCATCGTGGAATCCGGTGATACCGAGATGCTCGAAGGCGAGCATGTCGACCGCGCCGCGTTCCGCTTGGGCAATGATGCGGCCAAGAAGGCAAAGGTCCGTCCGGCAACGGCGGAACCGCTGCTCCTCGGCATTACCAAGGCCTCGCTCACCACACAGTCGTTCGTGTCGGCGGCTTCCTTCCAGGAAACCACGCGCGTCCTGACCGACGCGGCCATCCGTGGCTCGCGCGACGACTTGCTCGGTCTCAAGGAGAACATCATCATCGGTCACCTCATTCCGGCCGGTACGGGCATGTACCGCTACCAGGAAGTGGATGTGGAATCGGATGCGCTCCCCGAGCCGGAGCCGCTGCCGGAAGCGCTGGAGCCGAACTTCGACGCGTTGCTGCCGGCGTTCGAGCCGAGCGCGTTCACGATGCCGGATCTGGAGTAGGCGCTGACGACGGACAGAAAAGGGCGGCCCGCAAGGGCCGCCCTTTTCGCGTCTGGCGACTGGCAACGCGAAAGCCGCAACGCACAACGCACAACCCAGTACTCGGTGGTCTGAATTCTGGCTTCAGACTGGGTATAGTGGTCAGAGTTCAGCAACGACAGTCCACAGTGCCGAGCGGGTTTCCTAGTCGATACACTGCAGCCGTTTGCGCAATCCGTACAGCATCATGCTGATCTCACGGCACTCATCGAGGAGTGGGTCGATCTCGCTGTCGAACAACGCGAGGGCCTGCGCGAGGAGCATCTGCTGTTCGACTTCGTTGGCGGAGCCGATGGCGTGTCCGACAAAGTGCGCGAACTCGGCACGACTGTCTTTCCCGGCTCCCTCCGCAATGTTGAGCGGAATCGACATGGAGGCGCGCAGCATCTGATTCCGCAGGCCGGGCGACGCCTTGCCAATGAACCGCTCCCGCCGCTCCACCGCGCGATGCAGGTCGATCGCAAAGGCGCGCGCCCGCGTAAGCACCATGAGATTGTTCGGATTGTTCGGCATTGGGCGAGTGTACGACACCCGCCGGAAAATGCGTGACCATTCTTGCGCACGCGATACCATCCCCACGCCCCATCAAACTCGCTCAGTACTGAGGACTGTCGTTGCTGAACTCTGACCACTATATGCAGCCTGACGCCAGAACTCAGACCACCGAGTACTGAGTAGCGAGTAGCGAGTAGCGAGTAGCGAGTAGCGAGTAGCGAGTAGCGAGTCGCGAGTTACGAGTCGCGAGTCAGTCCGGTTGCGGTCCCCGCGTCCTGCGCCCCCGGGCGACCTTCGCCGTGTCCAGCCAAGCGTTCACCTGGTTCGCCGCCATCGGGAACGCCCGCTTCGGATCCGCCACCGGCGCCAGCGCTTCGGACACTCGCGTGAATCGCCCGTCGCGCACATCGGTGAAGATCGTGAGCAGCACCACCAAATCGCCGCGCGTGCTGACCATGCCGCTGACAACGTAATCCGCCCGCAGTCCCCACCCCACGCTCATGCGGTCGGCCATGTTCCGCGTCGCGCGGTCGGTGATCTCATCGGAGACTACGTCGTACTTGTCGGTGGCCAAGGCTGCGCGCACCTGATGCGCCACGTCGCGTGTGGTGGCCACGAACTCGCGCTTGCCTGTGGCGTTCGAATAGTTCGTGACAACCACACGCACGCGTCCGTCGGAGGGTGGCGCCATTGTCGGCGTCAGCGTTGCAAGCGGACGCGGCACGTCGACGCGCGCTGTTTGCGGCAGCCGCAGCATTGCGCTGTCCATGTGCAGCAGCGCGCGCGCCATCGAGTCCGCAAAGATGCGTCCCACCTCGGCGAGCAGCAGCTCGCGGTCGACCGAGGTCGTCACACCGGTCGCGCTGCGCACACTGATTCGCATCTCGCTTTTCGGTGCGGACATCCCGGGCATCGCGATTGAGGGTGCGCCGGTCGCTGTGGGAGATGCACTCCGCTGCACCGTGGCTGTCGCCGCCTGCCGCTTGGTCACCGCGGCGGCGATGGCTAAGGATTCGGCGCGGGTGAGCACGACCGCGACGGGCAGGGTATTCGCGCCATCCGTCAGGTCGCGATAAACGGTATCCACGCGGGAGGTGCCGGTTTCCGGCAGCGCGGCCGACATGGTGCGTGAGCGGTCGCCCCCCGGGCCCGCATCGCGCGCGTCCGGCATGGAATCGGCTGCGGTGCGCGACGCGTCGCGTCGGCCGCTCTGGATGCGCTGCGCGGCCACATAGGCGCCGACAGCGATCACGATGCCTCCCATCAGCGTGGCCGCGCGCGCGCTGGGGCTCGAACGCGACCGACGTAACGGGAGCGCGGGGCCGCTCGACATCGGCGGTAGTGCTTCGAGGTCGGCCAAGAGCGCCCGAGCGGACACCGGTCGTTTGTTCGCGTCCTTCTCGAGGCACTGCATGATCAGCCGTGAGAGCGGCTCCGGGATGTCGGTGTATGACAGGTGTGGTGCCGCTGGCACCTGCGTGAGCTGCGCCGCCAACGTGGCTTGCGGTGAGTTCCCGATGAACGGGGAGGCGCCAGTCAGCAGCTCGTACGCGAGCAGCCCGACGCCGTAGAGGTCGACGCGGTGATCGGCTGCCGGGTCGGCTGCCAACTGTTCTGGGGCCATGTAGGCCTGCGTCCCGATCGCCATGCCGGTGGACGTACCGCCGTGCACGGGCATCGACGCGCTGAGTGCCTTGGCGACCCCGAAGTCCGTGACGAGCGCGTGCATGCCCGTCGTGAGGATATTGTCGGGCTTGATGTCGCGATGCACCACGCCGCG
>NZ_JBILKJ010000015.1:0-52556 GCF_044376735.1 Gemmatimonas sp.
TACATACTTTCAGGAGCCGTATGTCGACGCTCAAGCCGAGTCGTGATATCCAACCGGTGACGGAGTTTCGCGCCAATGCCGCGCAGTTCATCGAGCAGGTGCAGGCGACTGGCGAACCCGTGATTCTGACCCAGCACGGCCGGAGTGCTGCCGTGCTCCTCGACGTCGAGTCGTATGAGGGCATGCTCGACGAGCTGGCGCTGTTGCGCGACGTACGCCAGGCCGAACAGCAGGTGGCGACCGGGAAGACGGTGACGCACGCGGCGGTTGCGAAGCGGCTTCGGGCGCGACTCGGGCGATGAAGGTGGTCTGGTCCCCGCTGGCAGAGCAGCGGGCGCTCGAGGCCGTGGAGTATATCGCACAGTGTCGACCGCGGACGGCCGCGGTTTGGCTTGAAAGACTGCTGGAGCGCGTGAGCCAGCTCGACCGCTTCGAAGAGCAAGGCCGCGTGGTGAGTGAAATCGGCATTCCGGCCTATCGAGAGATCCTGCACGTGCCGTATCGCATCATCTATCGCGTCGACGCGTCACGTGTTGTGATTTTGACGCTCCGGCATGTGCGGCGTGCGTGGGACCCTGCGGAAGTCGACGACGCATAACGTTTCGCTGCTGCCGACAGCGACGGTGGGGTACGCCGTGTAACTGCGGCGCTGGCGCGCCTTCGTTCACGGCTATTTGTTGAGCGTCGCTGCTGCAGAGCTCCGCGTTATGCGCATCGAGGCCGGAATGGACGCGCGCGGCGGGGCTACTGGCGCGCTGTATATTATCAGCATATACTTTCGGGGTGACTGACTTTTCCGCCTTCGCGGCCCGACTGGCCGGCTTTGACTGGGATCGCGGGAATGCGGAGAAGAACTGGGCTCGGCATGCGGTCTCGCGGAACGAAGCCGAGGAAGTCTTTTTTCATGAGCCGGTGCTGCTGGCCGAGGATGCCAAGCACTCCACCCGAGAGCCGCGCTACCTTGTGCTGGGCCGTACGGCGGCGGATCGGCGACTCGCGGTGATCTTCACCGTGCGTCGCGATCTGGTCCGTGTGATCTCAGCCCGGCCGATGAGTCGAAAGGAGCGAACCCTGTATGGCAAAACCCCGCACGACGCCCCGTAAGCCGATCCCGACGTTCCGCTCCGAAGACGAGGAGCGGGCGTTCTGGGCGACGGCGGATACGTCCGAGTATTTCGCGTATCCGCAGGCGACCCGCGTGGCGTTTCCGAATCTGAAGCCGTCCACCGCGACGATTTCGCTGCGCCTGCCGCAAGGGCTCCTCGATGAGCTCAAGGTGTTGGCGAATCAGCGTGATGTCCCGTACCAGTCGCTCCTCAAGGTGTACTTGGCGGAGCGCATTGCGGCCGAACGGCGCGCGAGCGCATAACGTTTCGCTGCTGCCGACAGCGACGACGCGGTGCGCCGTGTAACTGCGGCGCTGGCGCGCCTTCGTTCACGGCTATTTGTTGAGCGTCGCTGCTGCAGAGCTCCGCGTTAGGCCGCTAGCCTTGAGTTGACATGTGTCACGTGACACAGTACACTTCTGAGTGATCAAGACATTCGCTGACCGCGCGACTGAAGAGCTCTTCCGGACTGGAAAGGCAAAGCGAGTGCCGGTGGATGTGGCTCGGCGCGCGCTACGCAAGCTCGAAGCGATCGATGTGGCAACGCAGCTTTCCGATTTGCGCGTCCCGCCGGGGAATCGGCTGCACGCGCTCAGGGACGATCGAGCGGGCCAGCATTCGATTTCCGTTAACGACCAGTGGCGCATCTGCTTTCGCTTCGAAGAAGGCGATGCGCATGATGTCGAGTTTTGCGACTATCACTAACCGGAGTCCTTCTCGCATGAGCATCCCCAACTCGCGTCCACGCGAACGCCGGCCGATTCACCCCGGCGAAATTCTTCGCGAAGATTTCCTGCCGGAATACGGGCTCTCCGTGACCGCACTCGCCGAGTCCGCCGGTGTGTCTCGTCAGTCGATGAATGAGCTGCTGCGAGAGCGCCGCGCGCTGACCCCAGAAATGGCGCTGCGGCTCGGCAAGCTGTTTGGCAACTCGCCCGAGTTCTGGCTGAATCTGCAGCGCAACGTCGACCTGTGGGACGCTGCACGCGGGTTGAAGCACGAAATTGCGCACATTCGACCGTTGCAAGTCGCATAACGATGCTTGCTGCAGGCGGGCGGCTTGGTAACTCGCTACGCTCGCGTTTTATTTGGCCGCCCGCTGCAGAAGCCAGGCGTTAGCGTGCCAAGGCAAGCTGGCGCGCTGCAACGGTAGCCGTTATAATAGATACTGTGATACGTACGTTCGCCGACGCCGCCACGGAGGACCTGTTTAACGGACTCGACAGCCGGCGTGCGCGCCGTGCGTGTCCGGCGACGCTGTGGCCGGCTGTGACGCGGAAGCTGACGCAGCTCAACCGCGTACGGGAACTGCGGGAGCTGGCATTTCCGCCAGGGAATCGACTCGAGGCGCTGCCTGGCACGCGTCGCGGCCAGCACAGTATCCGCATCAACGATCAGTTCCGGATTTGCTTCCGGTGGGAGGACGGCTATGCCGACGACGTCGAAGTCACGGACTGCCACTAAACGGCCGCCGACGCTGGTGCAGCGGCGACTGCCCACGCATCGCCCGCCCACGCATCCGGGTGAGATGCTGTTGGAGGAGTTCCTGCGTCCGCTC
The DNA here is from genome assembly GCF_044376735.1 of Gemmatimonas sp. Taxonomy (GTDB): domain Bacteria; phylum Gemmatimonadota; class Gemmatimonadetes; order Gemmatimonadales; family Gemmatimonadaceae; genus Gemmatimonas. Next base: position 2,665 of record NZ_JBILKJ010000015.1, read on the forward strand.
GGCATCTCGCAGTCGGCATTCGCGGTCCAGCTTGGCGTGTCGTTCCCGCGACTGAACGAGGTGATTCACGCCAAGCGCGCGGTCACCCCGGATACGGCGCTCCGCTTGGCGCAGGTGACCGGCATGAGCGCGGATTTTTGGCTCGGCCTGCAGCAGGATTGGGACCTGTGGCATGCGTTGCGCTCCGCCGAAGCCGCCGCCATTGCTCGACTGAAGCCTTTGCCGCGCGCCGGCTAGAGGCACGCTCACGGAACGTTGCTGCTGACAGCGCGGTGCAGTGTGCGGCAGGCGGCCGTCGTGCTGGCGCACGGCGTCCGTCCGGCCGCACTTTTTTTGATGCGCTGCAGCAGAACGCAAGGCATTCGGCGGGTTTCCAAACACCAGGAGAGGTGATGCGAACAACAGTGATGGCGTGGCTGACGATGCCGCTGTTTGCGGCGAGCGCCATGGCGATCGCCACGGCGAGCGCGTCTGCGCAGACGACGGGAGCCACGGGCGGCGCTGGGAGCGCCGCGCAGGCGGCCCGACAGGCGGCGGCGAACAAGCCGCGCACCATCGAGGGCATCAACACCGTGTGGCTCGAGGAACTCACCCAGCCCGAGTTCCGCGACATGATCAAGGACGGCTACACCACGGTGCTGATCATGACCGGAGGCGTCGAGAACAACGACGGCAACCTCTCGATGAACAAGCACAACATCAACAACAAGCTCCTGGGCGAGATGATCGCGCGGAAGATGGGCAAGACACTCGTCGCACCACTCGTCACGCTCGAACCCGGCAACGCCGGCCCCAACATTCAGCCCGGCCGCGCCGGCCCGATGCTGTCGCAGGCCACGTATACCGCGCTGCTGTATGACATGGGCAACTACCTGCGCAGCATGGGCTTCACGGAGATCTACTATCTGGGCGACAGCGGCGGAAACGCGCGCGGCATGCAGACCGCGGCCGACTCACTCACCAAGGTGTACGCCGACAGCCCGAACAAGGTCTCCTTCAAGCACGTTGCCGAGTATTACAACCACACCAGCGTGGTGCAGCCGTACCTCCAGAACGAACTCAAGATCCCCGAAGGCATCAAGATCGGTGCCAGCAGCGGCACCAGCGGTCTCCACGAAGAGCTCGGGATCGACGCCACGATGGCGCTGGCCGATCCACAGTCGATCCGCTTTGCGCAGCGCGTGAAAGCCGGTCAGGCCGAGATCAACGGCATCAAGTTCGAGTCGCTCACGTGGCTTCAGGACCTCGGCCGCAAGGTGGCCGTGCTGCGCGTGACCACGACGATCAACGCGATCACTGCCTATCGGGCTACGCTACCGAAGCCGCAGTAGGTCGTCGAAGGCGGTGATCCCCCGCCCTCACCGCCCGAGCGCGGCGTGCTCCAATCGCGGCAGCACGCACCGCGCGAACAGGTCGCACTCCGCGGCGTGCGGATAGCCGGAGAGGATGAATGACTCCATCCCCGCCGCACGGTACGCGTTGATCTTCGCCAGCACCTGATCGGGGTCGCCCACGATGGCGGCGTGGCGATCAGCGTGGTGACGGGACGGGTATTGGATGCGGGGTTCGGTTTCGCCCCACTGTTCCTGTTCGCCGCCTCGTCGTACCTGCTGGCCCTCGCGTGGCTGCAGCTGCTCCTGCCCCGCATTCAGCGGGCGGCGCCGACGCCGTCGTTTCACACGGCATTGCCAGCGTGACGTTGGCTCACGCGCCGCCGCGCCTGCTCAACGCACGGCAGTTCCGGCCGGCGTGGCGCGTACGAACCCGACGATGCGCCGCACGATCTCGCTGTCGCCGCGACTGATCCGCGCAAAGGCGCCCACGGTCACGCCGTGCGTTCCGGGTACCCAGAGCTCTTCCACCGGCACCTGCGCTTGGCGCAACGTGGACGCCAGCGAGCGGGTATTCCTGGGGTTCACCGTCTCATCGTCCAGCCCCATCACGAGGAGCGTGCGCAGCGACCGCGGCGTCACGAAGTGCACCGGCAGCGCATCGAACTCCCGCTCCTTCGGGCCGGCAAAGGTCCGTTTGAGGAGCTCGGTATCGAAGACAAAGTCGTAGGGACCCGACAGCCCCACGAAGCCGCCCAGGATGTCCGGCGTGGTCCCCTGCTTCGCGAGATAGCGGGGGTCGTAGGCCACCAGCGCGGCCAGTTGTGCCCCCGCGCTGTGCCCCATCAGCACCACGCGCGCCGTGTCTCCCCCCCACGTGGCGGCGTTCGCCTTCACCCGGGCCACCGCCCGCGCGACGTCGTCCACGAAGGCGGGAAAGCGCGTGTCGGGCATCAGCCCGTAGTTGGGGAGCACGGCCACGAATCCCATCTGCGCCAGTGCTTTCCCGACCCACGCGTAGTCGTCCTTGCTACCGCTCTGCCAGCTCCCGCCGTGGACGAAGATCACCACCGGGGCCGGCGTGGACCGTGGCGCCCCCGTGCTGTCGAGCGCGCGGTACACATCCATGCGCTGCCGCGGTCCATCGCCGTAGGCGATCTCCATGTGGGGGACGGCCACGGTCTCGATGAAGTTGGCCGCGTCGAGCTGGATGGCGGTGCACCCGGGGGCGCCGGCCAGTGCGAGGAGCGGCAGGAGGCGGACGAGGCGGCGGAGGCGCCCCCTCACCGCGGGTGGCGCGGGGCTGTCGTCGTGAATCGGCGTCGGCACGTGCATGGTGCGCTCGGTTCCTGTTGGCATGATCGCGGGTTGACGAGTGACCAGCGGCCGGACCTTCGCGGACACGGCCGTCCGCCCGCTCCCAGCCAAGTGACGCGCGGCGCGGCCACGATCATGGTGCACGGTGATCACGAAAGGTACTGCGCGAGGGGATGTCGCCGAGTAACGACAGTGTTGCGAGATCGATACACAAATGATGTATCACCGCAACATCTCCATGTACGCCGGCACGACGGAAAACCGGCTGCGCGTCGAGAGCTGCCGTCGCGCCGGTTCGGAACGGGATATGCGTATTCTGGCAAGTGGAATGATCGGTTCGACCGAAGTTCCCCTTGACGATGGAGTACTTATGCATGCGCGTCTCGCACTGTCCGGCCTGTTCCTGCTCGCGGCGCCCCTCGGCGCACAGACGGTCTACACCGGATTCACGCAGAACCCCGGCTGCGTCGTAAACGGCCCCAACATGTGCGCGCAGAAGATCGCGCCGCAGGGCGCGGCGCTCACCGCCCGCAACGCCTTCTTCGGCCAGCTCACCAACAACGTCGCCACCCAGAACTTCGAGAGCTTCGCGCCCGGGCTGGGTGCGCCGCTCGCCCTCGACTTCGGCTTCGCGGGTATCGCCACGCTCACCGGCGCCGGCAACATCGAGGCGGAGGATCCGGTCGACATCATCCCGTTCGGCCGGATGGCCATCAGCGGCAGCCAGTACTACCAGACCAGAGCCGCCGGGGTCGCCAACTTCTCCATCGTGTTCAGCCAGCAGGTGGCCGGCTTCGGCTTCTATGGCATCGACTTCGGCGACATCGGTGGCTCGGTCGGGCTCGATCTCTTCAGCGGTGGCAGCATGCTCAGCTCGCTGGTGATCCAGCCGCAGGTGGCGCCGTCGGGGACGTTCGTGCCGGAGCTGAACGGCGGCATGCGCTTCTGGGGCGTGCTCTTCGGCAGCAATGCCATTGATCGCGTGGACTTCACCCTGACCGGCCTGCCTGACGACGCCGACGTGTTCGCCTTCGACGACCTCACGGTGGCCGATGCGAGCCAAGTCCAGAGCACCGTGCCGGAGCCGGCCACGCTCGCCCTGATGGGGGTGGGGCTCCTCGGCGTGCTCGCGGTCAGGCGTCGGCGCGTCATCCGTCCATGACTTTGTCACGGGCGGGTACGAAGCGCGCCACACCTTCGATACGCTCTGGACGCAGGAAGCGGCAGGAGTCAACCATACACGGTTGACTCCCTCCACCTACCGCCTCGGACGATGATCCCATCTCGCGTCGGAATCGTGCTCATGAGCGCCCTCGGTGACGTCACTCTGGGGCTCCCGGTTGCCATGGCCATCAAGCGTGCGTCGCCGTGGACGCGGATCACCTGGATTGCCCAGCCGGGTCCGCTCGAGCTGCTGCGTGGCCATCCGGCGGTCGACGAGTTGATCCGCTTCGATCGGTTCGATGGGCTCTCCGGGTACGGCACCGTGCGCGACCGGCTGCGTGAGCGTCCCGTGGATGTGGTGCTCGACTTGCAGACCGCCTTCAAGGCGGGGTTGGTGACCGCGCTCTCGGGCGCCCCGCGACGCGTGGGGATCGACCGCCGTCGCTCGCAGGACGGCAACTGGCTGTTCACGAATGAGCGCCTCCCCAGCCGTCCGCGGGCGCACCTTGCCGACCAGTTTCTCGAGTTCCTCCCCGCCATCGGTGTGCCGAACGGTCCGGTGGAGTACGGATTGCGCACTTGCGACGTGGCGATGTCCGATGTGCAGCGACTGCACGCCGAGGATCCGCGACCGCTGGTCAGCATCGTCGTCGCCTCGTCGAAGGCGGCGAAGAACTGGTCACCGAACCGACTGGCGAGCCTCTGCGTGTCGATGGTGGCCGACTACGGCCTGCGCCCGGTGCTGGTCGGCGGACAGAGTGACGCGGAGATTGCCGCGGCGTCGGTCATCATGCGCCATGCGACGGCGCAGCTCCCGGTCGGCGATTGGCCCATCGTGGCCCTTGGCTGCGGGATTCGGGCGCTGCTGGCCTGGATTCAGCAGTCGGCGTTGGTGATCAGTCCGGATTCCGGACCGCTGCATATGGCGGTGGCGATGGAGCGACCGGTGATCGGCCTGTATGGCGCCACCAACCCGCTCTGGGTGGGCCCGTACGGTCGGTATCAGGACTTGGTGGTCGACCGTTTTCATCGCGCGGGCGAGACGCCGCGGCCGAGCGCCGAGAAGCGTCCGGGGCAGATGGCGCTCGTGACGGTGGATGATGTCCTGTCGCGCGTCGAGCACTGGCGGACCGCCTACGCGCCGTCGACGCTCGCGACGCTGCCCCACGTGCTCCGTCGGCCAACGGCGCGCGAGGTGGCCGTTGTCGGCCCGACCCCCAGCGCGCCGGCGATGCCTTGGGGCCTTACGGCCGCGACGAATCGCGCATAAGGCCGCGCGGCGAGTCCGCGCGTGACCAGATCCCGTTTAGTGCGGCGAGCACCTGCGACGCGCTGAGCTCCCGCATGCAGCGGAAGTGCCGCTGTGGGCAGCGTGGCGGGCCGTGGGCGTGGCAGGGGCGACAGGGGAGCGACGTCACCTCCGCGACGACCGAGCCATCCGCCAAGGGCCCGAAGCCGAAACGCGGCACCGTGGGGCCGAACACGGCCACCGTGGGTGTATTGACCGCGCTGGCGAGGTGAATCGCCAGCGAGTCGTTCGCCACCAGCGCGTCGGCGTGGCGAATCAGGGCGGCGGTTCCGAGGATGGACAGCTGGCCGGTGGCGTCGACGGCGTCGGGGCGGTGCGCGCGAATTTCTTGTGCGAGGGGCCGGTCGGTGCTGCTCCCCGCGATGACCACACGAGCCCGGCCGGCCAGCTCGGCGGCGAGTGCGGGGTAGCCGGGCCACCGTTTGGTTGCCCACACGGAGCCGGGAGCCAGCACGACCAACGGTCGCCCGTCGTCGGCGGGGATGAGCGCGCGTGCCGCCTCGACGTCTTGCCACCGGAGCGCCAACGACGGGCGTTCCGCCGTGGCGCGAGGGGCTGGCGTGGCGATCGCCCCCAACTGCCACAGGCGCGTGGCGGCATGCACCGTCGCGTCGTGCGGTACGCACTGCGTGTACAACCACCGCGCGCTGGAGGTCGTCCACCCGATGCGCGTCGGCACCCCGGCCAGCCACGGGAGCAGCGCCGACCGCCACGACCCCTGCGCAAGAAAGGCGTGCGTGCTCTGGCGCGGTGCGCCATTCGCGCGCTGCCGCACCTGCGCAGCCAGCCGGCGAATGCCGCCCCATCCGCGGTCCTGGCCGCGCTTGGCAAACACGAGCAGATCGCGAACGGCGGGGTGGCCGTCCAGAATCGCCGCGGCATCGGGGCGCACGATCACGTCCACCGGACCGTGCTCGGCGAGGGCGGTGAGGAGCGGCGTCGTGAGCACCGTATCGCCCAGGAAGCTCGTCTGCACGACCAGCGACACCATCGTCACCGCGCGCTACCGCGGTCGGGCGCGCTGCCGCACGGCCAGAGCGTCGAGATACACCGCCTCGGTGCGTTCTGCCGTGCGGGGGAGCGTGAACTCCGTGCGCACCTGACTTCGCGCGGCCGCCGCGACGCGTTGGCGGGCCGCCTGATCGGCGAGGATGCGATCGATCTGCGCCGCCCACGCCCTCGGATCGGTGGGAGGCGCAAGCCATCCCGTCAGGTCGGGTTGAATCAGTTCACCGTTGCCGCCCGCGTGGCTGGCGAGCACCGGCGCGCCGAGGGCCATCGCCTCGAGCAGCGCCTGAGAGAGCCCCTCGATGCGCGACGGCAGCGTCACCAGCGTCGCGTAGTGGTACAGGGGCAGGGGCTCCGGTACGGTGCCGAGGAAGACGGCCCGATGCCGGGCGGGGAGTGCGTCGGCCAGCGCTTGCAGTGTCGGGTCGGCGTCGATGCCAGCGAACACCGCCGCCACTGGCGCCGACACGTACGGCAACGCGCGCAGGAGTATGTCTTGATCTTTGCGGCGGGCGACGGTCAGCAGCACATGGTGCTGGTGCAGCGGCCGCATGACTTCGTCGGCAAAGGCCGCTGCCGCCGCCGAGGGCGCCTGATCGACCCGATCGAGCATGATGCCATTGCGCACGACATGCAGATGCCGATTCGGATGCCCGCGCCGCTGGAGTCCCTGGCGTACCGCCTCGCTCACGGCGATCGTGGCATCGGCGGTGTAGCCGACCGCCATCAACTCGGGAAACCAGGTAAGTGGCATCGTGCGGCGCGTAATGACGAGCGCGGGCGCCAGGGCACCTTGCCAGCGCAGCAGAGTGCAGGCCCGTCGATCGCGGGTGGCCTGCGGGTTCACGATATCGAACGGCGTCTGCTGCAGCAGCGTCCGCACCGAAGCCGCCAGCGCCGACGGCGTGTCGAAATCGAGTGCTGGACGGGGGAAGCCCTGCGCGAGCAGCTGCGTGTCCAACAGGAGGCCCGGTGTGCGTCCGACCGTGACCGCGTGTCCGCGCGCGCGCAGATGCGTGGCCAGACTGTACACGGACACGGTGGAGCCGGCGACGTGGCCACCATCGCTCAGGAGCAGGATCGACAAGCGTGACACGTCGTCAATCGTAATCGCCCTCGTCCAGCGGGTCGCGGGTGCTGTGTAACGGATCGGCGACAGCGCCTGTCGTCCGGCCGAGAGGTAGTCAGGTTGCCAAGCATTATGGAGAACGCTGAGTCAACGGACGCCGCCGTGACTGGTCGGTCGGCGAGTGGTGCCGGGGTTCGTTGGGGTGCGCTGACGGCCGACGGGTATGCGACGCCGCTGCTGTGGCTGCTGGTGGGCACCGCGCTGTTGCGCCTGATGTTGGCCGCGATGCTGGGGTTGGGGATCGACGAGGCATACGCGGTGGCGGTGGCACGTCCGGTGCAGCTCAGCTACTTCGATCATCCGCCGCTGGTCTTCTGGATCACGGCCCTGACGGAGTGGCTCACCGGCAGCCGCGAACCGTGGGTGCTGCGGGTGCCGTTCATTCTGTGTTTCGCCGCCACCACGTGGTTTCTGGCGTCGCTGGGGCGCACGCTGTACGGCCCACGGGCGGGGTTCCTCACGGCGGTCGTCGTCAACCTGACCGGGCTGTTCGGTGTGGCGCACGGCTCGTGGATCTTGCCCGACGGGCCGTTGCTCTGCGCGTTGGCCATCGCGGCCGACGCGGTGGCGCGGGTGTGCTTCACCCGCCTGTCGCGCGCGGCGACCGCCCGGCAGTGGCTGATCGTGGGGCTGGCGGCTGGCGCGGCGGGGCTCGCGAAGTATCACGCGATTTTCTTGCCCGTGGGCGTGTTGCTGTTTCTCGCGACGACGCGACGACTGGGGCTGCTCCGCTCACCGTGGCCGTGGGTGGCCGGCGCGATCGCGATCGCGCTGTGCACGCCGGTGGCGGTGTGGAACGCGCAGCATGACTGGGCGTCGCTTCGTTTTCAGCTGGGGCGCGCCGGGTCGTCGCGACCGGGCTATGACCCCACGCCGTTCATCCAGAACGTGCTCGGGCAGATCGGCTACGTGCTGCCGTGGGTGTGGTGGCCGTTGATGGTGAGCGCGGCCGGGGCGTGGCGCCGACGCCGTGGTGATGAACGGGCGTGGTTTCTGCTCTGTCTGGCCGCCGGTCCGCTGGTGGTGTTCACCACCGTCGCCCTCCTCGGCACGCGGGCCCTCCCCCATTGGCAGGGACCGGGCTACCTGTTCCTGATGCCGCTGCTCGGGGCGGCGCTCGACGCGCGCTTGTCCGCCGGTGACCGGCGCGCGACGCGCTGGCTGCGTGTGTCGGCGGGGCTCGTGACGTCGCTAGCCGTCCTGATCGGGGTGCAGGGGCGCACCGGCTTGCTTGCCCGACTCGCGCCCGGGCTGGTGCGCACCGGCGATCCGTCGCTCGAACTGCAGCCGTGGAGCAGTGTGCCGGCGGCGATCGACGAGGAGATCCGGACGGGCGGCCCGGTGGCCTTTGTGGCCACGACGCACTGGATGGACGGCGCGCGACTGGGCTCGGTGTGGCCCACGACGACGCGCGGGGCTGATGACCCGGCGGTGCTGGTGCTCTCCGACGACGCCCGACACTTCCCATTTCGCACGTCCCCGCGCCGCTACGCGGGGCGTACGGGCCTGCTGGTCCGGCGGGCTCAGCCGGCGCCGCTCGACACCGCGGTGCAGCGACAGTTCGCCTCCATCGTGCTCGTGCGCCACGTAACCGTGCGACGCGGGGGGCAGCCGGTGATCGACCTCGAGCTCTATCGGGTCAGCGGGTTCGCGCCGACTCCGTAGCGAGTGTGTATCGGTCGTCGGACGCGGTGGCGAGGTCGGCGATCGCGCCGCCAGCTTGAGGAGAGTTGCTGGTGTGCATTGATGTTTTGTTCCCGCGCAGGATCAACGTGTCATGCGTGACGCCGTTCGGGTTTCCGAACGGATTCGAGTGAAGATCACATGGTTCCAATCGTTCGCGACGTTCGCACAGTATTCCGTTCGTCCACGTTGGTTCGGCGTGCTGCGGCGCTCACGACGGCGGCGACCATCGTCCTGCTGTCCGCTTGCGCCGACACGGCGCTGACGCCTCCAGCCGCGGTGCTTCCGATCGACCCGGCGATCCCCGCGCAGTACCGCGGCGCGGCGTTCATTTTCGACGTCAACGCAACCAAGAAGACCGTCGGCGTCACGGCACCGACCACGACGATCAGGTCTCCCATCGCTGCCGCCTCGCTCAACCTCGGCGTCAACTCCGGGCGGAGCTACTCGGTGCTCGGTGGAGACGTCATCGGCCTGACCGTCTCGAACTTCCAGGCGAGTGCGGTCGGCGCGTTTACTCCGGGCAAGCTGCGCATCACGTTCGATCTGGGCATCAACAATCGCCTCGCCGGTATCCGCTTGGTCACGCCGACGTTCCCGGCGCCGCCGGTTGGTGTCACGGGTGTGCAGGCGTTCCCATTCCAAATGAGCGTGACCTCGACCTCCGGTAGCGTGGAAAAGGGTACGTCCAACAACGAAACCGTGATCACGCCGAGTCTCGGCCTCGTGGTGCCGAGCACGAACTGGGACGGCGACCCGCACAACTTCTTCAACGACACGGGCTGCCCCGTGACGGCCACCGACTGCTTCCGCTACGAGTCGTTCGGCGTGGTCGGGCCGCTGGGGTCGTCCACGACGCAGCAGATCGGTTTCGACGTCGACCCCACGATCGCGATCTTCCGCGTGCGGGTCCTCTTGGTCGCGGACCTCGAGAACGTCGACCTCTGGCCCACGGGCAGTGTGAGCGGCACCGTGACGACGCCGGCGGGTGTCAGCCTTGCGGGCGCGATCGTGAACGTGTCCGGTGGCTTCTCGGGTACGGTCGCGGCCAGCGGTGCCTATACGGTTGCCTCGGTCCCGACGGGCTCGCGCACAGTCTCGGTGACCAACCTGCCGAGCTTCTGTGTGACGCCGGTCAGTCAGAGCGTGACGGTGAGCGCCGGGGCCGCGGCGACAGCGAACTTCGTCGTCTCGTGCACGGTCCCCACGGCTCCATCGCCCGGGCGGTCACCAGCCGCCACGGCGGCGATCGCCGGCAGGTGAGCCTCACGCCGCGCCGACGAACATCCGGTCGTTGGCAGCGGTTGGCACGCGCGCGGCATTTCGGCCACGAAGGCCCGCGGCCTCGATGACAGGGGTGACGCTCGAGGTCGCACGCGATCCTCAAGTTCTGTGCCCGTGATGCCGAAAACGTGAGGGAATGAATGGCAGCAACTAGTCGTGTTGAATTTTGCAATTCCCGGGGACGGGGCATTGAGCCGGATCAGCGAACAGACATCAGCGGGTGCAGGACCGCCTGACGAGCGCATCGCCAAGATTGCGAGCTGGCTCGTGCAGTTTTCGCGCGTACTGAAGTCGGCCCGCCTCTATGATGCGCGCAGCCCCATCACCATCAAGTTCCGTAGCGAACTGGGCACCGCGATGGAGGCCCTGCTGGAGGAACACGGCGTATTCCGGCTGGATTTCTCCGCGCACCAGATTCACTGCGACGGGCACCCGGTGCTGGTGCCGCGGCCCGGCGAAAGCGACTTCGCCATGCCGTTCTACCGCGACGGCCTCCGCACGCTGACGTTCAACGACGACGCCGAAGCGTGGGAACTGGACCTGATCGTCGACTTTCTGCTGCTCGTCACGAGTCGCAACGACCACGGCGGCGAAGACCTGATCACGCTGCTTTAGGGCGCGGATCTGCCGCACATCGACATGAGCTACGTCGACGCCGAGACTGACGCGGACTTGGACGACGAGCGCCACGATGATTCGCCGGGCGAGCATACGCCGGAGACGGGCAAGGTGCTGCCGTGGCCCGGGAGCGGCGGGGGCACGCCGGGAGAAGTAGAGCCGAAGGACGGCCCCGGCACTCCTGGGCGAACGGGCGTCGATGAGTCTGCCCCCCCAACCGGCGAATCCGCCGGCGCGACGCCGTCGCTTTCCACGGCGGCCGAGGAGGAGCAGTCCGACGTGGCGACGGTCTCGATCCGGTTGCGCAGCGACGACTGGCTCGCGGGCGAGCCCGCGCACGAGCTCGAGGAGTGCTACCTCGCGCTGACTGCGACCAGCAGCACCGACCTCGACCGGTTCGCGGCGGACCTCCCGCAGGACCGTGGCTGCAGCCTCGTGCAGGCTACGCTCGGGATGGTGGGCGACGCCCTGCGCTCCAGCCTGCGTGAGGACGACCGCGCCGACCTCACCGACCTGCTGGAACGCGCGCTGTACGACGCGATCGCCGTGGCGGGCTGGGCGGACGCCCGCCAGGTGTTCGACGGCTTGACCGAGCTGACGGAGGGGCGGTGGGACGCGGCCCCGCTGATCGACCGGCTGGCGCGCGCCGACTCGCCGGTGAGCGGTTCGCTCGTACGCTACCTCGACGAGCGGACGATCGCCGATCTCACGGAGTTCGTGGCGTTCGCGCACACGCTCGGGCCAGTTGCGATCACATGGCTCATGAGCCTTCTCGCGCGCGCCAGCCAGGAGCCTACCCGGCGCACGCTGGTGCAGGCACTGACCGAGTTCTGCGAGGGGAATCCCGCGCTCGTGGCGCCTTGGCTGACCGATGAACGCTGGCACGTGGTGCGCAACGCCGTCTGCATCATCGGCACCACGGCGGGCGGGGCGATCCCCGCGCTGTTGCACCCGCTGGTGGATCACCCCGAACCGTGCGTGCGGCGCGAGGTGATCGTGGCGCTGGCGAACACCCCAATCGACGCGGCCCGCCCGCTGCTGATCGCGCTGATCGAGGACTCCGACGCGTCCAACCGCCGGGCCGTGCTCCATCGCCTGGGCTCGGAGCGCCACCCCGAGGTGAGCGCGGCGCTGCTCCGGATCGTGCGCGACCCCGACTTCCGCCGCCGGCCGGTCGAAGAGGTGCGCTCGGTGACCACGGCGCTGGGCGGCTGCGCGGGTGACGAGGCGCTGCCTGACCTCGAGCAGCAGCTCTATGCTCCCGGCTGGTTCAACAACTGGGCGGCACCGCACTGCCAGATGATCGCGCGCTGCATCATCCGCATCGGCACACCGGCGGCGGTGGCGTTGCTCGAACGGAACGCCTCCTCGCGCGTCGCCGCAACGCGCGACGCCTGCCGTCTGGTTCTCAGGGCGACGAAACATGCGTAACCGCGAGGGCAGTATGGGCGACGAGCTCACCATCGAAGGCGACGCCCTGCGTATGGCCACGCTCGGCGGCATCATCATCAGCCGCCTGAACGGCCTGCTGCGCGCCATGCGCCTGTACACCGGTGGCAACCGGGCGCTGCTCTCGCAGCAGCAGGAGTTGCTCGACGCCGTCAAGGCCATGCAGGTCGACGAGGTCTCGCTGCTCGGCATGGGTGAGTATTTCTACGTCAACGGGGTACGGCTGCGCCCCGCTGGTTCGTCCATGTCGGTTTTTCGCGCGCTGCTCGCCGAGTTCGAGGCGCGCCGCGTCGGTGGGCTGCGCTTCTCGGCCCAGCTGAGCATGGAAGAGCTGGAGTTCTTTCTGCGCGTCTTCCTGAGGGAGCGGCACGAGAAGGCCGCGGCGGTGCTGAGAGAGGAGTCCACCCGCGCGGTGCGGGGCACGAGCGCCCTGTTCAAGCGCACCGCGCGCACGGGCAGGCCGGCGCTGCAGCAGGCGCGGCGCGTGGTGCAGCCGCTTGTGGATCGGATGTTCGAGGACGCGGATGCGTTGATCGGCCTCTCGGCGCTGAAACGACACGACGAGTACACGTTCGTCCACTGCGTCAACGTGAGCATCCTCGCGGTCCGCATGGGACAACTGCTCGGGTTTTCACGCGCGGAGCTGGCCGGCATCGGCGTGGCGGCGCTGCTGCACGACACGGGCAAGCTCATGGTACCCGGTGAGGTGTTGCGCAAGCCGGGCCAGCTGGACGAAGCGGAGTGGGCGGCCATTCGCCGGCACCCGATCGAGGGGCTGCGCATCATCAGCCGCATGCCGGGGCTCTCGGCGCTGATGCTGAGTGCGATGCGGGTGGCCTTCGAGCACCACAGGAACGTGAACCACACGGGGTATCCGCCCTTGCGGGGTGCCCGAGACATGGGGACGTTCTCGCGCATTGTCGCGGTGGCGGATGTGTTCGACGCCCTGACCTCGCACCGCGCCTATCGTGCGCGTCCCATGACCGCCCACGAGGCGCTGCGCCTGATGCTCGGGCGGGAGTGTGAGCAGTTCGACCGCGCCGTGCTGTGGGCGCTGGTCAACACGGTGGGGCTCTACCCGGCCGGCACGCTGATGCGCATGGAATCCGGCCGGGTGCTGCTCAGTATTGCCCCGAATACGGAAGATCCACGTCGCCCCCTGTGCCGCGAGCTGTCGACGTCGCCGATGGCGGCCCCGATCGCGCCCGACGTTCTCCTCGACGCCCACGAGCGTGTGGCGCGCGTGCTCGCGCCGGAAGATGTCGATGTGGACGTCGAGGAGCAGTTGGCGGCCTGAGCGACCCCGATACCCGCCTGGGTGACGTGCCGCGATGCGACCGCGCGCGTGAACCGTGACCACTTCTTGACCGTACCGGTGTCGAGGAGTGGCCGCTGGCGCTTCGTGTATGGCGAACGGTCCCCATGTTTCGAGGGTGACCTCGTCTAACTCCTCCGTGGCCGCCTTCGTGGTTGAACTGCCGGCCGATCGATTCGTCGAAGACCTGTTTCCTTCGCTTGCCTGGGCGGCCACCGTCCGCCTTGCGGACCCGGTGATGAGCTCGCGTCTGGTGGAGCGGGTGCTCCGGCAGGCGTGGGACGAGCGTGCGCGATTCGCGACCCCGGAACTGCTGTACGAGCATGTACGGCACGCTGCGCGCGTCGCGATCGAACGCGAAGCCGAGCGTCGTCTGGCGACGGTGCGGTTCGACGATGCGGCGTCGATGCTGGTCCCCGGCGATCTGCACGCCATGACGGTGCAATCGGTGCAACGGCGGCTTCAGGCCATGACGTCGACGACGGCTGCGGTGGTGAGGGCGGTGCCGGCGCCTGACGCGCGCAGCGCGCCGGTGGTTGCCGCGCCGGTGGCTGCTCCGCCGGTGGTTGCCGCGCCGGTGGCTGCTCCGCCGGTGGTTGCCGCGCCGGTGGCTGCCGCGCCGGTGGCTGCCGCGCCGGTGGCTGCTCCGCCGGTGGCTGCTCCGCCGGTGGCTGCTCCGCCGGTGGCTGCTCCGCCGGTGGCTGCTCCGCCGGTGGCTGCGCCGCCGGTCGTTGTGCCTGCGGCGGGTGAGCCGAGACCGATGGTCGCGAGGTGGGCGGCGAAATCCGCTGCTGCGGCGCCGGCGGCTGGTGCGGCCGATGCGACCGGTGCGGCGGCGTCGAAGGCGAGTGGTGCGCCGAGCGGGCCGCGTGGCCGCACGCCATCCAAAGGCGCCCATGTGCACGCGGCACACGACGTCGCTCGCGAGGGTGGCGTGCGGATGTCGCCGCGGATCATGGGTGGTATTGGGGTGATGGTGGTCGTCGCGCTGATCTTGGCGTGGCGCGCGCTGGGGAGCACCCCGGCCGAAGAGCAGGCGATCGCCGCGCTGGCCGATACGTTCGGCGCGATGAGCGCCACGAAGCCGACGGAAGAACTCGACGTCGCGCTACCCGGCGGCGGGTCGGTGCACCTTGGTTCGGACGCCACGCTGCGGTTGAGCAGCGAGTTCGCTGATGGCGCGCGCGCGTTGCGGATCACCGGGCCAGTGATTGTGCGAATGGCCGTCGATTCCGCCAAGCCGACGGCCATTGCCTCGCGCACGCTCCGCTGGATGACGTACGGCGTAAGCGCGGCCTTCGATCGCGTGGGCAATGACCTGCTCGTGCAGGTCGACTCGGGCGCGCTCGAACTCGTCGGCGATTCCACTCGTACCCGGGTGTCCGCCGGCAGCAGCGTGCGTGTCGACGCGTCGGCGGTCGTGACGGCGCTGTCGGCCGCCGAACGTGACGAGGCATTCGCGTGGCGCACGGGTCGCCTGTCGCTCACGCGTGCGTCGGATCAGCGCATCGTGGATGAAGTGAGGCAGTGGTTCGGGCTGGCGGTGCGGTTTGCGCCTGCACTCACCGCGGCAGATTCGTTGTCGGTCAACGTGCCACTCCGTGCCGTGGATTCGCTCTCCGCCGCGCTCGGTGTGGCGGTCGGTGGCACCGTCGAACGCGACGGTCAACAGCTCACGGTGAGCGCCGCACCGCCGCCGCCGCCCGTCGTGGCGCCGAAGCGCGTCAGCGTGCGCCGCGCACGGTCGGGAGCCACGTCGGCGTCGCGACCGGCGGCCCGCCGGAGCACGGCGAGCGTGGAGTTGGACGACATCCGGCTCCCCGAACTCAAGCTCCTGACGCCGCCCGCAAAGCCGCCGATGTAGGTCCGTGGGCGGGGGCGCGCACGGCGTGATTGCTGAGCGATGTGTGGCGTGAACGCCCCGCGTTGAGGCCAACACGCGACACCGTCACGAAATGTGGAAACAATGCCTCTGAAATGATTTGCGATGTGCCTCCAGCTAACTCGTGTGGGCAAGCAAGATCGCATTTTTCCAATGGCGGAGCACGGTCGACGCCCCGCGCTGAATCGGGTCCGAAGGCAACCGGTCCCCGAATTGCAGGCCGTCCCACAAGTTCCTGCGCGATTCTCCCGATCTCTTTCATCACAGAACCATCATGAAGTTCAAGTTCTTCGTTGCGGCGACGCTGGCGTTGCTGCCGACTGCCGTGTCCGCTCAGACGGTGACCTCGACTCCGGGCACCACCTACTACACCAACGGTCCGATTTCCGGTGGCGTCTCGGCGAACCAGCTGTTCGGTGTCACCCTGACGGCCTACTGGGGCGCAACCAGTTCCACGTATGCCTTCGCGAGCTTGGGTTCCGGGATCTTTGGCTGGTCCGACGCCAATCTGACCTTGTCCGGACTCGGCGTCACGCCGACGTACACGCTGGGCTGGCTGCTGGACAACACGAACGCCGGGCAGAATCTCACGCGACTAGTTTTCGATGCCGGCACGACCAATTTCCTGTTCGATCGTGGCAACCGCTCCCTCTTGCCCGAGGGAACCACCGGTGGCACCCCGGGTTCGGGTCGTGGATTCGACTTCTGCGATGCCCAAATCGGAACCTGCACCCTGGGCAATGGCGATCAGTGGCAAACGCAGGTGCTGTATACCAATCAGGTGGCCGTCAATCCAAACGCGCCGGCGCTCGACTTGTATCGCACCATCGATGTGACCTTCGGCCTCGGCGGAATCAGTTCGGTCAATCCGACGCTGCCGATCATGGGGACGCTGCCCGCTGACGCCTATATCAAGTTCGATGTGGATGTCTCCTCATCGCCCGTGGTCACGCCGGAGCCGTCCACATACCTGTTGATGGCGACGGGATTGGTTGCGGTCGGCATGGTGTCGCGCCGCCGCCGCCGCGACGGCTGATCAACTTTCCCTCGCGGTCGCACGTTGCACGTGCGCCGCGCGGGAGACGCGGGTGCGAAGGTGGGAGAGGAGCCGGTCGAAGTCCTCTCCCGCCATCCCGATGCGTTCGGTACCGGGAATGCCGCCGTTCAGTGACCGACGATGCTATCCAGAATTCGGATCACGCGGATCAGGATGTTGAGCTGCCGGTCGCGAAAGCGTGTGCGCAGCACGGCGTCGTCGGAGAATTCCATGGTTCGGCTCCGGCGGGCCGTTGAGCGCCGCCAGTCAGGCTCGCCGGTCGGTGCCGGGCGGCCGGTCCGGGCGAAGGCCAGCCAGTAGGCGGTCATCCGCTCGGCCACGCGGTCATCCGCCGGGGTACGGATGTCCCGATACGCGGGCGTCCTGTCCAGCGTGCCGAGCACAAAGGCGATCTCGCCGCCATGGGGCGCGCCCGGTTCGGTTCCCTGCTGCTGCTCGGGCAGGTAATTGAAGTAGTAGCGCCAGGCCGGAGCGCGGCGCGAATGTTGGTCGGCGATTCGCTTGACGAAGGCGCCGAACACGGCGTCACGGACCGCATGACGCGCCAGGTCGGCGTCGTCGGTCGCCTCGGGAAACAGCAGACGCACGGCGATCTTCGCCACACCCAGTTTCTGCACCAGACTGGCTGGGTCGATGCCGAACAGTTCGGCAACCGACGCCTCATTGCTGTTGTTGCCGATCACGAGCGGGAGGGCGGCCGACTGGCCCTGTTCGAACCGGTCGAGGATCCGCGCGGGCAGGACCGCGTCGCCATAAACAAGGCTTGGTGCAAGGGACGCGCCTCGGCCGGTGATGGTGGCGAACGCCTCGGCCGCGATACCGCGCAGGGCGGCCGCAGACGCGTGCTCGCCATCGAGTTCGAGGGCTTTCGCGACTTCGATCCCGGCGGCTCGGGCTTTGGCGGGACTATGGCTGGGAATGCCGTAGGGACTTTGGGCGATGCCCTTGTGAAACAGCCCTTGGGCGAGTGGGGAGGCGAAGAGCGCCAGCACACTCTCGGCACCGGCGGATTCCCCGAGGATGGTGACGTTGCCCGTATCACCACCGAATGCGCCGATGTTGTCCCGGACCCACTGGAGCGCCGCGATCTGGTCCAGCAGGCCGAAATTGACCGGACCGTCGGGTGACTCCTGATCGAGGGCCGGATGGGCGAAGAAGCCGAGCGCGCCCAGCCGGTAATTCAGCGTGACGACCACCACACCGTGTCGGGCCAAGGTGGAGCCGTCGTAGGCGGGCAGGCTACCTGCCCCCGAGACGAAGCCGCCACCGTGGATCCAGACCATGACCGGCAGGCTGGAACCGGGATTCCGTGTCGGGGTCCAGACGTTGAGGGTGAGGCAATCCTCGGACTGGACCCCGAGCGGCCCGAAGGCGGCGTCCTGTACCGCCGAGACGGGTTGAATGCAGGCCGGGCCAAAGGCCGTCGCGGACCGTCTATTCCAGGCGTCCGGCGGTCGGGGGGCGCGCCATCGCAGCGCTCCGACCGGAGGGGCAGCATAGGGAATGCCCCGAAACACGGACAGGGGCCCGGCCTCGACCCCGACCACGTCACCTTGCTGGGTGCGAACTACGGGATCAGCGAGGGCGGTGGTTGCCGAGAGGGCCGAGCCGGCCAGCGCGATTGCGCCGAGCACCATCAGGCGTACCCGACCGCCCCGGCTTTTCAGGCGACTGGTTTCGTTGAGCATATCCACCGTGGTGTGGGTGTGCGGTATCGCGCAATACTACGCCTCACGCTGTGTCGAATCTCACCGTTGATCGGGCGTACGGCCAGCCAGCGCCGACGTGCTGGGTGACGTGGGCGATGATCGGCGGCGGCGTGTCCGGGTGCGTGATTCGATTGCAGGCGGTCGCCCATCGCGTGCCTTGCCAGAACGCGCCCCCCCGCGCGTTGTTTCGGGCATGACAGACGCGCCCGTCGCCCCGCCGCGCTATCCTCCCGGTCCGCGAAATCGCTACCCGGGCGAGCTCCTGCTGCGGTTCCGCGGCTCGTTCCTCGGCTTCATGGCGGCGGCGGTGGCTGAGTACGGCCCCGTCGTGGGCTTCAACCTCGCTGGAGCGCGCTGGGCGATCGTCAACGACCCGGAGCTCATTCGCGATATCCTCGTCACGCATCAGCGCTCATTCGCGAAGGGCCGAGCGCTCGAGCGGGCGCAGCGCGTGGTCGGCACCGGCTTGCTGACGAGTGAGGGCGAGTTTCACCTCAGGCAGCGTCGGCTCGCGCAGCCGGCCTTTCATCGCGATCGCATCGCCGCGTACGCCGAACAGATGGTGGTGCTGGCGACGCGTACGGCCCACGGCTGGCGTGATGGCGCCACCGTCGACATGCACGACGAGATGATGCACCTCACGCTGGCCGTCGTAAGCAAGACGCTCTTCGATGCCAACGTGGATGCGGACTCCGACGAGATCGGCGCGGCGGTCACGACGGTGCTCGCATCGTTTGCGCTGATCATGCTGCCGTTCCCGGGGCTGATCGAACGATTGCCGCTGCCCTTCGCCCGTCGCTTTCGCAAGGCGCGCGCGCGGCTGGACGAGACGATCTTCGGCATCATCGCTGCTCGTCGGGCCAGCGGCGAAGATCGGGGCGATCTGCTGTCGATGTTGTTGCACGCCACGGATGCCGAAGGCGACGGTACGGGCATGAGCGACAGGCAATTGCGCGACGAAGTGCTGACGATCTTTCTCGCCGGGCACGAGACGACGGCCAACGTGCTCACCTTCGCGTGGTACCTGCTCGCCGAGCATCCGGAAGTGGCGGCGCGGTTGCAGGCGGAAGTGGATGCGTTGGGCCGTGCACCCTCGGTTGCCGACCTGCCGCGCTTGGGCTACACGCGGCAGGTGGTGGCGGAAACGATGCGTCTCTATCCGCCCGCGTATGCCATCGGTCGGCGTGCGCTCGAGGATTATCGCTGTGGCGACTTCGTGCTGCGCAAAGGGACGATCGTGCTGGTGCTGCCGTGGCTGCAGCAGCGTGATGCACGGTGGTGGCCGGACCCCACGCGCTTCGATCCGGATCGCTGGGCCGGTGAACAGCATACGGAGCGGCCCAAGTTCTCGTACTTCCCGTTTGGCGCGGGCACGCGCATTTGCATTGGCGAACAGTTCGCCTGGACCGAAGCGATCCTGATGCTCGCCACGCTGGCGCAGCGTTGGACGGCCTCACTCGTGCCCGGGCACCCCGTGGCGCTGCAACCGCTGATCACCCTGCGGCCGGCCCACGGGATGCGCATGGTGTTGCACCAGCGTGCGGCGTCTTCGTCCGTGTCACTGTGATCACGTCATTGGCTGCCGCCGACCAGCCATTCCCTCTTCTGTATCTCTGGTGGAGTAGGACACGACCATGACACCTCGCCCCTCGTTCTCCGCTGTCGCCGTTGCCTGCGCGCTGCTCGTGGCCTCGTCGCTCGGCGCGCAGCCAAAACCGTTCACGTGGCCCATCGCGAAGCCGTCGCAGGTTGGTCTCAACCCCGCCGTGCTCGACAGCCTTGACGCCGAGATCACGGCAGGGAAGTACGGCAATATCGATCGCATGCTCGTGATTCGTCGCGGTCGGATCGTGATGAACAAGTGGTATCCGCACGATTACGACACGATCTACGGCGACTCGTCGCGCGCCAGTTCGTCGCTGAACAATTCGCACGACCCCACGGGCCCCTTCAACTACTTCAACCCGTGGTGGCACCCGACGTATCGGCGGGGCACGCTGCACACGCTGCAGTCCGTCTCCAAGACGGTGGCCTCGGCGGTCATCGGGGTGGCGGTCACCCGTGGTGAGTTCCCCACACTCGACACCCCGATTCTCACGTTCTTCGACACCACCGCGGTGGCGAACCTCGACGATCGTAAGCGGCGCATCACGATTCGCCACTTGCTTACGATGAGCGGTGGATTCGATTGGAACGAAAGCATTCCGTACAGCGATCCGCGCAACACCGCTGGCGCACTCGAGGCCAGCCCGGACTGGGTCAAGTTCACGATTGACCGACCGATGATGCGCGAGCCGGGAACGCAGTTCAACTACAGCAGCGGCGAAAGCGCCTTGCTTGCGCACATCTTCTTCCGCGCCACCGGCGTCGACATCGAGGAGTACGCGGCGCGCCATCTCTTTGCGCCACTCGGCATCACCAACTGGCACTGGAAGCGCACCACCTCGGGCGCCATCGACACCGAGGGTGGGTTGTATCTCGACGCGACCGACTTGGCGCGGATCTGGCAGCTGTGGCTGCAGGGCGGCCGGTGGCAGGGAACGCCCGTCGTGTCGGAAGCCTGGGTGCGCGAATCGGTGACCCCGCAGATCGCGACCAGCACTCGCGCGGGCGCGCCGAAGTACGGCTTCAAGTGGTGGCTGTACAACAATCCGGTGCAGAAGGACGCGTTCATCTGGGCCGGGTCCGGATTCGGCGGGCAGTTTCCGATGGCGTTTCCCGATCAGGAGATGGTGGTGGTCTTCAATGCATGGAACATCGCCGGCGGGCCCACGCTGCCACTCCGTGCGGTTCAGGAACGGCTGATTCGCGCAGCGAAGTAGGCCATGGCGATCAATCCCCTTGAGCACGGTGTCGCTGTCGCGTACGATCGGATCGGCGCGGAACGCGATGATGATGCCCACTCGCTATCCAACTGAGAGGAGATGATGAGAACCTACCTCCGCTCGTGGTGGATCCGCGCCGGTATCGTGTGCCTGGTGCTGGGCACGGGCCCTCTGGCGAGCATCATGCTTGCCGCTCGCTTGGGGCTAACCGACGATCCCAATCCCAATCCCGTGCTGCACGGAATGCTCGCCGGCCTCACCTTCTGGCCAAGCGTGGGGCTCATTGCCATCGGCATCTGGCGCGTGCGTACGGCACCTGGTGAGATGCGATAGACACGAACGTCACGGCCGTGCGCGACGGTGCGCGCACGGCCGACAAGACAACCGGTGGGGCTGCCGCTTTACTGGCGCACTTTCGCCTTGGCCGCGTCGACGATGGCCTTCACTTCGCGAAGCAACTGCGGGCCGTTGTACGGAATCCCGTCCTTGATGATCCACTCCGTTCCCAGCGTCTTGACTTCCTTGCCCTGGCGGATCGCCGAGGTCCCGCCGGCGTAGAGCACCTTGATGTCTTCGAGGGGATTGCCGTCCACCACAATCAAGTCGGCCAGCCAGCCGACGCGCACGCGGCCAAGCCGAGCCTCTTCGCCGAGAATGCGCGCGTTGTTGCCGGTGCAGTGCTCGATGACCTTGAGCGGATGGAAGCCCGCTTCGGCATGCAGCTCCATCTCCCGGATCAAGCCGTAGCCGTAGAGCTGATAAATGAAACCGGCGTCGTCGCCGCAGCCGACGGTGCCGCCCTTGCGTTCGAAATCACGCAGCGTCGCCATCCAGATGCGGTAGTTCTCCTTCCAGTAGACTTCGTCCGTGCTGCTCCAGCCAATGAAGTACGACCCGTGATTGGCCGGGTCGGGCTTGAAGTAGTCGGCCAACGCCGGATGCAGATACTCCTGAAACCAGGGCTGGGTCTGGGCCCGTTGCAGATCACGGCTCGCCTCGTAGATGTCGAGCGTCGGCACCCAGGCCACGTTCGCTTTCACCATGGCAGTCAGCAGCGAGTCGAGACGCTTGGGCTCCGCTTCGCGCCAGAGACGGCCAGCCCACCGAAAGCGATCCGTTTCGTCGGAGTAGTTGTAGTCGCTCGGAAAGTTCTGGCGCAGGTTGGGGATGGCCGCGTCGGGAATGCCGTACCAGTGCTCGATCGAGGTCGTGCCGAACTTCACGTCATCCCAGGCGTTGGTCTGCTCCACGCCAACGTGATGCGCGACACGAAGACCAACCTTCTTCGCCTCGTCGAGCATCGCTTCCATGATGTCGCGCTCGATGCCGCCGATCTTGATGCCGTCCACGCCCAGCTTCTTCATGGCCTGCACCCGCGCGCGGGCTTCGGCCGGCGTGCGGATACTCGCCGAGAAATCGAAGAAGGGGTAGATGAACATGCGTGGCGCGACGATGTCGGCACGCTGTGACTTCGTGCGGAGCGCCACGCTCAGCGACTCGCTTTCGGCGCCGACTTCCCGCACCGTCGTGATGCCGTTGGCGAGCCAGATCTTGTGATTGTACTCGAAGCCGCCCATCGACTGTCCGCTGCGATTCGACTGCATGTGCGCATGCGCGTTGATCAGCCCGGGCAGCACGTACTTGCCGGTGGCGTCAATCTCGGCGTCGGCCGGCGCCCGCTTGCTGAATCCGCGGCGGATGGCGACGGGATCGAGAGCGATGATATCGGTGATGACGTTCCCTTCGACGATGATGTCGAACGGGCCGCGGGTGGGCGTGCCGTTGCCATCGATGACGAGGGCATTGCGGATGGCGAGGCGCTTGGCGCGCTGTCCATGCGTGACGCCGGTGGTCGGACTAGGCTGGGCAGCCAGTGGAACGGCGGTGACGCAGAGCAGCCAGAGCAAACCGAGACGAGACATTGGGCCCTGAACACGGAAGAAGGTGAGGAGGCCCGACGGCGTCGCGCCCGCCCGATATTGCGTCGCGGAACGTCCGGTGCGCAACCATGGGCGGTACGCCGTCGGCGGTCGCACGATCGGCATTACCTTTGACGCACGTGCTCCGTACCCGTACGTGAGAAGCGAGCATGGTCAGGGTCTCCTGACGCGTCCGCGGTCGCTCAGGCCGCACCGTGCGATACTCTGATCACCTGTGTATGTCGTATCCCACGCTGGTTGAACATGGGGATTGCCTGGAGATTCGGTCCCGGATGCTCGTCGGGATGCGTGTCCTGCTCGCCGCCCTGAGCCTCTTTCCATTGGCCGCTCCTTACGAGCTGCTCATCAAGATTGAGTGGAAGTCTTTCCTGAATCCCTACTTCTTCGTGGCCGCTGGCATTTCTGCGGGGGCGATGGCGCTCAGCGTATTCCTCGTCTTCGCGGCGGTCGCCGGCATGAGCTCGAAGATCGTCTTCGATCGGCGTACGGCGACGCTCAGCTACTCTACGGAGGCACCGGTCGTGAGGCGCACCAGTCAGGTGCTGCCGTTGTCCGACGTCGTGCGTACGGAGATCGGCGTTCGCGACGAGGACGAAGGTGCACCGACATACCGTGTTCGAATCACCGTGAAAGACGGCACCGTCTTCGAGAGTGGCCCATCGTGGTCGCGCGACGAGGTCGACCGGATCCGGCGCCGTGTTGACCAATTCCTGGCCACCGTCGATGCCTAGAGGAACCGGTCCGCGACGCGCCTGACTACGGAGGCAGCACCTTCCCCGGGTTCATGATGCCCAGTGGGTCGAGCGCCCGCTTGATGGCCCGCATCACCTCGAGCGCCTCGCCGTGCTCGGCGGCGAGGAAGCGCAGTTTCCCCGTGCCGACGCCGTGCTCCCCCGTGCAGGTGCCGTCCATGGCCAGCGCGCGCCGCACCAGCCGGTCGTGCAGCCGCTCCGCCTCGGCCACCTCGCGCGGATCGTCGCGCCGCACGAGCAGGCCGAGGTGGAAGTTGCCGTCGCCGACGTGCCCGATGAGCGGCGCCACGAGGAAGCTGTCGCGCAGGTCGCGCTTGGTCTCGAGGATGCACTCGGCCAGACGGGAGATCGGGACGCAGACATCGGTCGCCCACATGCCGCACCCGGGGCGCAGCACCTTGTTGGCATAGGCCGCGTCATGGCGCGCCGCCCAGAGCTGCCGACGCTCCTCGTGGCCGGCGGCCCAGGCGAACGCGCCCCCACCAAGCTCCGAGGCAATCTGCTGCACCAGCGCGGCGTCCTCGCGCACCGACGACTCGGACCCGTGGAACTCGAGGAAGAGCGTGTCCTGCACCGGGTGCGACAGCCCCGCGTACCGGTTCACGGCATCCATTTGGACATCGTCGAGCAGCTCGACGCGTGCGATGGGGACGCCGAGCTGGATCGTCCGGATGACGGTATTGACGGCCCCGGCGAGCGAGTCGAACGAACACACCGCCGCCGCGATGGATTCCGGCACGCCGAACAGGCGCACCGTGACCTCGGTGATGATCCCGAGCGTCCCCTCGCTACCCACGAACAGCCGAGTGAGGTCATAACCGGCGGAGGACTTCCGGGCGCGACGGGCGGTGCGCACGATGCGGCCATCGGCGAGCACCACCGTGAGACTGAGGACGTTCTCGCGCATCGTGCCGTAGCGCACCGCGTTCGTGCCGGACGCGCGCGTCGCGGCCATGCCGCCGAGTGAGCAGTCGGCACCGGGATCGATCGGGAAGAAGAGGCCGAGGTCCCGCAGCTGCGCGTTCAACGCGCGGTGCGTGACGCCGGCCTGCACCGTGGCGTCGAGGTCCTCCGCGCTCACCCGCAGCACTTGATCGAGTCGCTGGAGATTGACGATCACCCCGCCGTGCTCCGGAATGGCGCCGCCTTCGAGCGCCGTGCCGGTGCCGTACGCGACCACGGGAATGCGGTGCGCGGCACACACGCGCACCACCGCCGCGACCTCGTCGGTGGACACCGGGAAGGCGACGGCGTCCGGTCGGTGGGGCGCGTGCCACGACTCGTCATGGCTGTGGAGATCGCGCACGGAGTCGCTGGTGGACAGCCGATCGCCAAGCTGGCGGCGCAGGTCGGCGATCGCGGCGTCGAGCCGCGCGGGAACGACGCTCATGAGGGAGAAGTCCGGGACTGGTGGCTGGTTTTCATGACCGCTGTTATGATAACGCGCCGCAGCAACGAGTCGGAACCCTCCCGCCTCCCACCCGCCATCAGGCCGACATGACTCCCCCCTCTGCATCCTCGGCCGGCCGCTGGCCGGCGTACCAAACGGTGGTGCTTCTCTGCTTCGCCGCGGTCTTCATTTCGTACCTCGACCGCAGCAACCTGTCGGTGGCGGCCATCCCCATGCAGCAGGAGCTGGGGTGGACCGAATCCGTGAAGGGGCTGGTGCTGTCGTCGTTCTTCGTGGGGTACCTGCTGCTGCAGGTGGGCGCCGGCTGGCTGACCAACCGCTACGGCGGGCGTCGCGTGCTGGGGGCGGCGGTGATCTGGTGGTCGCTGTTCACCCTGCTCACCCCCGTCGCGGCGCAGCTGTCGCTCCCCGCGCTCATCGCGGCGCGCATTGCGCTGGGCATCGGCGAGGCCGCGGTGTTCCCGGGCTCGTTCAACATGCTGGGGCGGTGGGTGCACCCTGACCATCGCACCCGGGCCGTCGCGCTAGTGAGCAGCGGGGTGGCCATGGGCACGGTGTTCGCGCTGCCGGTTACCGGGTGGATCATCCGCGACCATGGCTGGCCCATGGCGTTCTACGCATTCGGTGCGCTGGGGTTCGTGTGGGGGGCGGGGTGGTACGGGCTGGTGCGCGAGGGGCGCGACGTGGCGCTCCCGGATGCCGCCGACGAGACCCCGCGCAGCGTCCCGTGGGGGCGCATCCTGCGCGCCCCTGCCGTGTGGGCCATCATCATCAATCACTTCTGCCACAACTGGTCGCTGTACGTGCTGCTGGCGTGGCTGCCGTCGTACTTCAAGACCACGTTCAACGTGTCGCTGGCCAACGCCGGGCTGCTGTCGGCGGCCCCGTGGCTGGCGTCGTTTCTCATGGCCAACATGGCCGGTGCCTGGGCCGACCGCCGGCTGAAGGCCGGGGTGTCCGCCACTCTCGTGCGCAAGCAACTACAGTGCACCGGGCTGTTGGGCGGGGCCGCTTGCCTGTCGCTGATGCCGCTGGTCCCCTCCGCCGGGCTGGCCGCCGTGCTCATGTGCGCGGCGGCGGCCGCGTTGGCCTGCTGCATGGCGGGGTTTGGCGCCAACGGCCTCGACATAGCCCCGCGCTACGCCGACGTTATCTGGGGGATCAGCAATACCGCGGGGACGATCCCCGGCATTGTTGGCGTGTATGTCACCGGATGGCTGGTGGAGCGCACCGGCGCCTACACCGCCCCGTTTCTTGTCACGGCGGCCATCTCAGTGGTGGGCGCCGTGGTCTACCTGTTCATGGGGTCAGGGGAGCGGCAGATCGACTGACCGTCCCCACCTCACCCGTCCCGCCCCCATGGAAACGCCACTCTCCCCCCTGGAGTTCGCTCGGCGCGCACGCGCCATTCACGCGCACCGCGAGGCGGTGGTCGACGGCGACCGCCGCTTCACGTACGCGCAGTTCTTCGACCGCGTCGATCGCTGGTCGCAGGCGCTGCAGCGTCTGGGGGTGGGACCCGGCGACCGGGTGGCGTACATCGCCCCCAACACGCATGCGCACCTGGAGGGGTACTACGCCGTGCCCCAGATTGGCGCGGTCATCGTGCCCCTCAACTACCGCCTGCTCCCCTCCGACTGGGCGTACATGATCACCCACAGCGGCAGCCGAGTGGTGTGCGTGCACGAGGACTACCTGGCGCAGGTGGCAGCCATCCGCCACGAACTCCCGCATGTCGAGCACGTGGTGGCGCTGGAAGGGACCGAGACGGGGTGCCTGGACTACGAGGCGCTGCTGGCGGCGGCAGGCACTGAGGTCGCGCGCCCCGCCATCGCCGAGGGCGACCTCATCGCCATCAACTACACCAGCGGGACCACCTCGCGCCCCAAGGGGGTTATGGTCACGCACCGCAACGTGTGGGTGAACGCCGTCGGCACGCTGGTCCATCACCCTATGACGAGCGCCGACCGGTACCTGTGGACGCTCCCGATGTTCCACGCTAATGGATGGACCTTCACGTGGATCGTAACCGCCGTGGGGGGAACGCACGTGTGCCTGCGCAAGGTGGACGCGGCCGGAGTGTTTGGCACCGGGGCGCGCGAGCGCATTACCGTGCTGTGTGCGGCCCCCACGGTGCTCATCACCGTGGCCAACGCCCCCGCTGAGCTGCGCGCGGAGGCCCCGCGCGGCGTGCGGGTGCTCACCGCCGGCGCGCCCCCCGCCGCTGCCACCATCGAGCGGGTGGAGGAGGAGCTGGGGTGGACCATCACGCACGTGTACGGACTCACCGAGACCTCCCCGCTGATCACGGTTTGCGAGCCGCGTCCCGAAGACCACGGGCTCGGGCCCGCCGAGCGCGCACGGCGCAAGGCACGGCAGGGGGTGGAGCTGGTCACGTCCGGCGAGGTGCAGGTGGTGGATGACACCGGCGCGCCCGTGCCGCATGACGGCGCCACCGTGGGAGAGATCGTGGTGCGCGGCAACGTGGTGATGGCGGGCTATTACAACGACCCCGAGGCCACCGCCCGCGCCTTTGCCGGCGGGTGGTTCCACTCCGGCGACGCCGCCGTCGTGCACCCCGACGGCTACATCGAGATCCGTGACCGCCTCAAGGACGTCATCATCAGTGGCGGCGAGAACATCTCCTCCATCGAGGTGGAGGGGGCGCTGCTGCGCCACCCCGCGGTGCTTGAGGTGGCCGTGGTCGGGATGCCGCACGACCACTGGGGCGAGGTCCCGCACGCCTTCGTGGTGCTGCGCCCCGACGTTGCCACCACCGACGAGTCGCTCCGCGCATTCGCCCGCGAGCAGCTGGCAGGGTTCAAGGTCCCGAAGGGGTTCACCCTGATCGCCGAGCTCCCCAAGACGGCCACCGGCAAGATCCAGAAGTACATCCTGCGCGGCGGGCGCGGTGTCATCGGGGGGGGGTACCACGACGGAGGAGCTGGGCTCGCGAGTGGCGGTGGTGGCGGAGCTGGCACACAACCGGGACGTTGACATCCACCGGTGTTTCCGCCGGACGCTGGCTCAGACGCGGGCGGAGGACTTGGTGCCCGCGCATGGTGATCACGGGGCGGGTCTCACGGGGTCGGAGTGACCCTTGGGGGCGTCGCCGGCGCCACGAGCCGTTCCACCTGCGTGCGGGCGAAGGCCCGCTGCCAGGCGGCGGGGCGGGGGCGTTGCATCATGGCCAGGTGCACCGCCATCCCCTCCACGAAGAGAGCGACGGCCATGCCCGTGGCTTCGGCGTCGGCGACGCCCAGCGGTGCCACCAACTCGGCAAAGAAGGCGAACCAGGCGCGCATGCGGCGGTCGTGTGCGCGCCGCATGGCGGCCGAGCCCACGGCGCTGCCGTGGAACGCCACCAGCAGCCGCCAGCTGGTGCGTCGCTCGGCGTCGACGGGGAGCAGCTCGGTGACCACGGCGTGGAGGCGCTCGATGCCGTCAGTGCCGGCGGCGGCGTCGCGCGCGCGGGTCAGGTGCCGGTTGAAGGCCTGGGCCTTGGTGAAGGCGACCAGGGCGTCTTTGGAGGGGAAGTAGTGGGTGAGGACGCCGGTGGTGACGCCGAGGGCGGCGGCGATGTCGCGCAGGGTGACCTGCTCGAGCCCGCGGGTGGCGATGGCGTCGGCGGCGGCGCGGGCGATGACCTCACGCCGTTCCGTGTGGTTGCCGCGGGGGCGGCTCACCGGGGGGTCGGTTTGCGGGTTTCCATAACAGCAGTTACGATAACACGAAGATCGGCCGGGTGCGAGCGCGCCGCGGCGCTCGCCTTCCCCCACCCGCACACCCATGTCCGCCGCCCCCTTCCGCACGCACCGCACCTGGACCACGCAGCCGGCCGCCGCCCTGCTGGTACGCACCGTTCTGGACGACGCGCTGGCGCGGGTCCCCGAGGCGTCGGCGCTGGCCGGGCGGCTGATGGACGACCTGGGTGTCCGGATGCTGGACCTGCTGGACCATGTCCGCGTGGGCGACGCGGCGCTGGTGGCGTCGTTTCGCGAGGCGGGGTGGGAAGACGACCCGGCGCAGCCGGGCGTGTTGCGCAACCCCACGGGGATGTTCCCCGCCGTGCTGTCCGGCGGCGTGGGGCTCACGGTGGGGTTCAAGGTGGAATACGCGCACGAGTTCGTGGCGGCGCAGGGGCTGGGCGCACCGGTGGAGGGGGCGATGCACGCCCCCTTCCGGCGGGTGCGCGTGGCGACGGGAGCGCGGGTTGCCTTCGACGCGATCGAACGGCGCGGCGCTTTGGGCTTCGAGCCCGACGACCCGTCGCCGGTGCAGCTGCGCGAGGCGCGACTGCAGCTGCAGGCGTTCCGCGCGCGTCGGCGGGCCTTCGACGACATCGGCGCAGGGTACGATCACACCGACGTGCTGGTGTCGCGGGCGGTGGAGGCGCTGGGGCAGGATTGGGCGTGCTGGCTGTGGCTGCGCGCCGAGCGGGAATACTGGGAGTCGCGCAACCGCGCGGGGCGCATTCAGAAGGCGCGGCAGGACGCGCACGGCATCGGATGGGCCAACCAGGACCACCACACCTATGACAGCTCGCGGGAGTGGTTCCACCGCAACGTGGCGGTGCTGGAGGCGCTGGGGTTCGAGTGTCGTGAGCTGTTCTACGCGGGCCACGCGGCCGGGTGGGGGTCGCAGATCCTCGAGCAGTCGGCGATCGGGTCGGTGATCTTCGCCGACATCGACCTGGCCCCCGAGGAGCTGGACATCGACTTCGCGCACCTCCGGCTGGAGCCGCTGCCGTACCTGCGGCGCGCGGGGCTGTGGTGCGCGCTGCACGGCGAGTCGGTGCTGGAGTCGGGGATCAACCACCTGGAGTGCATGTACGACCACGTGCGGATGCCGGCGGGACTGGAGGCCGCGGGCGTGTCGTTCATGCCGCCCTTCTCCGACTTCCCGCACCTGTACCAGGCGTTAACGCAGGGGGAGTGGTGGCCGGTGGACCCCGCGCGGGTGGATGCGCTGGCAAGCGCGGGGCACATCACGCCGGAGCAGGCCGAGGATTTCCGTTTGCACGGGGCGATCGGGTCGCACCTCGAGAACCTGGAGCGGAACGACGGCTTCAAGGGGTTCAATCAGCCCGGCATCGATGGGGTGCTGCGGATCATCGACCCGCGCAAGAACCTGGTGGGGGCGGTGGAGTAACGGGGCGACCCGTCGCTCCATCGCGTGTTTCGAATGTGGTTGATCGTGGTGGCGCGAACGGACCGCGCCGTCGCCATACGCCTGTTACCTGCCTGACCTCGTGCAACGGCGGGCGAGCCTGCATCTTCTCGTCTGACATCCGGCGCCTCCGCACCGGACCGGATGGGCGAACCGACGCGCTGTCCTGCCCCCAAGATCAGGAGCCCCTTTCGTGCAATTTTCCGTCATGCACTCGTTGGTCACCGCAGTCTCCGTCGCTGGCGCGCTTACCCTCGGCGCCGCGGCGCTGAAGGCGCAAGAGATCCAGCTCTGCGACGACAAGTTGTACCGTCGCCCCTGTTACACCGTCCGCCGCGATATCGCCGATCTGCGACGGTCTGGCATCGACAATAAAACGTCCAGCCTGCGGGTTTCCGGGGGGGCGTGGATGGTGTGCAATCGCCCCAACTTCCGCGGAGCTTGCCGCACCTTTACGCAGTCCATCGGCGATCTGCGGAACACCGAGTTTCAGGACAACATTTCCTCGGTGCGACGCGTCGGGAACGGTGGCGGCGGCTACAACGACGGCAACGGTGGCGGTGGCTACAACGGTGGCAACGGTGGCGGTGGCTACAACGGCGGTAACGGTGGCGGCGGCTACAACGGCGGCAACGGTGGCGGTGGCTACAACGGCGGTAGCGGCTGCAGCACGAGCGGCCGCGAGTCACTGGTCCTGTTCGAAGATCGCGTCTACCGCGGTTCGTGTCTTTCCGTGACCGGCTCGGTCGGGGATTTGTCCAACTTCCGGAATCGCGCGTCGTCGGTACGGGTCGTGCGCGGGCGGTGGAAGCTGTGCACGGGCCTCAACTTTCGCGGTGCCTGCCAGATCGTCTCGAGCGATCGCCCGCTTCTGGGGAGCGATTACGACAATCGCATTATGTCGGCGCAGCAACTGAGTCCCTGAGCCGCTCGCACGACGTGATCTGCCAGCACGGGCTCTCCTTGTATACCATCTCTTCTGCGCGCGCTTCCCGAACTCACCCTCGCATGAACGTGACACCGATTTCATGGGTGGCTACCGCCACCGTCCTGACGCTGCTGACCGCCTGTCGTGCCGCCGACCCCACCACGACCGCCGACGCCATTTATCATGGCGGCACCATCATCACGGTGAACGATTCCGCACCGTCCGCGGAAGCGCTGGCGGTGAAGAATGGCCTCATCGTGGCGGTCGGGGCCAAGGCTGACATTCTCAAGCTGCAGGGCGACTCCACCACCGTCGTCGACCTCGCGGGCAAAACACTCATCCCGGGCTTTGTGGATGCGCACAGTCATTTCTCGGTGATTGGCCTGCAGGCCATCGCCGCGAATCTGCTGCCCGCACCCGACGGCCCCGTGAACGACATTCCGGCGCTGCAGCAAACGTTGCGCGAATTCATCGCCACGTCGCCGATGGTGAAGGCGCATCGCGTGGTGATCGGCATGAACTACGATGATTCGCAGTTAGCCGAGCGCCGCCACCCCACCCGCCAGGAACTCGATGCGGTGTCGACCGAGATGCCGCTGTTCATCATCCATCAATCGGGGCATCTGGGCGTCTACAACAGCAAGGCGCTGGAGCTGATGGGCATCAACGCGAAAACGCCCAATCCGCCGGGCGGCGTGATCGAGCGCGAGGCCGACGGCAAGACGCCGAACGGGGTGTTGCAGGAGAATGCACACTTCGGACCGATGTACAAATTGGCGCCGAAGTTCAGCCCTGAGGAGGTCAAGGCGCAGTTCCAGGCAGGGGAGGCGAGCTATATCGCGAACGGCTTTACCACCGTGCAGGAAGGCAAAACCGATCTCGCTACCCTCAAGGCGTTACCGGAGTTTGCGGCGTCGGGCGCATTCAAGGTCGATATCGTGGCGTATGCGGACATCATGACGATGGGGGATGATCCCATCCTGCATGGTCCGCTGATGTCCCGCCGCTACACCAACCATGTGCGCCTCGGGGGCGTCAAGCTCACCTTTGACGGGTCGCCTCAAGGCAAGACGGCGTGGTTTACCCAGCCCTACTTGAAGGCCCCTCCCGGCGAGAAGGCGTCGTATGCCGGGTATCCGGCGTTCACCGATGCCGAGGCGTTGAAGTGGTACACGTTGGCCTATCAGAACAACTGGCAGATGTTGACGCATGCCAACGGCGATGCGGCCATCGATCAGTTGATCACCACCGTGCGAGCGGCGCAAGCCGCCGTGCCCGGTACCGATCGCCGCACCGTCCTCATTCACGGGCAGTTCCTGCGCAACGATCAGGTGTCCGCGCTCCAGGAGTTGGGGATCTTTCCGGCGCTGTACCCGATGCACACGTTCTATTGGGGCGACTACCATCGCGAATCGGTCGCGGGTCCAGCGCGCGCCGAGAACATCTCGCCGATGGGTTGGCTGCTCGCGAAGAACATGATGTTCACGATCCAGTCCGATGCCCCGGTCACGTTTCCGAACTCCATGCGCATCTTCGACAGCGCCGTGAATCGCACCACGCGCAGCGGCTATGTGCTCGGTCCCGAGCATCGGCTCACGCCGTTGCAGGCGCTCAAGGCCATGACGCTGTGGTCGGCCTATCAGCACTTCGAGGAGGACAGCAAGGGTTCGCTCCAAGTGGGTAAGCGCGCCGACCTCGTGATCCTGGATCGGAATCCGCTCACGGTGGAGCCTTCCACGATCAAAGACATCACCGTGCTGGAAACGATCAAAGACGGCACCTCGATTTATCGCCGCAAGTAGATCAACACGATTTCCCACATGATGTCGCGGAGCGTTCGATGGGCAAGTACACACTCAACGTGAACGGTGCGTCCAAAACCGTGACCGTCGAAGCCGACACCCCCTTGCTGTGGGTGCTGCGCGATTCGCTGGCGCTGACCGGCACCAAGTTCGGCTGCGGCATCGCACAGTGCGGTGCCTGCACGGTGCATGTGAACGGCGTTCCCACGCGATCCTGTCGCACGGCCGTCTCGACCGTCGGCACGGCCGCCGTCACCACGATTGAGGGCATCGACACGCCGCAGGCGCGCGCGCTGCAAGAGGCGTGGTGCGAGCTCGATGTTCCGCAGTGTGGATACTGTCAGGGCGGACAGATCCTGGCGGCGGCCGCGTTACTCAAGTCCACGCCGCGTCCCACCGACGCCGACATCGATGCGGCAATGTCGAGAAATCTGTGCCGCTGCGCATCGTACACGCGGATTCGTGCCGGCATCAAGCGCGCCGCCGAGTTGGTCGCGACGGGCACTCCAGCCAACGGGACACGCGAATGACACTCGATCGACGTCAGTTCATCAAGATCAGTGCGCTGACTGGCGGTGGGTTGCTGGTCGCCAGCGCGTTGGACGCGGCCGAGTCGTTCGTGGTCGCCGATGCGGCGCCAGCGACCGGGCTCGCGCCGTCAGGCGTCGCACCCATCGCCGACTTTGCCCCGAACGTGTTTGTGAGCATCGCACCGAGCGGCGCCGTCACCCTCATCGCGCCCAACTCGGAGATGGGACAAGGCATCAAGACGTCGCTGCCCATGATCATCGCCGAAGAGCTCGACGTGGCGTGGGAGCAGGTGACCGTCGTGCAGGGTGACCTCAATCCGGCGTACGGCCGGCAGTTCAGCGTTGGCAGCGGCTCGACGGTGGCGAACTACACCGCGATGCGCCGCGCCGGTGCGGCCGCGCGGGCGGTGCTCGTCGAAGCGGCGGCACAATCGTGGAACGTGAGTGCAAGTGAATGCACCACCGCCGATGGCGTCGTGATGCACGCGGCGTCGAACCGCAAGGCCACGTACGGCGCCCTCGCGACGGCGGCCGCGCAGCTGCCGGCCCCCGTCAACGTGCCACTCAAGGATCCGAGCACATTCAAACTGCTCGGCACCCGCATCGCGGGCGTGGACAATCGCCAGCTCGTGAAGGGGGCGCCGCTCTTCGGCATTGATGTCACGCTGCCGGGGATGCTGTACGCGACGTACACCAAGTGTCCGGTGTTCGGTGGCGAGGTGGTGAGTGCGAACCTGGATGACGTGAAGGCGAAGCCCGGCGTGCGCGATGCGTTCGTGCTCAGTGGTATCGCGGGCCTGCCATCGGGAGTGGCCGTGGTGGCCGATTCCACATGGAACGCGTTCAGCGCCACCAAGGCGTTGAAGGTACAGTGGAACGAAGGGCCGCAGGTGGCGCAGCGCAGCACCGAGATGGCCGAGCAGGCCGTTGCGCTGGCGAAGGCCAATGCGCCGGCGGCGCTGCCGGCGGGGGTACGTGCGGTCGACGCGGTGTATCACTATCCATTTCTCGCGCATGCCACGCTCGAGCCGCAGAACTGCACCGCGTGGTTCAAGGACGGCGTGATGGAGATGTGGACGCCCACGCAGATTCCGTCATCGGGACAGGGGCTGGTGATGAAGGGCCTCGGCCTGTCAGCGAAGGATGTGAAAGTGCACATCACGCGCTTGGGTGGCGGATTCGGCCGACGCGGCAGCAACGAGTTTTCGATCGAAGCGGCGGCCATTGCCCAGAAGCTGGCGGGGACCCCCATCAAGCTCACGTGGACGCGCGAGCAGGACTTTGCGCACGACAACTATCGCTCGAACGGGTGGCACTTCTTCTCGGCCGGACTCGATAGCCAAGGCAAAGTGGTCGCGCTGCACGACGCGTTTGTGAAGATGCAGGGCGGACCGGGCGACATGGCCGCCGAGGGTTTCCCGTTCAATGCGATTCCCGGGTCGCAGGTGCGTTCCAGCAAACTGCGCGGGGGCATTCCCACCGGGTATTGGCGGGCGCCCGGTGACAACGGGAATGTGTGGGCCACGCAATGCTTCATGGACGAACTCGCCCACGCCGCAGGAAAGGACCCGCTCGCGTTTACGCTCGACATGCTGGCCACGGTGCCGGCATCGCCGCGGTTCAACGCGAACAAGATGATGGCGGTGTTGAAGCTGGCCACCGAGACCGCGAAGTGGGGACAGCCGCGTCCGCGCGGCGAGGGACAGGGATTCGCCGTGTGTTTCGCGAACAACGCCTATGTGGCGATCGTCGCTGATGTGGCCGTGAGCAAGGCGGGTGCACTCACGATCAAGAAGCTCACGGCCGCCGTTGATGCGGGCACCATCGTGAACCTGAGCGGCGCCGAGGCACAGGTGCAGGGCTCGATGCTCGATGGCATCAGCGCGGCGTGGTTTCAGAAAGTCACGATCGAGCGTGGCGCGGCGGCGCAGACGAACTTCAACAAGTATCCGATGCTGCGCATGAATCATGCGCCGCCGGTCATCGATGTGCGGTTCGTCGCGTCGTCGGCGCCGCCAACGGGGCTGGGTGAACCGGCACTGCCGCCTGCTGCGCCCGCCGTGTGCAATGCGATCTTCGCGGCGACGGGTCGGCGTATTCGCACGTTGCCGATTACCGATGACACGTTGGCGTGGACGTAGGGTGGTGTTGCGCTGCCGACGCTGTCCAGCCTAGCACGCCAACCGACCGCCGAGCGCAGGCGGGGATCCCCGTCGGCGTCATCTCCCGCTACACCGTGAGACTCGCCCGGAATCCGCGCACGGCGTAGTACGACTGCACCCCGTTGTGGTACGTGAAGACACGGTCGTAGCGTCGGTCGCCGAAGATCGCCCCGCCGAGCGCGCGGATCTCGGGCGGGGTGTGCAGCCAGCTCGACGTCTTGCGGTCGAATGCACCGAGCGTCTGCAGCTGCGCGTACTGCGCTTCCGTGAGGAGCGTGACGCCCATCGCGGTCGCCATGCCCACCGCGCTGCCGGCGGGCTTCGCTTCCTTGCGCGCATGGAGCGCTTCGTCGTCGTAGCAGAGGCTGCGTCGCCCGCTCGGACTTTCGGCCGCGCAGTCCGCGAAGGTGACCGCCCCCGACGTGGGGTCGTGGGCGATGACGTCCGGTTCGCCGCCGGTGTCGTCCATGGCCTGCAGGACGGCGAGTGCGCCCGGACTGGCTTCGAGGCGCGCGAGCACCTGCGCCCAGGTGACGTCGGGGTGGCGCGCGGGGTGCTGCGCGAAGCGCGTGCGCAGGGTGTCGAGGATGGCCGCCGCCGGGGTCACTGCGCGAGCGACAACGGGGTGAGCCCCTGGCCCAGCGTAAACGACGAGCCGACGGCGCTCACGATCGCTGTGCGCCGCGTCAGCCCGGCGAGGTCGCGCAGGCGATACGTCGCCTCGATGCCGGTGCAGTGGCCCGCCAGCAGATACACGAGCCCCACCGCCTTGAGCTGGGTCGCCGTCCACTGCAGCTGGGCGTCGGTGGCGGCGAACAGGTGGAAGCCGCCGATAGCCGCGTGAATGGGCGCCGCCCGCACCACCTGCCGCGCATACGTCACGGTATTGATGATCCCCGAATGACCGCACCCCGACACCAGCACCAAGCCGTCGGCCGTGTTGATCACCAGCGAGGCATCTTCCGGGACGTTGTCCTCGACCGTGCCAGTCGGCGTCGTCACGGACCCGCGCATGCTCCAGTTGCGCTCGGTGAAGGGGCGAGGAACCGGGCCCGTGAACCAGACGCCGGGCATCAGCTCCACCGGTCCATCGTGCTCGATGAAGGTGCCCCCGGTTGCCTCGTAGGCGGCCCGCTTGTCGAGGAGTCCGTTGCCCTCCTTGCCGTTGTCGGGGCGCGCCCAGAAGATCCCGCGGGCCACGTGCACCCGCGATAGCGCGTCGCGCCGCGTCCCCATCACCGCACGACGCAGCGTGAGCAGCCCGCCCGTGTGATCACCGTGGTTATGGCTCAGGATCACGTCGGTGACCGTGGCCAGATCGACGCCCAGCTCTTTCGCGTTGTGCAGCACCACGTCGGGGCGGGCCCCGGTGTCGAACAGGTAGCGCGTGCCGTCCACCTCGATGAGCGCCGCGTACCCCCACTCACCGATCCCCTTGTCGGGGTTGCCGGCCAGCATCGTGGAGAGGACGGTGACCTTGAGTGTCGAGACGGTTGCCCGTGCCGGCGCTCCCGCCGCGGGGCGTACCGGGGCCGATGGCGCGCGCGAGGCGGCCGCGAGTGGCACGGTGCTGGCGAGCAGCGCGAGCGCGCACCACGGAAGGAGGGCGTGAGGACGGCGCATGGGGCGTGGGTGAGTGGTCTGGTGTGATCGCGATCGTGGAGGCACTCGGGGGATCAGCAGTTGTCGAGCGCGTGGTCAGTGCTTCGCGCCGCGCTGCGGCGGCAGGCTGCCGAGATACGCGCTCACGGCCGCCATGTCGTCAACCGTGAGCGCGTTCACGATGGGCCGCATGACGACACTGGCCGAGTCGGCGCGGGCGCCGGTGCGAAAGCTCACCAGCTGCCGCAGCATGCCCGCCGGACTGCGTCCCGCCAGCGGGGGGGTACCGGCCATG
Organism: Gemmatimonas sp.; assembly: GCF_044376735.1. Lineage (GTDB taxonomy): Bacteria > Gemmatimonadota > Gemmatimonadetes > Gemmatimonadales > Gemmatimonadaceae > Gemmatimonas. Next base: position 40,336 of record NZ_JBILKJ010000015.1, read on the forward strand.
CCCAGCAGGTCGGGGCCGTGGCACGTGCTGCACGCGGTGGCGATCCCGGCTGGCCCCTGGGTGGCCACGCGGCGGCCGCGCGCGAGTGTACCGGGCGGCACGTAGGTGGTGTACCGCACGGTCGGGTCGCGCATGGCGTGCCGGGAGAGTTCATCAGGCACTTCGATGAGGCGGCCGGCAATGGGCTCGGTGCCCTCGCCCTCCTTCACGGCGAGCATCGTTTCCACGCGCGTGACCGGCACCCGCGTGGTTTCCACGATGCGATTGCGGCGGGTGAGCGCGAGCCGCTCGAAGTACGCGGCGGCTTCGCGCACGTCGTCGTCTGTCACGCCGGCGGCCACGGCGTGCATCGAGTTCGTGGGCCAATCCTTGGAGGCGCTCTTGCGCGAGCTGTCGCGGAAGGCGCGCATCTGCGCGATGGTGTAGGCGGCCGGCAGACCGGCGAGCGTCGCGTTCTCCGGCCGCCCGGCGCCGTTCGGCAAGTGGCAGTAGCCGCAGGCGCGGCCGGTGGGGCGCGTGCCGTACAGCACGCTCTTCGGGGCCGGCGGATGCGCGTCGGGGAACCAGTCGGGGATATCGAACGCGTTGCCGATCTGCTGCATGGTGTACGCGCGCGGTGAGCCGGCCACGTGGTGCCACACGGTGCTGTCGGGGCGCGGTGCCGCGCCGACGGGTATCGGCGCGCTCGGCACGGCCCACGCCGGGGGCGCGAACGGCTTGAGCGGGACCACGCGCGCGGGGCTCGCGGCCGGGCGCTGCGCGAGGGCGACCGAGGGAATCAGCAGCAGGGCCAGCGCTCTCAAAGGAGCGGTCCGGTCGATCGGTGAAAACCAGCGGCGCTGCACCTGCACCATACCCGAGTGCCCCTGCGTGAAGAGGTACGCCTGCGTGCGGAGGTCGGTCGCGACCGACGTCGCGACGGCCTGACCATGCGATCGGCGTGGGGAGTATAGGGTGCGGTTCTCCGTCTAGCGAGCACCCGGTGCCGTCCTGCTTTGACAGCGCGCGACCTCCGCACCAAACTCCGCGGGTGCTCATGCGTTCACGCGTTCACGCGTTCACGCGGCTCGACGCGGTACACTCCCCTCAACCCTCCCTCCGGAGCTTTCGTCGTGTCCACGATCCCTCGATCGTTTCAGCTGGCGTTGCGGCTCGCGCCCACCGGCCTGCCGGTCACCCTGTCGATCGGCCTCGTGCTTGGCGCGTCGGCGCTGCAGGCGCAAGCACGTGGCGCGCAGCCGGCGGCTCCGGTGCGCTACGCCGCGGGCCCCGGCCAGCCGGACAACTCCCCGGAGGCGCAGGCGCTGCGTTCGCTGCGGTGGCGCTCGATCGGCCCCATCAATCAGGCCGGTCGCATTTCGGTAGTGGCCGGCGTGGCCGGTGATCCGCTCACGTACTTCGTGGGTGGAGCGAACGGTGGCATCGTGCGCACGCAGAATGGCGGCGTGACGTTCGAGCCGGTGTTCGACAAGCAGACGTCGATTTCGATCGGCGCGATTGCGGTGGCGCCAAGCGATCCGAATGTGGTGTATGTCGGCACCGGCGAAGGGAACCCGCGCAACAACGCGTCGGTGGGCGACGGCCTGTACAAGTCGGTGGATGGCGGTGACCACTGGACGCACATCGGCCTTGCCAAGACCGACAAGATCGCGCGCCTCATCGTGGACGGAAAGAACGCCGACATCGTGTACGCGTGCGGCATCGGCCGCGAGTGGGGACCGAGTGAAGAGCGTGGTGTCTTCAAGACGACCGACGGCGGCAAGAACTGGAAAAAGGTGCTGTACGTCGATCCGCAGACCGCGTGCTCGGACATTTCGGCCGACCCCAACAACTCCAACATCATCTACGCCGGCATGTATACGTACCGGCGCTGGGCGTGGCACCTGGAAAGCGGCGGTGGCAACACGGCGGTGTGGAAGTCGGTGAATGGCGGCGAAACCTGGGAGCGGTTGTCGGGGAAGGATCGCGAACTGGGGCTGCCGAAGACGGCGATGGATCGCATCGGCATCGCGGTCAGCCCGAGTGAGCCGGACATCGTGTACGTGCTCACGGAAACGAAGGATGAAGGGGAGCTCTGGCGCAGCGATGATGGCGGCAAGCGGTGGCGCATGATCAACCGCGACCCGAACATCAACTTCCGCCCGTTCTACTACGCCGACATTCGAGTGGACCCGAAGAACAGCAACCGGGTCTTCACGCTGTCGGGAGCGCTCTACTTCTCGGAAGATGGCGGGAAGAATTTCACGACCATCGCGCGCGACATTCACGGCGATCATCAGGCATTGTGGATCGATCCGGTCGATCCGCGGCGCATTCTCTCCGGCTCGGATGGTGGTTGGCAGATCAGCAACGATGGCGGCAAGAACTTCGAGATCGTGAACACGTTTCCGTTCACGCAGTTCTACCACATCCACTACGATCTGCAGAGCCCCTACTGGGTGTGTGGTGGACTGCAGGACAACGGCACGTGGTGTGGCCCGTCCAACTCGCTCAATCCGCAGGGCATCCTGCGCCGCGACTGGTACACGGTGTCGGGGGGCGACGGGTTCTTCGGTGTGCCCGATCTCGAGCGTCCGTGGATCATCTACTCCGACGCGCAGGGCGGCATGATCTACGTGACCGATCGTCGCAGCGGCTCGCAGAAGATGATCTATCCGTATCCCAACCGCGTGGGCTCGGTGGGCGATGCGATGGCGGGCCACAAGTATCGCTTCAATTGGAATTCGCCGATCGAACTGTCGCCGCAGGATCCGGGCACGGTGTACTTCGGCGGCAACGTGCTGTTCAAGAGCAGCAACCGTGGCCAGTCGTGGACCGTCATCTCTCCCGATCTCACCACCAACAATCCGGCCAAGCAGGTCTCCAGTGGTGGCCCGATCGTGGTGGACAACACCGCGGCCGAGTTTCACTGCACCATTCTCAGCATCGCGCCGTCGGCGCTCGATCCCAACATCATCTGGGTGAGCACCGACGATGGCAACGTGCAGGTCACGCGTGATGGCGGCAAAACGTGGAGCAACGTCTTCACCAATCCGCCGGGGCTTAAGCCGGCCGCGTGGCTGCCCACCATCGAAGCGTCGCGCTTCGACGCGGGCACGGCCTACGTGGTGGCCGATCATCATCAGGACGATGACTACGCCCCGTACGCGTTCATGACCACCGACTTCGGCAAGACGTGGACGAGCGTGCGCGGTGATCTTCCGGACAACGCGGGATGGGCGCATGTCATTCGCGAGGACCCGAAGAATCGCAACCTGCTCTACATCGGCACCGAGATGGGCGCGTGGGCGTCGTGGGACAGGGGCAAGCACTGGGTCTCGATCCTGAATCAGCTGCCCATCGTTCAGGTGCGTGACATCAAGATCCATCCGCGCGAGAACGATCTCATCCTCGCCACGCACGGCCGCGGCGTGTACATCCTCGACGACATCTCGGCGTTGCAGCAGCTCGGTTCGACCATCACCGCCGAGGCGGCGCTGTTCGATGTGCGGCCGGCGACGGAGTGGGTGACGTGGACCAAGGACGGCAACTTCGGCCAGAAAAAGTGGGCCGGCGAGAATCCACCGGCCGGTGCGATCCTGTCGTACTACCTCAAGTCGCAGCCCGTTGGCCAGGTGGACATTCTCATCACCGACAAGGACGGCAAGCCGGTGCGCCGTCTGGCACGTGTGCCCGACGAAGCGGGCGTGAATCGCACCACGTGGGATCTGCGCGGCGAAACGCCGGCTGGCGGTGGCGGCGGACGCGGTGGGGCGGCGGCGGCGCCGCAGGACACCACGCTCGCGGGACTGCGCGTGCGCCGTCGCCTGGCGGCGCTCTCGGCGGGTGGCGGCGATGTAGGCGAAGGCTTTGGCGGTCCCGCCGTGCCGACCGTGCTGCCCGGCACCTACACGGTCACCCTGGTGGCCGACGGAAAGCGCTACAGCAAGACGGTCGAAGTCCGCGCCGATCCGCGCTCGGAGATGACGTCCGCGCAGCTCGTGGCGCAGGCTGAAGCCACGCAGCGCATTCAGGCGGTCGGGGCCGGGGTCAATCGCACGATTGCCGCCGGCGATGACATCACCCGCCAACTGACGGCATTGCAGGATCAGCTGCGTCGCGCGCCCCGTGCGCCGGGTGACAGCAGCGGCGCGGCGACGCGTGTCGTGCTCGGCGAAATCGATGTCACCCTCAAGGAGCTCAAGCAGTTCCGCGACTCCGTGCTCGCCCGCCCGCTCCCCGGGCTGGGCTATCGCCAGTATCCGCGGCTGCGCGAAGAAGTGCAGTCGGTGCAGCAGATGATCGCGCGCCCGTTCGGGCCGCCCACGGAGGGCGAATCGCTGCGGTCGGGTGAGCTGCGCGTCGAGTCGACCGAGGCCCAGGCACGGCTGGATGGCATCATTCGCGATCGGGTCGGCAAGATCAATCAGCTCCTCGCGGGGACGCCACACGTGATCACGCTGCCACCGCGCGTGTTCGTGCCGTAGGGCGCGCGAACCGAATGCCGCACAAATCGTGATTGCGCGATGCACGGGCGCCAACCATGCTGCGTGCACTGAGGGTAGCCAGAGGGTAGCCAGAGGGTGCGAGGCAGGGTCATCTGCCCCGCACCCTTTGTGACACTAGCGGCGCGTGCCCACGCAGCTGCCCGCGACGACATCACCCACCGCGAACCTCACGACAAGCAACGCGTCACGCACCTCGAGTTTGCCGTTGCAGTCCGCATCACCAGCGGGGAACAGCGACACCGCGGACGATACCTGCACACCGATCAGGCCTTGCTGGATGACCAGTGCGTCGGCGGCGTCCACGCGGTTATCGCCGTTGACATCGCCGCGCAGCACCGTCGCGGCGGTGGTGAAGTCGAAGGCCCAGATGCCGCGTCCGTAGGTGGCCGCCACCAAGCGGTTGGTGCGCGCATTGTACACCAGGTCCGTAATGCGGATGGAGGGTAGTCCTTCGTTCCGCGTCCAGGTGGCCCCGCGGTCTCGGCTCTCGTACACGCCGAGCATGTTGCCCACGAACAGCCGTCCACCGGGTCCCCACGCGGCGGCCTGTGTCGTGACGTCGGGGAGCGTGCCGTTGATGTCCGTCCACGTGGCGCCGCCGTCATCCGAGCGAAACGCGTGCGAGGTGCCTGAGCTGCCGAATGTGACCACGATACGATTGGCATCGGTGGGGTCGATCGCAAAATCAGTGATCGAGCGCGAGGGCAGCGTGGTGGTGGGCGACAACCACGTGACGCCGAAGTCGCGGGAATAGCGTAGGTTGCCGTCGTTGGTGCCCACGAAGATCACATTCGTATCGCTGGGCGCGACCGCGATCGCGGCGATGGTGCCGGATCCGCGCGTGAGGTCGTTGGAGATCGCCGTCCACGCGGTTCCCTCATTGCTGGTGCGATACATGCGGGCGCCACCGAAGTACAAGCGCGTCGATCGCTGCGGGTCCATCACGAAGGGCGCGATGAAGGCCCGCCGTTCAGCGGCATCGATGCCGCTGACGATGCCGCTGGATGTGCCTGTGCTCAGTCGGTGTCTGCGCAGGGCGCCGAGCTGGCTGGAGACGTACACGATGTCGGGGTTGTCCGGATTGGTGGCCGTAAACGCGCCGTCACCACCGTTCACGCCGTTCCATTGCAGCATCCCGTTGCGCGCAATGATCGTTCCGTTGTCCTGCAAGCCCGTGAGTACGCCCGTGGGGTCGGTGGGGTGTACCGACAATCCCGGATAATGCAGCGACGTGGCCAGTCCCGCATTCAATGACTCGAACGAATCGCCGCCGTCGCGCGACAGAAAGGCGCCGCCATCGTTGCCCGTCAAGATGCGGCGTGAATCGTTCGGGTCCACCAGCACGACGTGCCAGTCGCAGTGGATATTGGGCGCCATTTCGGTAAACGATTGCCCACCGTTGCGCGATCGGTACGCCCGTACGCCGCCGGTGTAGATCACATTGGCGTTGGCCTGATCGACGGCGATCATGAGGTTGTACTCGCTCTGGCCGCCGAAGTTGTTGCGGTTGGCGACGGCTGGCGCATCAGTCAAGCCGCCGGCGCTGAGCGTGGTGCGCGTGCCAGTGGCGTCGTCATACCGAAACAGCCCACCGAAGTTGCGGTCCGGGCGACCGGCCACCATCCACACGCTGCCGGGCTGTGCTCTGGATACGGCGATCTCGATGCGCACCACCGAGTCGGCGGTGAAATTGGTGACCGTGCTCCACGTGGCGCCACGATCGCTGCTGCGCCAGAGACCCGGTGGCGTTGGGCTTCCGGACACGCCGACGCGCGCCGCGTACATGACGTTCGGATCGGTGGGGTGCTGCACGATGTCGCTGAACGTGAGTGCCGGCGTGACCACCGTCCACGATTGCCCGGAGTTGGTGGAGCGCATGATGCCGCGCAGCGTGGCGGCCAGGATCGTGGTGGCGTTGGCGGTACCCGCGCTCGCCCGGTCGATCACGAAGCCGTACACTGCCCACGCCTGCGTGGGCGAGGTCGTGAACACGTTCTGTCCGAGCGTCGTCCAACTGGCGCCGCCGTCGGTGCTGCGCAGCACGCCACAGCCTTGGGTCGTTTCGCTCGGCTCACCAGTGGCGGCATACACGATCTCCGGATTCACGGGGTCCACCGCGACCGCGCCGATGACCAGTGAACACTGATTGTCCGTGAGCGGCATCCAGCTGGCCCCTTCGTTCGTGCTCTTCCACAAGCCGCCGGCCGCCGTGCCCACGTAGAGCACATTGCGGTCGGTCGGGTGAAACGCCACCGTGGGAACGCGCCCCGCATCGAGCTGCGGCAGTGACCCGAAGAAGCCGTTGTCGCCGTACATGCCGCGAGGTCCGATGCTGGTCCAGCGACCAGGCGTGGGCACGGGCACGCCATCGCGCAGCATGGCGCTGCTGGCACTCGGCTGCGCGGCCAGCCACACGCCATATGACATGCCCGTGCGCGCCTCGAGCGAGCCCGGCGCGGCATCCCACAAGCTGATCAGCGCCTGCCGGCGGATCTCGGGGTCACCCTCGCGAACGATTTCCTTTTGCCGTTGCGCCACGGCCAGCTGTGGCATGATGACGGCACAGAGTGCCGCGAACCCCAAACGATTTCGAAAACGATGTCTCATCGGACATTCCCGCTCAGAGTAAACGGCAGGGCATTCGAGGTCCCACGCGTGGTGGTGACCGACACGGAGTACATCCCACTGGCCAGCGGTACCACGGGCGCTGCGCCGCGATCCTGCATCTGCTCATCGTCGCGCGGAACGGTGAAGCGCAGCGACGTGGGTGAGGTGCGCGGCACCTGGCGCAGGAGCACGCGACCGAAGTGGACGGTGTTGAGCGAATCGAAGCCGCGACCGGCGATGGTGACGTCGATCATGGCGCCTCGGGACACGTCAGCCGTGGCGGGGGTCAGCCGTTCAATCACCGGCGCCGCGGAGCCGCGCTGATGGCAGGCGGCGAATACCGGCAGCAGCGTAAGGAGCCACGCCGTGCGTGGACGACGCGCCGTCATGGCGTCCCATCCGTGACGTCAGCGCGGACGTCGAGGTCTTCGAGCAGCGACTGCCCACTCACACCGTGCGCTTCCTGCACCGACAGCTGCCACGACGCGCGGGCGGCGGGTGCGGTGCGCACGAACGTGAGCGTGATGAGATCGCCGGTGTGGGTGCCCGCGGCCCACGCGGCCGCCACGCGCACGGATCCGTTGTGCGCCTTGCAGGCCAGCAGCGGCTCACCTTGTGCGGCCACGCAGCCGGTAAAGCTCCAGTCGGGGCTGTTGGCCACTTCCGCGGTGACGCTGCCGAGCGCACGCAACGGACCGGTGCCGAGCGTGAGGGTGAGGTGCACCGTATCGCCGTGTGTGCTGCGCGCGTGTACGGCGAGGGTACTGCGCACGACGGGCTGCGGCGTATCGAGCAGGGCGTTCCGGCAGGCGGTCGTGCCGAGTACGGCCAGCAGGGCGAGCAGTGGGGTCTTCATGCGTACCATTGAGTTGCCCGGGAAGAATGTGGCGTGTGGTGCACTCATCGCACGATCACCACAGGATTGAACACACTGACGGCACTCGTGATGTCCGTGAGGTCACCGGCCAGCAACTGATTGAGGGTGAACACCACCTGGTTCCCGACGCCACGTTGGTTGACGAGGCAGGAGAGGCGAACGAGGGCGACCGGCCCCGACACCGGCGTGGCCGACACCCACGTGACGCGCACATTCTCCTGCGCATCGACGATTTGTGACGCGACACCGGCGCGGAGTGGCGTGATCGCCGTCACCCTGAACGGCGAGAACGGGAAGGCGGCGGCCCCCGGCCACGCCACCTCGAGGTCGGCGGCGGACAGCGTGCGCCCGTCGCGCGGCACCACCTCGACCACGATGGAGAACGTGTCCGTGGTGATGCGATAGCTGGGCAACGTCGCGCGAAGAATGGGTCCCGTGGCGTTACGCGGCACGAACACCAGAATCGAGTCGGCCACCGTCGGTGTGCGGCTGCCTTGTGCGACCACGAAGGTGCGGCCGGGCAGCGCGCCGGTGACGCGCCCGTCGAAGGTGACCGTGGCGCGCGACGGATCGCGCGCGAACCAGCGAACACCGCCGGTTCCCATCAGTGCTCCACTGGCGTTGCGAGCCGCGATGAACGGCTGGAACGAGGCGGTGGTACCCGTCAACTCGAGGACGCGACCAACGGTGTCACTCGCTGAGAGCGTCGTGCGGATGCTGGACGGCTGCGCCGCGGTGTCGGGAGGGGTGACGGCAATCGTGCGCGACGAGACGCTGGTTAGTCCAACGCCGCTGAACTCCAGCACGCGCGTGCTTCCGGCATCCAGAATGGTCAACGTGGAGAAGGTGGCCCGACCGTCGGTATCGGTGCTCGCCGTGCTGTTGGTGAGCGAACCGCCACCTCGCAGGGACGCGCGGAGCACCACCCCCTCGTCGGCCGACGTGTTCCCCACACTATCGAGCATGCGCACGATCGGAGCTGGTGAGAGCGGTACGCCAGTCTCTCCCGTAGGCGGGGCATCACGCTCGATGGCCAGTCGCGTGGGGACGCCACCCACGAGGGTGAGTGTGGCCGTGGCGGCCGTGGCAATCGAGTCGGCGACGAACGTGAGCGTGCGTGCGCCCGCCACGCCGGCGACGGTGAGCGCACTGAACACCGCCCGCCCCGAGGCATTGGTGAGCGCGGTCGTGTTGGCCGTGGCGGTGACGCCGAAGCCACCCGTCGCCGCGACCACCACTCGGCGCCCGGCCACCGCGGCGTCATTCCCTTCGGCATCGCGCAGCTGCACCTGCATCGCGTTGGCGCTGGGTACGCCGCTCCGCAGCCGGGGCGGCGTACCCACGAAGGTTACCGCCGCGGCGGGACCAGCCGATAACGTCACGACGCCCGAGAAGACCGGCGTCAGTCCGATCGCGCTGAACAGCAACGTCCGCCCGCCCACCAGGCCCGCGATCGTCAGGTTGGTGAATCGCGCCTGCCCCTGGGCGGCGGTGACACTGGTCGTGCCCGTCAATGTCCCGCTGCCAACGAGCGCGACGGTGACCGTGGTGCTGGCGGTCGTGACCACGTTGTCGGCGTTGTCGCGAATCTCGACGACGGGCTGCGTGGTGAGCCGGATGCCCGAGGCCGCGCCATTCGGCGCCGTGCTGAGGAACAGCTTGGCGGGCGCGCCCGGGGTGACGGTGAGGCTGTAACTGCCCACGGTGCCGCTGGACGTGGCGGAGATGGTGGTGGTGCCCGCCTGTGCTACGGTCACGAGACCGCTGGCCGTCACGGTGGCGACGGCGGTGTTGGACGACGCCCACACAAAGACCGCGTTGCGGGCCAGCTTGCCGCGATTATCGGTGTAGGTGGCGCTGAGCTGCGCGCTGGCGCCGGACGCGAGGGTACTGACTCCGCCGGCGGCGGTGATGGCCACGACCGGGGGCACATCAGGCGCGGCGGGGTCGCCACCGCAGGCCGCGACGAGGGCGATCGCGGCGAGGATGGCGCGGTGACGAATGGAAGGCATCAGAGGCATTGGAAGGAAGGGCGAGCGGACCGACGAGAAAATGCAGCCGGGGCCGCCATCCTGTGAGCCCTCTGGCCACCGAAGGTGCAGCGCGGCGCGATGCGCTGATTGTGGCGCGCGCCTCATGGACGAGTCGCACGGGCGCATCGATGACGCGCTCGATCGCGAAGCCGCGCGCCGGCTTACCGCGTCACCCCATCCAGCCGCCACAGATACACGTCTCCACGGTAATCCTCCACCAGGCAGGTGCCGACCGGCGCCCGGGCGGCCACCACGGCTGACGGGACCTTGCACCGTTCGGGCAGGGTGAGGGCGACCGGGGCGCGACCGGTAACGGGCGCGCGGGGGTCCAGTCGGCGCAGCACGGGCATCCGCAGTGCGGTGTCGAAGTCGCCGTAGTACACGAACCCGTCGTCGCGCCATGACAGCGACGTACCGATGGCCGGCCCGGGGATGCGCTCGAGCACGGTGAAGGCCCAGCGGTCGAGGGGGGTGACGCCGAACAGCGTTTCGCGCGGTCCGTGCAGCTCGACCGCCATGCGCGAGCCGTCGGGGCTCAGTGTCGTGGCCATGATGAGAAACGAATCGGGGGCCGCGACGCGGCGCACCGGGCGGCCGCGCCCCTCCGCTACCAACAGCGCCCGCAGGTCGGCCGCCACCCCCGCTACGCCATCGGTGCCGAACGGGAACAGCCCGGGGCGCCAGCGGCCGTCGGCGCCGATCGGCAGCGCGGTCACCGTCGGCTGGCCTTCGACGTTCACGTCGAGCGTACGCATCGTGTCGCCCACGTACCGTTGAAAAATCACACGGCGCCCATCGGGCGACACGAGTGAATAAATCGACACGCCGGCGCCGTTCCCGGTGGTCAGCGCCTCTTCCACGGGCTCCGGCGTGTCGGTGGCCACGCGGAACAGGTTGTCGCCGTTGCCGTTGCCGCTCAGGTAGTAGATCGCGCGCCCGTCGGGGGCGATGGTCGGGTAGCTGTACCACGAGGTGCCGCTGGTCACCTGCCGCGAGGTGGCCCGCTCGCCGGGGCGCACCGGGAAAGTGTGCAGGTCACCGGTGGCGTTGCCGGTGACGATGGCCAGCAGACCGCTGGTGCGCGCCACGTCGAAGCTGCCGCGAAATACCGTTTGCCCGCGCGGCGCGATCGGCACCGGCGCGCCGGCGAAGTGTCCTTTCCCGTCGACCGCCACCCGCAGGAAGTCGTCATCGCGACCGGCGGCCGGCTGAAAGAACAGCAGCCCGTCGCCGGCCGGCGTCCAGCGGAGGTGCTGGCGCGTCACGGTGGCGAGCGAATCGGCTCGGCCGGTGGCGCGATCGACCAGGTACAGTCGCCCGCGCGAGTCGGTGGTGGCGATGTGGCCACCGTCGGGAGACCAGGCGATCGCGGTGAGCACCCGCGAGGGCATCGGCACGCTGTCGGTGATCTGGCCGGTGGCCAGCGCGATCACGAGCGCGTGCGAGGCACTCTCGAACTCGACGGTGCCCGGAAGCACCAGCACCGTATCGCCGCGGGCATGCACGTCCACGAAGCCCATGGGCCCCACGCGCCGTGGGGTCCCCCCCAGCCGCGGGAGCACGTAGGTGCCCGGCGAGACGGAATCGAGCTCGGCCGACAACACGAGCGCGGTGCCGGTGTGCGTCCACCGCAGATTCTGCATCTCGCGTACCCCGCGAAGCACGGTCACTGGCGAGGTGGAGCCGGTGTCCTGCACCAGCACGCGGTCCACGCAGGGGACGGCATCGACGCCGATCGCGAACTCGCTCTGATGGCCGTCGTGGCTGGGCTGGGCGCAGCGCCGCTCCACGTACGCCAGCACCTCGCCGTCGGGGGAGAGCGCGGGGAGCCCGGCCGTGCCGGTGAAGGTGGCCTGCACCCGCGTGAGCGTTGCCATGTCGGCCGCTGTGCTGCCCGCGCGCGAGGCGCCCCAGAGCCCCCACCCGGCGGTCACGCCGAGCACGGCCGCCAGAGTGCCGGCCACGGCCGCCGCCGGCCAGCGCGAGCGCGGCACCGTGGTACCGGTGGCCGTGGCGGTGCCACGCGGGCCCGCCGCACCGAGCGCCTCGGCGGTGGTGAGCGCCGCGAGGAAGGCCGCCACCGACGCAAAGCGGTCGGCCGGCAGCTTGGCCAGCGCGCGCCGCACCGCGGCGTCCACCGCCGGCGTCACGGCCTTCCGCACCAGGGTCAGCGGCTCCGGCTCGGCGCTGATCACCTTGGCGACGACCGCCTGCATG
>NZ_JBILKJ010000061.1:0-15577 GCF_044376735.1 Gemmatimonas sp.
CGCAGTCGGGCCCCGGGGTAGCATACGGACGTTCGTCGCAGGTGCAGCAGCTGGCCTATCGTATAACGGCTATTACCTCGGCCTTTGAAGCCGATGATCTCGGTTCGATTCCGAGTGGGCCTATCGACACCGGACAACGCGAATGGCGAGGCAGCGGAACCACCGCTGCCTCGCCATTCGCGTTCTACACCACCCGATGCGTCCGAGCCGCTACCGGCGGCCGATGGTCAGGCAGCCCGCGGGCTGGAATCAGAACTGGTACCGCAAGCCCAACTGCATCTGGTACCGGTTGCCCGACTTGACCGTGCGGCCAAAGTTCGGATTCACGCGGTAGCGATACTCGCGAGCAGCTTGATCGAAGCTGATCACATTCAGCAGCGTCTGGTTGGCACCCGGGACCACGCGCACCGCGCCCCAGTTGTGATTGATCAGCGCGGCGGCGTTGAACACATCGAGCGTCAGTTCGGCGCGCTGTCCGCGAATCGACGGCAGCTTTTGCGACAGGCGCACGTCTACCTGCGTGACGAACGGATTGCGAATCGCGTTTCGCTCGACGATCTGCCCCACGGTGGCGTTCAGATAGCTGGCACCGGTGTTGAGCGGGCTGCCGTACACCAGCCGGAGCGAGTCCGCAAAACCGGCGCGAAGGCCCGGCGTTGACGGGTCGAACACGAACGCCAGGTCATTCTGATTGCCGAACGAGCTGCCAGCGCCGACATCATCACCGTTGATGTCCTGCGCTACCGTGGCCGACCACGGCGTGCCCGACTGCCCGATCACGCGGGCACTGAACTGGAAGCCCTTGATCTCCGGCGTGGCGCCGAACAACACGAGCTTGTGACGGAAATCCGTGTTGCTGGCGCCCCACGTGGCGATTCGCGGATCGCCCGGCACCGGCGTGAACACCGAGCTGATGGCGATACAGCAGTTGAACGAGCTGTTGTCGCGCGTCTGATTGAAGGTGAACGATCCACTGATCGAGCCGTTCCGCGGGAGGCGCAGCGCGGCATCGACGAAGAACGCCTTCTGATGCTGTGCAGCATCGCTGCGAAGCTCGAGGACGCGCTGGAACTGCGAGAACGGACGGGCCAGCACCGGATTCCGACCGCCAGTCGCGGTGATGCTGGTGGACGGTACGAACACCGGTCGCCCCGCTTCGTTGGCCAGCGTGAAATCCGGCGTCGGCCGCAGGTTCAGATCGACGTACCGATAGAGCTCGTTGGTCTGCGCATACTGTGCCGCGGCGCCAAGGGTCAGGTTGCCGTTGAAGAGACGACGCTGGTACGCAATGTCACTCTTCCACGTGCGCGGCACCTTGAAGTCGGGGCCGAAGAAGTTGACGTACTGCGGCCGTGGTCCGCTGCCAGCCGGAATCCCCGGGACGTTGGCAAACGACTGGCGATAGCTGACAAAGTCCGGCGTCGGCACCGCGGCGCCCGTGAGGAGCACATCGGCCAACTGCGAGCCATCGTTGAGCAGGTTGTTGATGTGCGCCATGTAGTGCGGCTGCGACGTGAAGTAGCCGCTGCCGACGCGCACGAGATTCTGGCCGGCGCGGCCAGGTGTCCACGTCATCTGAGCCCGCGGCTGGATGGCGAAGTCGGTGGGCGCCAGATCGGTCCGCTTGCCGAAGGCCCCCTCGATCGCGGCGTTCGGGTTGGCGGCCGTCAGGAACGCCGACACGTCAGCGCGTAAGCCGGCCGTCAGGTTGAGATTGTCGCGCACGCGGAACTCGCCCTGCGCGAACACACCACCATCGTACACCCACTGCCGCATGCGGGGTTCGAGATTCTGAATCGGCACCAAGCGCGCGAACGACGACGGCCGACGCGCCTCGAGGGCCGCCAGATTGGCAAACTGGAAGAGACCGTCGGTCTCGATGGACACGAACATCGAGAGGTTGTTCAGCGAATGGTCCGTGCCCAGGGTGAACGCCGAGCGATCGCCGTCGAAACGCAGCACGTCGACCAGCTGATACGACTCCTCGGTCTGCAGCTCCGGGCTCGTGCGCTGTCCACCAAACTGCAGGATCTGATTCGTGCCCGTACCGCCGGTGGGCAACGCGGAGGATACGTTCACCCACCCACGCGGCAAACGTGTGTTCGGCTCGTTCTCCAGAATGCGGTTGGTGTACGCTAACCGCACGTCATTGGTGAGACGACTGCCGAGATTCGACTTCACCGACGCCATCGTCTGTATTTCGCGCGACTTCTGATTGCCGCGGCTCTCGAGCACCGACAGCTCACGGTCCGGGATCGAGTTACCATACAGGAAGTCGGAATACGTCGTGCGCAACGTCGCGCGATGCGCCTCGTTGATCTGGTAGTCCAAACGCCCGAACACGGTGTTCAGCGTGTTGGCGCGATCGAACGTGCCAACCTGACGGTCGCTTGGGAGACCGTACGACCGGCGAAGAATGTCCAGGAACCGCGTCACACTGTCAGGCGCCACCTGCAACCGTGACCAGTCGGCGTTGTTCTCCACCTGCAGCGTGGAGAAAGGCTCGGCCACTTGCTGGCGATCATAGGCTACGAAGTAGTGCAGTTTGTCCTTCACGATCGCGCCGCCCATCGACCCGCCGAACTGCAGATTGTCGAAGCTGGTGACGTTCTGCCCAAGGAAGTTCGTCTTCGTGGTGAGCGCCTGATTGCGGTTGTACACGAAGAGCGAGCCGTTGGTCGTGTTGGTACCGGCGCGCGTCGCCACGTTCACCGCGCCGGCTCCCTGCCGACCTTGCGTCACGTCGTACACGTTCGTCACCACTTCGAACTCACGGACGGCTTCCACCGAGATGGAGTACGGGCCGCGGCCGAAGCCCGCGCCCCAGATCGTGTTCTTCGCCTGGACACCATCCACGCGAATGTCGGTTCCGGTGACTCGACCACCGGCAATCGACGACGACGACGTGATGATGCCGCCGGTGCCGGCGCGAGAAGTCGTCGGCGCCAGGATCGCGAGATCGGCGAACGAGCGGTCCTGAATCGGCAGCTGGCGGATTTCCTTTTCGCTGACGACGGTACTGCCGCCGACGCGCTCCGCCCGCTTGCTCTCCCGGTCTGCCCGGACATCAATCGCCGCCAGTTCCGTTGCCGAGACGTCCAAGACCAGATCGAGCGTCACACGATCGCCCAGATTGAGCATCAACCCGCTGCGCTGCGCCGGACGGAAGCCAAGCTGCCGGACCGTCAGGGTGTAGGGACCGCCAATCGGCAGCTGCGCAAAGACGTAGCGCCCCCGCGCATCGGTCTGCCGGGTCTGCTGAGTGCCGGTGGAAAGGTTGCGCGCGGTTACCGTGGCACCCACCACTGCGGCGCCTGCGGCCGACCGAACCTGACCGGCCACGAACCCTTCAGTAGCCTGAGCGTTCGCTCGAGAGACAGGAAGTCCGGTCAATACGACCGAAAATAGTGCGCCGAGGACACGGCGGACATGAGAAGTACGCATGGCTCGTTGGAGGAAGAAAGAGGGAGCGTCGTCACACTGTGACGCCTCGTACACTTCCTCTCGTCGGTGAGCATTTGCCGACAGCGTGACCACAGGTCGGTCACGACTCGGCGACGACGGTGGCTCCGCAGATGTGCCGCTGCCCCTCCCTCTGAGACACCGATTTGGCTATGCTTGATGGCTGGTCAGGGACGGAGCCGCCGCGCCTCGCACGAGGTACCGGCGACACTCCGCCCCCTTTGTACTGGTTCCGTACCAACACACTTCATGCAGGTCGAGACCCCCGGATGACTCCGTTGCTGGACGTACCGTCTCCGTTGCCGCGCGGCTTCAAGATCCTCTCCGGAACGGCGAATCGGCCGCTCGCGGAAGAGGTCGCGAGGATGCTGGGCACCGAGCTGTGTAAGGTGACCTGTACGCGCTTCGCCGACGGAGAAGTGTTCGTCCGAATCGACGAGAACATTCGTGGTGCGGACGTGTTCGTGGTGCAACCCACGAATCCGCCGGGCGAGAACGTGCTCGAGCTGCTGCTCCTCATTGACGCCGCGCGCCGTGCCTCGGCCGCCCGGGTCACCGCCGTGTTGCCGTATACGGGATACGCACGGCAAGACCGCAAGGATCAGCCGCGCGTCGCCATTGGCGCCAAGCTCATGGCCAACCTCATCGAGACGGCCGGCGCCGATCGTGTCCTCGGTCTCGATTTTCATGCGCACCAGCTGCAAGGGTTCTTCGACGTGCCCGTCGATCACCTGTATGCCGCGCCGGTATTCACGAATTATTTCCGCAAGAAGGGGCTCAAGGACCTGTGCGTGGTGGCCCCCGACGTCGGATCGGCCAAGATGGCGCGCGGCTTTGCCAAGCGTCTCGACGCCACCTTCGCCATCATCGACAAGCGTCGCCCCAAGGCCAATGTGGCCGAAGTGATGAACGTCGTCGGTGAAGTCGAAGGCCGGGATTGTCTCATTCCCGACGACATGATCGACACGGCCGGCACCGTCTCCGAAGCCGCCCGTGCCCTGAGGAATCTCGGTGCGAACGACATCTACGTGTGTGCCACACACGCGCTGTTCAGCGGCCCCGCCGTGGAACGGCTCACGAACGCACCGATCAAGGAAGTCGTGGTGACCGACTCCATCAATCTCCCCCCCGAGCGACGCTTTCCGTCGCTGCAGGTGCTCTCGGTGGGCGAGCTGCTGGCGAAGGCCATCCGATTCACGCATGCCGATCAGTCGGTGAGCGTGTTGTTCGAATAACGGCGAAGCACGCCGTTACTGGCCGGGCCGACCATTTCCGGTTACTCCCGAACCACTTTATCTCAGAGGTTAGTCACAATGTCCACCGCTTCTCTCTCCGCGTCCGTTCGCACCGAAACGGGTAAGGGCGCCGCTCGCAAGATCCGTCAGGCCGGCAGCATTCCCGCAGTGATCTACGGCCACGGCCGCGAGGCGCAGTCGCTCACGATCAATGCGCGCGAGACCGACAAGCTCCTCAAGAGCATCGCGATCAGCAGCACCGTGATCGAGCTCTCCATCGATGGCAAGTCGTCCCGCACGCTGATCCGCGAAGTACAGCGCCACCCGTTCAAGCGCACCATCACGCACATCGACTTCCAGGAGCTCGTGGCGGGTGAGACGGTGTCGGTGCATTGCCCGATCGTCTACATCGGCGTGCCGGAAGGCGTCCGCCTCGAAGGCGGCCTGCTCGACCAGATCATGCACCAGCTCCACATCGAAGTGGATCCGTCGGCGATCCCGAACCACATCGACGTCGACGTGTCGTCGCTGAAGGTCGGCAAGTCGCTGCACGTGTCCGATCTCACGCTCCCGGCCGGCATCAAGCTGCTCGACGAGCCGGGCACCACGGTCTGTATCGTGCAGGTGCCGAAGGTGGCCGTGGAAACCGTCGCCGATGGCGCCGCCGAGCCGGAAGTGATCCGCGCGAAGCCCAAGGCCGACGAGAAGTAAGCTCGGCGATCGCTCGTTTTCGCTCGTTCGTACGGGGCGCGGAGTCCGTTCGGCATGGTCACCCCACGCTGGCGCATTCCGCGCCCCGCCCGTTTACCCCTGCGTATGAAAGTCATCGTCGGACTCGGCAATCCCGGCCGGGAATACGAGCACACGCGACACAACGTGGGATGGTGGCTGGTGGACCATCTCGCGCATCAGTGGCACTTCGACCCCTGGCGGAAAGACGGCGACGCCGTGACCACTCAAGGCATGGTGGGCGGCAAGAAGGTCAAGCTCGTCAAGCCGCAGACGTTCATGAACCTCAGCGGCGCCGCCCTCCGACCGTATCTCAAGCGCGAAGGATGGAAAGCCGCCGACGATCTCATGGTCATCGTCGACGAAGTCGCCGTACCCGCCGGCGAGTATCGCCTGCGCGCGGCCGGCAGCCCGGGCGGACACAATGGCCTCAAGAGCATCGAGTCCCATCTCAAGTCGCCCACCTACCCGCGCCTGCGCATCGGCATCAAGCCGGTCGATGAGCGCCGCCAGATCGGCGATCTGGCCGACTTCGTGCTGCACACCATGCCGCGCGACGAGCGGGACCTGGTCGAAGCGCTGTATCCGCGCATGGTGGCCGCGCTCGAACTGTGGATCGCCGACGGCACCGAGAAGGCCGTGAGCACGATGGGGCGTTAGCGCGCCCGTCCGCCTGCACGCAAGGCATCATCGCGGAGTAGTTTCTCGGCATGCGACCTTCTCTTCGAATTCTGACCGCCGCCGCGTCGGCGACCGTGGCGTTCAGCGCGGCGATAGCCGGACCAGCCGCCGCACAGTCCGCCCAGGCGCCCCGCGTCACCGCGATCCACGTGGACCGCGTCATCGTCGGTGACGGCACGCAGATCGCTGATGCCATGGTGATCGTGCGCGGCGAACGCATCCTCGACGTCGGCCCCGCCAGCACCGTGCGCGTGCCTGCCGGAGCAACGCGCCTCGACCTGGCCGGTTACACCCTGCTCCCCGGTTTCATCGACGCGCACACGCACCTCACGTCGATCGACAACGACGGCGGCGACTTGGCGGTGCTCAAGGAGACGCCGGCGCACGGCGCGATCTATGCCACGATCAATGCGAAGAAGACGCTCGACGCCGGCTTCACCACCGTGCGCGAAGCGGGCAGTACCGATTTCGTCGACGTGGTCGTGCGCGATGCCATCACCCGCGGCCTCATCCCCGGCCCGCGCATTCACGCGTCGGGGCCGGCCCTCGGCAGCACCGGTGGCCACGCCGACGTAAACGGATGGAGCCCGTTCCTTGCCGTGCCCGGTACCGGAGCCATCGTTGACGGCGCCGACGCCGTGCGCAAGCAGGTGCGCACGAACGTGAAATACGGCGCCGATCAGATCAAGATCGTTGCCACCGGCGGCATTCTCTCGGTGGGCGACGCCGTCGGCGCCGCGCAGTTCGGCATGGATGAACTCACCGCCGCAGTGGCGGAAGCGACCCGACTTGGCCGCAAGGTCATGGCCCACGCCCACGCCGGCGATGGGCTCAAGGCGGCCGTCCTGGCCGGCGTCGCCAGCATCGAGCACGGCAGCCTCGTCGACGACCAAGCCATCAGCTTCATGAAGGAGAAGGGCACGTACCTCGTGCCCACCCTCATCATTCTCGAAGAGATCGTCACCGACGGCGCCCGCAAAGGCGTGCCCGCCAACTCGATCGCCAAGGCCACCGCCATCGCCGGCGAACGGCGGGTGCGCCTGCGCGCCGCCTACCAAGCCGGCGTGAAATTCGCCCTGGGCACCGATGCCACCAGCGACATTCACGGCCGCAACGGGGAGGAGTTCAAGTACATGGTGGACATCCTCGGCGCCACGCCGATGGAGGCCATCACCGTCGGCACCATGAACGGCGCCACCCTGCTCGGCGTCGAACGGGAGCTCGGCAGCGTGACGACCGGCAAGCTCGCCGATCTGGTGGCGGTCAAGGGCGACCCGCTGCGCGACGTCTCGCTACTCGCGAAGGTGTCCTACGTGATGAAGGGCGGCGTAATCACCAAGCAGCCGTAATGCGTTAACGCTTCGCGTTGATGTGCTGCTTCGTCCAGAGCACGACGACCGCGCACTGATTGCCCGCCGTCTGAAAGCGCGCCGGCGCCTGCATCTCGTTGTTGAAGATTTCCACGGCGGCGATTTCATCCTTTGGCAGGCGGGCAATCATGTTGTCGGGGATGTTCGGCTCCCGTACGCCGTTCACCCACAACGACGCCATGCAGTCGCCGCGTCCACGAATCACGAAGTCTCCCGGCGCGCGTCCCATCTGCGTACGGATACCGGGCAGCAGATCCAGCGCCTGGCGCGTGCGATCGTACTTCGCGAAGTGCGTGGAATCCACGAAGCGGCCAAGCCCCGACGCCTTCCGCTCGTCGAGCTCCGTGGCGTCGCGGGACTTGACGCGCGTGGAGCGGATGTTGACCTGCTCCACCAGCGCGCCCTTCTCCACCAGCACTTCGAGCCCCGTCACGCCCTTTTCGAGCACATCAAGCTGCTTGGCCACGGTCACGTAGCCGATCTTGCGCGCCGACACCATGCGGCTGCCGGTGGGCACGTTGTTGATCGTGAAGCGGCCATTGGGGCCCGACATGATCTCGGTGGCAAAGCCGCCAAACGTGACCGTCGCGGCCGGAACCGAGGCCCCCGTCTCATCGACCACGCGTCCCTGCACGGTGGCGGTAGCCGTCGGGCCGGCGGTGGCGCCGAGGACGAGATCGACGCGACGCAGCGAGGCGGCGTCGGCGTCGACCAACACGTTGTCGCTGCGGTACTGCGACGACGACGCCACCAGCGCGGCCGGGCCGAACTCCTGCACGCCGCAGAAGATGTAACTGCCCAACGAGTCGCTGCGCACCGTCATCGATTCGAACTTGGGCGTCGTGTCGAGCAGACTCTTGACCGCCTGCCACTGCAGCACGAGCCCGACGCCCGCCACGCGGGTGGCGCCGTCGGCGGCCGTGGTGGAGCCGAACAGAATGCCGCCCATGCCGTTGGCGGGGCGACGCTGGCCCACGCACAGCCGGGCCCAGGCCGTGTTCATGCCTGGCGTCGCCACGATGGGACGTTCCCACGGTCCGTCGCCCTCAGGGCGCGTCGCGATCAACTCCCCGAGTCCGAGGCGATCGGCCCGCTCGTGGAACGCGACCAGGCGCATGACGCGCATACGGCTGTAGATCGTGAACCGGCCAAGGGAATCGCTGGCGGCGGACTCGCCGCCCGGCTCCGCCGTGATGAGCGCGCCGGCCATCGGCCGAAAGGCCAGACTGTCATAGGCAAGGCCGCGAACGGTATCCGGACGCTGCGATACCGGCGCGACCTGCGCGCCCAACGACGATCCACCGAGCAGGCCGGCCAGCACCAGGGCGAGTCCCTTCATCGTCCTCGCCATCTTCTGTTCGAATCCACGACGCGTCACGCGCTATCCCCGCAAGAAGTTCTTGGTCCACACCAGCAGCACCGCACACGAATTGCCGAGCGGTCGAAAGCGAACCGGCGCAAGCGCATCCGAGTTGAACAGCTCCATCGCCGCGATGTTCTCGGGCGGCAGCACGGCCAGATACGCGGAGCTTTCGACGACGCCATCAACATAAATGTACGCGCGACAACGTACCCCGCCGGAGCCGAATCTCCCAAGCAGCGTGAAGTCGATGCCGTTGTTCGCCGTCGCCACCTGCAGTGCCGGATACTGCCGCAAGGCCGATTGGAGCCTGGGGAATTTCATGATCGTCGTGGAGTCCATCACCCTGCCGATGCCGGCCCGTGCGCGCTCTTCGAACTCCCGGAGGTCTCGGGAGACCGATCGACGGGCGGTGATACGCACACCCTCAATGGTGACGCCGCGTTCGACCATCACCGTGTACGCCGCCACGCCGCGCGTGAGGACATCGATGGGCGCCAGATACGGGAGGATGCCGACTTTGCGCACCGAGAGCATCCGCGTACCGGTCGGCACGCCGGCCACGCGGAAACGCCCGTCCGCGCCGGAGCGCGCGGACGATTCCACACCATCGATCGTGATCATCGCGTCCGATACGGGCTGCCCCTCGGCATCCTGCACCGTGCCCTGCACTGACGTGCGGGACGCGATATCGGTTGTCCCCAGCATCAGATTCGCGCGGCGAATCGGCACCACGTCGCCGGGCAGGAGCAGCGCCGCGGAACGCACCGTCGGCGCCACGGCGATGACGCCAGCCGGGCCGAACTCCTGCACGCCACAGACCACGTAGTCGCCCGCACTATCGCTGCGGACCACCCGTGTTTTGTAGCGAGGCATCGTATCGGCCCGCAGCTCCGTCGTCTCCCATTGCAGTTCCACCTGCGCGCCGCCCAGTCGGGTGCTGCCGTCGGCGGCCATCGTCCGCCCGAACACGATGCCACCGAGTCCGTTCCGTGGACGCCGGCCGCTGCAGAAGCGCGCCCAGACGGACTCGATGCTCGGTGTTGCCAGTCGCGGTGCCCAACGGCCCGAGACATCACCGCGCTCCGCACGGAGGGCCCCAAGGCCCACGCGATCGAGCAGCTCGTGATACACCACGAGACGGGAGATTCGCGAAGCCGACAGCAACAGGAAGCGGCCCGCGGAGTCGGTGGTAGCCGAGACCTCGCCGCCGTCCGCCGACACAAAAGCCCCCCCGACCGGCATGCCGGACAGGCTGTCAAAAACGACCCCCTGCACGGTGTCGACCGGGGTGGTTCGGACACCGACCGAGGTGGACTGCGCCACCGCGTCGCCGGGCGCGAGCAACGCAACCGTCGCCGCCACGAGCAGGCAACGTACGGCCTCCGAGGCCAATTCCCGCTTCACTGCACTCAGCATAGTTGCTCGGAACCGAAGAGTCGCCCAACGTTGTAGTATGCTACAACAACTTCCGGCCCGGAGGCTGCTCGTCGCCAGTCTCGTGATCGTGGCCACCGCCGTAGGCTCCGCCTGTGGCACCCGAGACGTGGCCGCCACGGCATCGTCCGCCACCGCCATCCTCGGCGCCGTCGAAGAGCTCCCCAGCCCGGCACCGGCCGGCAGCAAGACGCCGTTCGTCATCACCGACGACAGCGGCGCAGCGTATATGTCGTGGACGGAGCAGCGCGCCGACTCCTCGTTCGCCATTCGACTCGCCAAGTGGAACGGCACCGCCTGGGATTCCTCGCGCACGATAGCCGCCGACCGCCCGTTCTTCGTGAATTGGGCCGATTTCCCCGCGATCGTGAAGCTGGACAACGGCGACCTCGCCGCCCACTGGCTCGAGCGCGAAGGCACGAGCACCTACGCCTACGGCATTCGCACCGTGCGCTCGCGGGACGACGGCCGCACGTGGAGCGCCCCCGTGACGCCGCACACCGACGGGCTGGCCGCCGAGCATGGGTTCGTGTCGCTCTGGTCGGAGGGTGGCCGAAACCTGGGCCTCGTGTGGCTCGACGGCCGCAAGAGTGCCATGAAGGACTCCACACGAGAGATGACCGTGCGCACCGCCGTGGTGCGCGACGACGGGTCCCTCTCGAGGGAAGCCGTGCTGGACGCCCGTACCTGCGATTGCTGTCAGACCGCCACCGCGAAGGGCTCGCAGGGGCGCGTGATCGTTTATCGGGATCGCTCGGACAAGGACATCCGCGACATCGCCATCGTGCGCGAGTTGGTCGGTGGCTGGAGCCCGCCGGTGCTCGTCCACGCCGACGACTGGTTCTATCCGGGGTGCCCCGTGAACGGCCCGCAGGTGGCGGCCAGCGGCAAAACGGTGGTCGTGGCCTGGTACACGGCCGCCCATGACACGGCGCGTGTGCTGGTGGCCACCTCGACCGATGGCGGCGCCACGTTCGGGGCTCCAGTGCGCATCGACGACGGCGATCCCATCGGCCGCGTCTCCATCGTGCTCGACAGCCGGGCGGAACCGATCGTGGCCTGGCTCGAACAGCGCACGACGGATGAAGCCGAAGTCCTCGTGCGACGCGTGACCGGCACCACCGTTAGTGAAACCCGCAGTCTGGCCCGTACGTCGGGAGCACGGCAAAGCGGCTTCCCGCGTCTCGCGGTGCTGCGTGATACCCTGTTGGCAACCTGGACGACCACGAAGCCGGCACCTCAGGTGCACGTGGCTCGTCTTCCCCTTTCTTCGAGTCCGCGATGAGTTCTGTGGTAATCCGTGCGGTGCAGCGCACCGCGTCGATCGGCACCCTCGTGGTGGCCGGTTCGATCAGCTTTGCTGCCATGTCGTCGGTCGTGAGCGCGCAGGACGCGCCCAAGTCACAGCCGCTCGCCACCGCGCCGGTACCGCGCACCGCGTTGCCGCTCAAGCTCGCGCCGCGCCCCACCAAGAGCGCCATCACCGCCGACGATCTGATGACGCGGCTGTACATCTTCGCCGACGATTCGCTGATGGGTCGCGATGCCGGCACCGAAGGCAGCTTCAAGGCCACCGAGTTGCTGGCGCGCGAAGCCAAGCGCCTGGGCCTGCAGCCGGCCGGTGACAGCGGCACGTTCTTCCAGACGCTGCCGCTCAAGAGCAAGAAGGTCGACCCGATGTCGTCGTTCATCGCCGGCGGCGCATCGCTCGAACTGGGCAAGGAGTGGGGCTTCAAGAGCGGCAGCACGATGACCTTCAACGACACGCCGGTAGTGTTCGGTGGGGTGATGGGTGAAGCGGGGCTCCTGCCGGCTGACCAGGTGGCCGGCAAGCTGGTGGTGCTCACAGTGCCACTCTCGCAGGCCGCCGTGCAGCAGGCGGTGGAAGGTGACATCGATGTACCGGCCGGGGCTGCCGGCATCCTGCTCGTGGTCCCACAACAGGCGGCTGGCGTGTTCGGCTACGTGCTGCGCCCCGGCGTGTACGTGGACGATCCTGCCTTTGGCGGACCGCGACTGTTCGTCGGCGCCGGCGCGATGTCGAAGTTGTTCACGCAGCCGGCGAGCGAACTCAAGGCCGGTACGGTCGGCACGAGCGTCAACGTGAAGGCGATCCTCGACGTCGTGCCGTCGCCGTTCGCCGCGCGCAACGTGGTGGCGATCCTGCCAGGCAGCGATCCGAAGCTCAAGAATCAGTATGTCGCCGTCGGCGCGCACAGCGATCACGTGGGGATGTCGCGTCGCGCGGTCGACCACGACTCGGTGTTGATCTTCAACCGTATCGTGCGTCCCGGCGGCGCCGAAAACGATGACAAGATGGGCAACGCCGAACAGTTCGCGCAGATCAACGCCGAGCTGGCCGAGATGCGGAAGTCGAGCCCGACGCGTCGCGATTCGATCTTCAACGGCGCCGACGATGACGGCTCGGGCTCGGTCGCGGTGCAGGAAATCGCCGAGCTGCTGTCCACGATGAAGGTCAAGCCGAAGCGCTCCACGCTGTTCGTGTGGCACGTCGGCGAAGAGAAGGGTCTGTGGGGCTCGAAGTTCTTCACCGAGCACAGCACCGTTTCACGTGACTCCATCGTGGCGCAGCTCAACATCGACATGCTGGGCCGCGGATCGGCTACCGACCTCACCGGCACCTCCAAGGAAGGTCAGGAGCTGCGCGGTGGCCCCGACTACCTGCAGCTCATCGGGTCGCGCCGCCTCTCCACCGAGCTCGGTGATCTCGTCGAAAGCGTAAACAAGACGAAGAAGCACAACCTGGTGTTCGACTACGGCATGGATGCGAACGACCATCCCATGAACATCTATTGCCGCAGCGACCACTACGAGTACGCCAAGTGGGGCGTGCCGGTCACCTTCTTCACCACCGGCGGTCACTCGGCGTATCACCAGCTCACCGACGAGCCGCAATACATCGACTATCCGCACATGCAGCGGGTGACGAAACTGATTGCGGATGTGGCGATCGAGCTTGGCAACCGGACCGGTCGTCCGGTGGTCAACCAGCCCAAGCTCGACCCGCGCGGCGTCTGCAAGCAGTAGTCCAAGCCGGGTTCGGTCACCTTCGTTTCTCCAGTCACACCTTCATGTTCGAGCAACTCCCGATGCTGTCGTTGGGCGCGGGCGTCGTCGGCCTCATCGCGACGTTCCTGACCTTCGGCGGTATTCGCCGGCTCTCACCCGGTACGCCGGCCATGCAGGAGCTGGCCGGCGAAATCCACGTCGGCGCGATGGCCTTCCTGCGCGCCGAGTACGTGGTGCTCCTGCCTTTCCTGCTCATCGTGGCCGGGCTGCTGGGCTGGGCGATCGGTGTGAAGACGGCCATCGCCTACGTCATCGGTGGTCTGCTTTCGGTGGCTAGCGGCTGGATCGGGATGCAGGGGGCCACGGCCGCCAACGTGCGTACGGCGGAAGCGGCCCGCAGCAGCGGACAGGCGGCGGCACTCCGCGTGGCGTTCGGCGGTGGCTCCATCATGGGGCTCGCCGTCGCGTCGCTCGGACTGGCTGGTATCGCGATCGTGTTCGCGTTTCTCGCCAAGAATGAGGTGACGGCCGACGCGAAAACGTTCGCCGAGATCATCTCCGGCTTCGCGATGGGTGCCTCCTCGATCGCGCTGTTTGCGCGCGTCGGCGGCGGCATCTACACGAAGGCCGCCGACGTTGGCGCCGACCTCGTGGGCAAGGTCGAAGCGGGCATCCCGGAAGATGATCCGCGCAACCCGGCCACCATCGCCGACAACGTCGGTGACAACGTGGGCGACGTGGCCGGACTTGGCGCCGACATCTTCGAGAGCTACGTGGGCGGTATCGTGGCCACGATCGCCCTCGCGGCCACCAGCGTGCTGATCCCCGAAGCCACGCGCGTGAACGCGATGCTGCTGCCGGTGGCGTACACGGCGGCCGGACTCGTGGCCTCGCTGATCGGCATCTTCATGATGCGCATTCTGGCCAAGGGTGATCCGGCCAACGCGTTGCGCCTGGTCACATTCATCGCGGCCGGCCTGTTCCTCGTGTTCGCGTATTTCATCACGAACATGGTGCCGCTGAACATGACGACCGAAGCGGGCGCCGCGCTGCCCGTGCTCGGACCGTTCTACGCCGTCATCGCCGGTACGGTGTCCGGGATCTCCATCGGTCTCGTGACCGAGTACTACACGGCTGCCGGCCCGGTGCGCCGCATCGCCGAAGCCTCGCAGACGGGCCCGGCCACGAACATCATCGCTGGCCTCGCGGTCGGCATGGAAAGCTGCATCGTGCCGGTGCTGCTCATTTGCGCCGCCATCTGGGTGTCGTTCACGTCGGCCGGTTTGTACGGCATCGCCATCGCTTCGGTGGGCATGCTCGCCACGGTCGGCGTCACGATGTCGGTCGATGCCTACGGCCCCATCTCGGACAACGCGGGTGGTATCGCCGAGATGAGCCATCTCGGACCGGAAGTCCGCAAGATCACCGACGGCCTCGACGCGCTCGGCAACACCACCGCCGCGATCGGCAAGGGCTTCGCCATCGGCTCGGCGGCCCTCACGGCGCTGGCGCTGTTCTCGGCCTACGCTTCGGCAGTGAACCTCACCACGCTCAACCTGATCGACCCGATGGTCGTGATCGGCATGTTCGTGGGTGGCGTGGTGCCGTTCTACGTCGGTGCGTCCACGATGACCGCCGTGGGCCGTGCGGCGCAGGGGATGGTGGAAGAAGTCCGTCGTCAGTTCCGCGAAATCCCGGGGCTGCTCGAAGGCAAGCCGGGCGTGAAGCCCGACTCGGCGCGCTGCGTCGAGATCTCGACCAAGGCCGCGATCCGCGAAATGATCGCGCCGGGCCTCGTGGCGATTCTGCTCCCCGTGCTCGTCGGCAAGTTCCTCGGCGTGACCGCGCTGGGCGGCCTGCTGGCCGGGGCCACGGTAACGGGCGTGATGATGGCGCTGTTCATGGCCAACGCCGGCGGCGCGTGGGACAACGCCAAGAAGATGATCGAAGGCGGCATCCTGGGCGGCAAAGGCTCCGATCCGCACAAGGCCGCGGTGGTGGGTGACACCGTGGGGGATCCGTTCAAGGACACCAGCGGACCGGCCATGAATATTCTCATCAAGCTGATGAGCGTGGTGAGTTTGGTTTTGGCCCCGTGGTTTCTTCGATAAAACGCACAACTCCAAACGTTGTACTCACAACGCGAGACTCACGTGAGTGTCGGGTCACGAGTTCGAGTGCCGGGTCGTGGGTAACTCACCACCCCAAACGCTGACTCGCGACGCGAGACTCACGTGAGTTTCGGGTCACGAGTTCGAGTCCCGGGTCATGGG
>NZ_JBILKJ010000180.1:0-4868 GCF_044376735.1 Gemmatimonas sp.
CGTGGCCACCCGTGGTCGCGATTCGGTGCAGACGGCAACCAGCTCGCTGCTGGTCGATGAGCGCGGGGCCGATGTGGCGCAGGCGGAGCTGCGCGCCTCGCTGCTGCGCCGCATCGCCGAAGAGACTGGCGGTCGCTACTACCCGTTGTCCGACGCCGGCAAGCTGGCCGAGGACGCCGTCTTCACCGAAGCGGGCGTCACCGTGCGTGAAGCGAAGGACCTGTGGGACATGCCGGCGGTATTCCTCTTGGTAGCGCTGCTCCTCGGCGCGGAGTGGGGATATCGTCGGTGGAGGGGACTGGCATGAGTCGTAGGCTTCCGCGGTGGGTACGGGCACTGGCCCTGCATGGCGGGCTGGCACTGGCTGTGGCACTTCCGCTCAGCGCGCAGCGCACCCATGTGCTGCTCGTGATCGGGCTGTCGGGGGAACCGCAGTTCAAGCGCGCGTTCGAAGCGTCGGCGCAGTCAGCGCGCGACGCGGCGAAGAACCGCTGGGGCGTGAGCGATTCCAGTCTGATCGTGCTCACCGAAGACTCCGTGCGTACGGCGCTGTCGTCGGGGCGCTCGACGCGCGAGAACATCGCGCAGGCATTCCTGCGCTTGTCGTCGCGCGTGCAGCCGGGGGACGTGCTGTTCGTGATGCTGATGGGTCACGGCAGCGGCGAAGGGGCGCAATCGAAGGTGAACCTGCCCGGCCCCGATGCCACCGCCGCCGAGTATGCGTCGTGGTTGGCGGGCTTTGGCAAACAACAGGTGGTGTTCGTGAACGCGGCCACTGGCAGCGGGGATTTCGTGCCCGTGCTCACGGCGCCGAATCGTGTGGTGGTGACCGCCACCAAGACGTCGAACGAGCGCAACGAGTCGGTGTTCCTCCAGTATTTCGCCGGCGCGCTCGGTATGGACGCCGCCGACGCCGACAAGGATGGCCGCCTGTCGGTGTTCGAAGTGTTCCGCTTTGCGCGTACGGAAGTCGGCAAAGCCTATACGAGTAGCAATCGCATGCAGACCGAGCACGCGCTGGTGAGCGACTCGCTGCTGGCATCGCGCGTGGCGTTCGGCAAGACAGCCGCGTCGGCCGATCCACGCATCGCGGCGCTACTGGCCGAACGGCAGGCGCTCGAGTCGGAAGTCGCGTCGCTGCGCACCAAGAAGGCCTCCATGACCGCCGCGGCGTACGAGGCGGAGCTGGAGCGCCTGCTGTTGGCGCTGGCCGAAAAGACACAGGCGATTCGCGCGGCGGGAGGCAGCAAGTGAAGCGGACCATGTGGATGCTGGTGGCGCTGTCGGCGTTGTCGCCGCTGTCGGCCTGTGGGCAGGATCGTGCGGCGCCACAGCCCACGGCTCGCGTGGCACCGCTCCCGCCGCGGGTGCCGGGCCCTGATCGCTGGGCCACGGAGATCGCGTCCGCCGAAGCGGCGGTGCGGCGCGGCGATCGCGGTGATGCCACGCAGCGCGCGCGTCGCATTACCGCCGCGTACGAACAAGGCGGGGCGCGCAACAGCGACGAATACCTCTCGGCCGGTCGCGCCTACGTGCTGTTGGGCGTGGGCAATGCGCAGGCGGTACGCTCGGCGCTGGCCGCGTTCGATCGTGCCACGGCAGCCGACTCCAGCAACTTCGACGCGCAGCTGCGCGCGGGTGAGCTGTTCCTCGAGAAGTACAACGCGCCCGATGCGCGATTGTCGTTCGAAGGGATCCTGCGACGTTCGCCCACCGATTCCAAGGCCCTGCTGGCGATGGCACGAGTTGAGGAGTTCGAGGGCAAGGGCAACCCGATGGCCACGGCGCGGTTGAGCATCTCGAGCAATCCACGCTATGCCGAGGCGCTGGCGTTCGTGGCGAAGATGCATCGCGACGCCGAGTCGTACGATTCGGCGCGGGTGTATGCGCAACGGGCCATCGATGCCGACTCGACGTCGAGTGCGGGCTGGTTTGTGCTGGGGTCGATGGCGTTCCTGAACGGCGACAGCGCCACGTTTCGCAAATCGCTGGCGGCCGTGACGGCGCTGCAGCCGGCGCCGGCGCCGTTCTACACGGAGCTGGCCGAAGCGTCGGTGCGGCAGCGTCGGTACACCGAAGCGGTGGCGCTGGCGAAGCGCGCCACGGGCTATGACTCGTTGTACGTGCCGGCGTATGGCGTGCTTGGCACCAATCAATTGCGCATCGGGCAGATGGACGCCGGCCGCGCCGCGCTGGAGCGGGCCTTCGCGCTCGATCCCTTCAACCTGTGGCACAAGAACACGCTCGACCTGCTCGACAAGATGAAGACGTTCCGCACGATCGATCGCGGACGCTTTCGTGTGGTGGCACCAGCGGACGAAGCGGACCTGCTGGCGTTGTACATCGTGCCGTTGCTGGAGCAGGCCTACGATTCGCTGGCGGTGCGCTACGGCTACAAGCCGCCCACGCCGGTGCGGCTCGAGTTCTACCGCTATCACGCCGATTTCTCGGTACGCACCGTGGGGCTGGCCGGCTTGGGCGCGCTGGGGGTGAGCTTTGGCAGCCTGCTGGCCATGGACACGCCAAACGGTCGCGAGAAGGGGCAGTTCAACTGGGGCAGCACGGCGTGGCACGAGCTCACGCATGCGTTTACGCTGGGGGCATCGGACCATCGGGTGCCGCGGTGGCTGTCGGAAGGGCTGTCGGTGTTGGAAGAGCGTCGGGTAGGTCGAGGCTGGGGCGCCGACGCGACGGTGTCGTACGTGATCGCCATGGCCAACGGCAAGCTGCGCCCGATCAGTCAACTCAGTGACGGCTTCCTGCGCCCGCGCTTCCCCGAGGAGACGCAGTTCAGCTACTACCAGGCGTCGCTCTTCTGCGAGATGGTGGAGGCCTCGCGGGGGGCCGCGGCGTTGCCAGCGATGCTGAAAGCGTACCGCGATGGCATGGATACCCCGGGCGTGTTTCAGAAGGTGCTGGGGAAGACGCCCCTGCAGATCGACGCGGAGTTCGAGGCGTACACCCAGCGCAAGTTCGCGGTGGCTATCGCGGCGGTGCGCGGCACGTCGCCCGCCGACAGCAGCGGGGGCAAGTTCGTGGCCACGATGCGCGAGGCGGTCGCCAAGATGGGGAGCGACCGCAATGCCGCACGGGCGTTGTTCGAGCAGGCGCGCGCCATGTTCCCCGAGCACGGCGGCGATGACGGCCCGTCGTGGTATCTCGCGGAAATCGCGCGGGCGGTGGGCGATACCACGCGGGCGATCACGCTGGTCGAGCAGGTCACCAGCCGCAACGAGACGGCGTGGGAGGCGAACATGATGGAGGCCGATCTCCGCGAAGCGCGCGGCGACAAGGTCGGTGCCATTCGAGCGCTCGACCGGCTCAACTGGATCTGGCCCTACGACCCGACGGTGCACGTGCGCATGGCCACGCTGTCGGCGGCGCAGGGGGATCGGGCCCGTGCGGTGCTGGAGCGTCGGGCCATCATTGCCATGGGTCCCACCGACCTGCTCGATGCGCGCTACGAACTGGCCCGGGCGCTGCGCGATGCCGGTGATATCGCCGGCGCGCGGCGCGAGCTGCTGCAGGTGCTCGAAGCGGCGCCGTCGTTCGAGAAGGCGCAGGCCCTTTTGCTGGAGTTGCGCGGCAAATGATGTCACTCACTCGTGCCGCGCTGTATGCCGGTCTGCTCCTGTGGTCCCTTGCCCCACAGAATACGGCGCACGCGCAGCGACGCGGCCAGCAACCGGCGTTTCTCCCCAACGTGCCCTACGACGGTCGCCAGACCTTCGTGCGGGTGAAGTACCAACTCCCCGAGTTCGGCGGCGGCGGATTCCGCGGCGGCCGCGACATCCCGTGGAGTCACGACTATCCACGCGGCGAGCGCCACTTCACCAAGATCGTGGGCGAGCTCTCCAGCACGCGCATGCGGATCGACGCCAGCAACATCCTCACGCTCGATGATCCGCAGCTGGGCAAGTATCCCGTGGCCTACATGGCGGAACCCGGCTTCTGGCGTCCCAATGACGCCGAAGCGCTCGGACTTCGCAATTATCTGGCGAAGGGCGGGTTCATCATCTTCGACGATTTCGTCGGCGATCACTGGATCACCTTCGAGAACGCCATGAAGAAGGTGCTCCCGAACGCGCGTCTCATCGAGATGGACCTCACGCATCCGATCTTCGATGCGTTCTATCGCATCAAGACGCTCGACTACGACCATCCGATCTACCGCGGCTACAAGTCGGTGTTCTACGGCGTCTTCGAGGACAACGATCCGAAGAAGCGTCTGCTGGCGATCGCGAATTACAACAACGACCTGTCCGAGTACTGGGAGTTCTCCGATACGGGGATGTTCCCGCTCGACATGTCGAACGAAGCGTACAAGCTCGGCGTGAACTACATCATCTACGCGTTGACCCGTTAGCCCCCGAGGAATCAGGTGACTGCTCCGGCCCCCTCCACGTCCGAACTCGACCGTCTCGATGACGGCGTCCTTGCCGACCGCCTGCAGGGCGCCGGTCAAAGCATCGCCACCGAACTGCGCAAAGTCATCGTCGGTCAGGATGTCGTGGTGGAGCAGGCGCTGATTGCGCTCTTCGCCGGCGGCAACTGTCTGCTGGTGGGCGTGCCGGGGCTGGCGAAAACGCTGCTCATCTCCACGCTGGCCCGCGCGCTCGATCTCAAGTTCTCGCGCATCCAGTTCACCCCCGACCTCATGCCCAGCGACGTCACGGGTACCGACGTGATTCAAGACGACCCGGCCACCGGCCAGCGTCGTCTCGCCTTCATGCCCGGTCCGGTGTTCGCCAACGTGCTGCTGGCCGACGAAATCAACCGCACGCCCCCCAAAACGCAGGCTGCGCTCCTGGAGGCCATGCAGGAGCGTCGCGTGACTGTACAGGGACGCACCTACGAACTGGACAAGC
>NZ_JBILKJ010000062.1:0-15555 GCF_044376735.1 Gemmatimonas sp.
ATCGTAGATGGACTTGAGCTTTTCGAAGAGGTTGGCCTTTTCGATAGGCTCCTTGTTGATCGCGTACTTGTCGTCCGGGAGGACTTCGAGCACGATCTGGTCGGGATTGACCTGCGTCGACGGCGGCTGCGGCGTCGGATCAGGCAACTGCGTGTCGATGGCCTTGCGGCTCATCGGGATGATCATCATGAAGATGATCAGCAACACGAGCAGCACGTCGATCATCGGCGTGACGTTCATGTCGTTGTTGAGGTTCGAGCCACCGCTCGGTGCGGACATGCCCATGGCTATTTACTCCCCGGCATGATGCGATCGCTCTGGACGAGCGATTCCGTGTTCGGTGTCTGATCCGTGATGAGCGCGGCGACGCGCACCCCAGACCGCGAGATGCGATCGAGCGCATCGACCACCTTCACGTACTCAAGGTCCTTATGGGCCTTGATGTACATGATGTAGTCCTCACGCTCCTTCAAATAGATCTCGCCGACGAGGGTTTCGAGGTCCTCGTTGCGGATCCGGCTCTTGTTGAGGTAATACCGCCCCTGATCGTCGATGCCGAGCACCTGATCACCATCTTCTTCCGGATGAGGCTTGAGGTTCTGCCCTTCCGGTGGGACCGCCGTAAAGCCCGCGTTGATCTGCGGGATCGTGATCATGAAGATGATGAGGAGTACGAGCATCACGTCGATCATGGGGGTCACGTTGGGTTCGGCCTTTACGCCGCCCCCGCTGCTGACACTCATTCCCATCGCGCAACTCCTGGCGTTGAGCCGTCCGATCTGGCGCCCCGTACGGAGCGCCGATCGGATGACCGATCGTGATTACTGCGAGATCGACTGCTGACCGGCGGTGTTGAACTCACGCGTGAAGCGCGACCGACCAAACTCACCCGAGACGCCCTTGATGAGGTAGTCGATCATTTCCTTCGACGTGTAGGTCATTTCGGCGGTGAGGTTGTCAATCTTCGTCTGGAAGAAGTTGAACGCCCACACGGCGGGAATGGCGACGCCGATACCGATGGCGGTGGTGATGAGGGCTTCGGCGACACCAGCGGCGATGGCCGAGATACCACCGGCGCCCGACGTGGCCATACCGGTGAAGGAGTTGACGATACCCATCGTGGTCCCAAGCAGTCCGACGAACGGCGCGGTGGCGCCGACGGTCGCGAGGACGCCGAGACCACGCTTGAGGTCGACGATCGTCATGAGCATTTCACGCTCGACGGCGCGCTCCGACGTGTTGATGTCCGACACCGTCACCGAGCCGTCCTGGATGAGCGGGCGGATTTCGGCGAGGGCGCCACCGAGCACGCGAGCGACATGCGACTTCTTGTAGCCTTCGGCCAGCTTGATCGCCTCGATGAGGTTGTCTTCTTCGAGGAACTGCGAGAACTCGGGGGCGAACTTCCGCGTTTCGGCCTGCGCCTTCCGCATGCTCCACCACTTCTGGATGAGCACGGTGAACGAGAAGGCGGACATACCAAGGAGCGTGAACACGATGCCCTTGGCAAACCAGCCCATCGACGAGTACAGCTCCATCAACGACATGTTCATGACGAAAATCTCCGCAGAGCGAGGGGGGAAACCTTAGCGGTTCAACGAGAACTGGAACGGCTGCTGCACGAGCTGCTTCACTTTGCGTCCACCCACTTCGGCGGGGAGGAAGCGCATGCGCTGCAGCGCATTCTTCACGGCGTTGGAGAACAGATCGTTGTCAGACTTGAGCACCTTGAACGTGCTCATTTCAGCACGGCCAGTGGTGTCGACAACGAACTGCGCCAACACGGTGCCCTCGATGCCCGCGGTGCGGAGCATGTCGGGGTACGCGGGACCCTGAGCACCCGGCGCCATGACGACGGGCTTTTCGACCTGGAAGTCGAAGTAGGGCTGGTCACCCTGAGGGACCGGGCCCTTGCCACCTTCGACACCCTTGGCGATACCACCGGCGACACCCTTACCCGAGAAGTCGGCTTCGTCCGTGACCTTCTTGGACAAATCGATATCGGGGATGACGTTGGGGATTTCGATGGGTGCCGAAAGCACTTGGAAACCCTTGGGCGGCGGCGGGGCAACCACGGCGTCGGGCGGCGGTGGGGCCTTTTCCGGCTCGGGTGGCTTGGGCTCGTCCTTTTTCACCTCGACAAAGTCGACCTTCTCTTCCTTCGGCTTTTCGTTGATGATGCCCGCGTTCTTCGTGACAATCACGAGGGCAACAACGACTGCCGTATGGACGATGATCGAGGTGATGGACCCACCCAAGCGCTTCTGCTTCTGAGCCTGAGATTCAAGCAGGTTGTTGAACATCTCGCTTGTCCGGGGTGCGGGCTACGGATTGCAGCGCCCGGACAAGAGGCCCGGGAACTGACTACGGCGATTCTACGTCGCGAGGATGATCGGGCAATGGTGCGAAGATTAGGATCGGATTAATCCGCCGTTAGCATTCCGCCAGCGGAATCTTCGGGATGACGACTATTGACAATCGACTCGTATTCTCCCGTCATCCCCGACCCCGGCGCGCCCGCCAGCGGCAACAGCACAGTAAACGTGGTCCCCCGCCCCAGGCGCGACTGTACGGTCAGACTGCCTCCATGGGCCTGCGCAATCCACTGGCAGATCGCGAGGCCCAAGCCGAAACCGCCACGTTCTGACGCGCGCGAGCGGACGCGATCAGCGCGCCAGAAGCGTTCGAAAATGTACGGCACGTCAGCGGCGGCGATCCCGATGCCGGTATCCTTGACGGCGAAGGTCACGTCGGCCTCGCCGCGCGTGAGCGTGATCTCCACCCGACCACCGCGCGGTGTGTACTTGATGGCGTTCGTGACGAGGTTGAGATACAACTGCCGCAACCGCGTGAGATCGGCGAGCACCTCGGCGTTCTCCAGCAAGGGCGCATCAATAGTCAGCCCGGCTTCTTCACCGAGCAGGCGCGCAGTTTCCACGACCTCGCGCATGAGCGGGCCGAGCTCGACGGGCTCGCGGTACAGATCGAAGCGCCCTTCATCGGCGCGCGCCAGCGTCAAGAGCGAATCGACGAGGTCGGCCATACGCGTCACCTGCTGCAGCGCTTCCTCAATGGCAATCGCCTGCTCCGTCGGGCTCGACGTCGGCGACAGCGAGCGCTCGATATCGGCGCGCATCACCGCCAGCGGCGTCTTGAGCTCATGGCTGGCATCGGCCGTGAAGCGGCGCAGGGCTCCGAATGAGGTTTCGAGTCGCTCGATCATCGCATTGAGCGTGGCCGACAGGCGGGCGAGCTCGTCGCCCGCCGCGCCGATGGCCAGCCGCCGGTGCAGCGACCGCCCGTCGGTGATCGCCTCGACCTGATCGATGATGCGGTCAATAGGACGGAAGGCGCGTCCCGCAATGACGTACGCGAATGTCATCGAGAGCACGAGGAGGAACGGCGCGATGACCAGCATGGTGCCGACAAGGTCCCGCGGCGCGTAGCTGATGTCCGCGGTGCTCCGGGCGGCATACACCCGATAGCGGGCATTCGCGCTGAGCGGCACCACGCGCGTCGCAAGCAGCACGGTGTCGGCGCGCATGGCGATCCGGCGGACCGCGGGCGACGGCGCAGATTCACGCGCGGCCGTGCTGAACACGTCGCGATCGGATGACGACAGCATCTGCACCGCGGGTGAGGCGTAGATGTCGTACTGGCTACTATCCTGCACCAGCACGTATCCCTCGAGGAGCGAGAGAAACGACTGCATGCGGAAGGAGACGCTGGGGCCCGCGAGCGGATCCTTCTGGGCGACGATGGGATCCGTGCCGGTGTTGCGCGCCAGATTGATGGCGCGAACGACCTGATCTGCCTCGGCCTGCACGCTCGCCTCGAGCTCGCGGAACAGGACCTCGCGGCGCACCGCAAGCAGCGCGACCGAAAAGATCACCAGCGTGCCGATGAACGCCGCGGTGTAGGCGGCCGTGAGGCGAGCCCGGATGGATCCCACGCGCGCGCCGCTACCCGCGGATCATGTAGCCGACTCCACGCACCGTGGTGATCAGCTTCTTGTCGAACTTCGCGTCGATCTTCTTGCGCAGGTGATTGATCACCACATCCACGATGTTGGTACCGGGATCGAAGTGATAGCCCCAGGCATACTCGGTGATGAGCGTGCGGCTCATCACGCGGCCAGCGTGACGCATCAGATACTCGAGCACCGAGAACTCCTTCGGTGTGAGCTCGATCGATTCGCCGCCGCGACGTACATCGCGCGTCCCCTGATCGAGCTCAAGATCTCCCACGCGCAGCAACGGCGATACGATCGCTCGCGGCCTACGCAACAGCGCCTCGACGCGCGCCAGCAATTCCTCGAAGGCGAACGGTTTCGTGACATAGTCGTCGGCGCCGGCGCGCAGCGTCTCGACCTTGGCGTCGACTGCGTCCTGCGCGGTCAGCACCAGCACGGGCCGTTCGAACCCACGTGCACGGAGCGTCCGCAGCACCTCGAGTCCATTCCGCCCAGGCAGGCGCATGTCGAGAATGACGAGATCGTAGGGCTGGGACAGCGCCATCCGCTCGCCTTCCAGTCCGTTGTTCACCAGCTCCGCCTGCCAGCGCTGCTCCTCGAGCCCCCGTCGCACGAACTCACCAACGGTGGGATCGTCCTCGATCACGAGAATCCTCACGGGCGTCCCCCGCCGGCCGGGCGCCGGAAGCCATACTCGCGAATCTTTCGATACAGCGTTTTCGGGGAGATCCCGAGCAGGTCCGCCGCGCGTCCCTGATGCCAGAGCGTCTGCTCGAGCACGTCAGCGATGTGCCGTCGTTCGAGTTCGCCGAGCGTCAGCCGCGCCATCGCCGTCATCGCGGTCCCCGTCGGCGCGGCCTCCTGCACCGTCTCGACGGCCGCCACCTGAACGGGTGCCATCGCCATGACCGGCGTGGGACGCGCCGCCCCACCGACGTCCACCCCCAACGGCAGGTCGAGCGCGCTCACCAGGCCGTCGGTGGCCAGCAGCGCGGCGCGTTCCATCACGTTGCGCAGCTCGCGTACGTTACCGGGCCATCGATACCGCTCGAGCACCGACGTGGCGTCGGCCCCGAGCTGTAACGAGCGCTGAGCGAACTGCTCGCCAAAATGCGCCAGAAAGTGGGCGGCAAGGAGCGGGACATCCACCACTCGCTCGCGCAGTGCCGGCAGCACGATCCGGATGGTATTGATGCGGTGCAGGAAATCCTCGCGAAACGTGCCCGCCTGTACCATGCGCGTCAGATCGCGGGTAGTAGACGCCACCACGCGCACGTTCACCTCCACCTTCTGCGAACCGCCGACCCGGTAGAAGCTGCCTGACTCGAGCGCGCGCAACAGCTTCGCTTGCAGCTTGAGATCGAGGTCACCCACGTTGTCGAGATAGAGCGTACCGCCCGCGGCGAGTTCGACCAGCCCAACTTTCCGCTGCTCAGCGCCAGGAAACGCCCCCCGCTCTACGCCGAACAGCTCCGACTCGAGCATCGCCTCCGCAAGCGCGGCGCAATTGAGATCCACGAACGGTCCGTCGGGATGCGTGCTCCGCGCGTGCAGCAGTCGCGCCACGAGATCCTTACCGGTACCGGACTCGCCCGTGATCAGAACCGTCGAGGCGCTCGGCGCGACGCGATCGATGAGCGACAGCACGGCGCGCAGCGGTGCGTAGTGCGTGAGGAACTCCGGCGCCGACGTGGTTCGCTTGAGGCGAGATTGGAGATGCAGGTTGTCACGCGCGAGCATGCGCTTCTCCCACGCGCGCTTGACCAGCACCTCGATCTCCGCCATCCGATATGGCTTGGAGAGGAAGTCATACGCGCCCAACTTGAGCGCGGCGATCGCCGTCTCGATGGTGCCGTTGCCCGTGATGACGATGACTTCGGGCGGCATCGGTTCCTCCCGGATCTGCCGGAGCACTTCCAATCCGTCGACCTCGGGCATCACGACGTCGAGCAGCGCCACGTCGTAGCTTTCCGCGCGCAGCGTTTCGAGCGCGGCGCGCCCGTCGCGCACAATCGTCACCGCGAAGCCGCGCGCGACCATGAACTGCTGGAGGATCATGCCGAGGTTCGGCTCGTCCTCCGCAATCAGTACGCGGATCGGCGACGCCGGATCCACCGGGTGGAACGGGGCCGCGCTCACCGCGGCGCACCGGTAGGCAGCGACACGCGGAACACCGCGCCCGTTCCCTCAGGCGACACCAGCTCCAGTTGTCCGCCGTGATCGTTCACGATGCCATAGCAGATCGCCAGTCCGAGCCCGGTACCCTGCCCAGGCGGTTTGGTGGTGAAAAAGGGTTCGAAAACCTTCGCCTGCAGCGTGCGCGGAATGCCCGGACCTTCGTCCTCGACCTCCAGTCGGGCGAGCAACCGGCCGTCATCGGCGTGCGGGGCGGAGGTGCGGATCACGACGCGTCCTCCCTCAGGCGTCGCGTCCAGCGCATTCATGGCGAGTGCGATCAACACCTGCACGAGCTGATCGGCGTCGCCGTGCACCATGGGGTGCCCGCTCTCATCAAGCTCCATCACCAGCTTGGTCCGCTTGAACCGTGGATGATGCTGCAGCAGGAAGAGCGACTGCCGAACGACCTCATTGAGATCGAAGAGCTCGCGGTGCGCCGGCTTGGGACGGGCGAAGTCCAGCAGGCCGTTCACGATCTTCTTGCAGCGCTGCACCTCGAGATCAATAATGCGCAACAGCTCCGTGGGCGGCGTCGCCGGCGCGCCGAGGTCCTGCTGCAGCGCGAGCGACTCGGCACAGGCAGCAATCGTTGCGAGCGGATTATTGATCTCGTGCATGACGCCCGCGGCCAGCTGACCGAGGGCGGCCAGTTTCTCGGTCTGGGCGGTTCGATCGAGCGCCGCCTTCCAGTCGGTAATGTCCTGACCGATGGTGATGACGTGGGTGACCGGTCCACCGCCCATCCGCATGGGGATCTTGGAAATGCGAAAGGTACGTGGCTCGCCGAACGCGTCGGTCTCCATCTGGAACTGCTGGAGACGCCCGGTGGCGAAGACTTCATCAAACTCCTGCTTCAGTAACGCCGCCGGCTGACGATGCAGGACTTCGAAAATGGTGCGTCCGATCGCCTCGGTGCGCGCCACGCCTTGCAGCCCGGTTTCACGCTTGTGATTCCAGGCGTGAATGCGATAATCGCGATCGACGACATGCAGCCCGTCCGGGAGGGAGTCCACGACGCATTCCATAAACGCGCGCTGGTGGGCAACCTCCTGGACCCGCGCCGTCAGCTCGCGCTGGAGTTCCTCCAGCTGGGCATCCCGGGCCAGCGCGATCGCCAAGGCGTCGGCGATCGCCGCCAACTGCCGGTGATCCGCCGAACCGAGGGGCTGCTCTCGGTGCACGACCATCGTCGCGACGATCCCCGACGCGGACGTCACCGGCAGTTCGCTCGCGGTGACCGGTCTCGCGGAATTCAAGCCCGCCGGGTCGCTCCACACGATGGGCGTCTTGGACACATCGGCGTACTCCATTGCCAGCCGAGTCGCGCGAACGGACGGTCCGACGTGGTCGAACACGGAGGCTACGCCGCGGGTCACGTCGGGTGCGCGGGCCAAGAGACCGAGCACCTCGGGGAGGCTGGGCATCGCAAAAGCGTCCATCAGGACACAGCGGGAAGCGTCGTCACGTTTGCAAGCTAGGTCCGGCGCCACCATCGGACAAGCTGACCGAACGAACACGATGACCGATGACTCCTTCAGCCGGTGATCGGATGACGCTCTTCATCGGAGCATGCGCCAACCTTCACGTCGCCTCTGATGCTAAACGACATTAAGTCCCGAGTCACATCACGTTTATTCTTATATAGTTGCGTTTTCACACCACGGGATTATTCCGCTACTCGCGACGGACACCACCCGAACGTGTCGCGCGCGGTCATGGATGCGGACCGGTAAGGCGGCGCCGATATCGCTGCAAGGCTGGCACCAACAAGGTCACAAACCCTCCCGCTACTGGCGAATGTTGAGAACGCCTGTATCGTTGAGCACTGTGCATTCGCAGCGACCGTGATCCC
The DNA here is from genome assembly GCF_044376735.1 of Gemmatimonas sp. Taxonomy (GTDB): domain Bacteria; phylum Gemmatimonadota; class Gemmatimonadetes; order Gemmatimonadales; family Gemmatimonadaceae; genus Gemmatimonas. The sequence goes on from NZ_JBILKJ010000062.1 coordinate 8,004, forward strand.
TGACCAGAACGCCGTGATGGAACCGCAACCGAGTGTAGCTGACGACGGAAGCCTTCGCGTTCTGCTGATCGACAGCGACGAGGAGGAGGCGAGTCAGTCCGAGGCAAGCCTTCGGCAGTGGCTCGGTGAAACTGTTCGCGTCACTCGCGCGCCATCGCTGGCCCAATCCATTCGCGAGTTGTCCGACGCGACATTCGATGTCGTGGTGGTCGAGCTGATGGTCCACGACTCGGGCGGAATCGCCACATTGGTTGGCGTCCGTGACGCCGCCCCGACCGTGCCGATCGTGGTGTACACCCGTGAACTCGACGATGCGACGGCAGTCCGAGCGCTCGGCATGGGGGCACAGGAATGTCATCACAAAGGCGATCTGCCCGCCGACCGGCTTGGGCGCGTGCTCGGGTTCGCGATGGAACGGCAGCGTCGGCTGACGGATCTCGAAGCGGCGCGCGTGGACGCAGCACATCGGGCCACCCACGATCCACTCACCGGCCTGGCCAATCGCGTGTTGTTTGTGGACCAACTCGATCGTGCACTCGCCTTGGGGGATCGCTACAACCGCAAGACGGGACTGCTGTTCGTCGATCTCGATGGGTTCAAGGCGATCAACGACACGATGGGGCATGCGAAGGGTGATGCCCTGCTTCGGGCGGTGTCGACGCGCCTGCTGGCCTGCGTGCGTCGCTCTGATTCCGTGGCGCGTCTGGGGGGTGACGAGTTCGTGGTGCTGTTGCCGGATGTCACGAGCCGCCGCGACGTGTGGCATGTGAAGGAGACGATTCTGGAATCGCTGCAAACGGCCGTCTCGATCACGGGCGACGAGGCGCTGATCGTCGAGGCCAGCATCGGCAGCGCCATGTCGCCGCTCGATGGAACCACCGCCCAGGACCTGCTGGCGGCCGCCGATTCTGACATGTATCGCGAGAAGTACGAACGGCGTCGTGGCCGCATGCTCACACCGATTGCGGGCATGCCGGCGATTCCCAGCACTCACGAGAACGCCGTGGTACTGGCGGACTCGGCACTCGCCGACTCGTCACTCGCCGACTCGGTGTCGCTGCGTCGGGAAGCCCGCCTGCGGGCTGCGCTGGCTGAGGGTGAGTTCGAAGTGTTTTTCCAGCCGATTCTCGACGTGGTGGCCGATCGTATCGTCTCGGCCGAAGCGTTGCTTCGGTGGCGTGACCCGGAACGCGGCTTGCTGTCGCCCTCGGGCTTCATGGTGCTGGCCGAGGATACGGGGCTGATCGTTCCGATCGGCGAGCAGGTGCTGCGCGATGCTTGCGGCGCCGTCGTGTCGTGGCGGCGCGACTATGGTGATGTCAGCGCAATCGGTGTGTCCGTCAACGTGGCAGCGGTCCAGCTGCGCGAACACGGCTTCGTGCAACGCGTCGCCGAGATTCTCGCAGAAACCGGGTGCCCCGCCGACGCGCTCACACTCGAGGTGACCGAGCGCAGCGCGATGGTCGATGGTGAGATCATCATCGAGACGCTGCGCGCGCTGAAGGGGCTCGGAGTTCGGCTGATGGTCGACGACTTCGGCGTCGGGCATGCGTCGCTCACGTTCCTTCGTGAGGCGCCCGTGGATGGCATCAAGATCGATCGCCGGTTCGTATCGCAACTGCTGATCGACCAGCGTGATCAGGCGATCGTGTCGTCAATGGTCCGCTTGGCGCGTGGCCTTGGCTTGGATGTGGTGGCCGTAGGCGTCGACAATACCGAGCAGTCACAGCGACTCGCCCGCCTCCAGTGCTTTGCGCAGCAGGGGCGTCACTTCGGCGAAGCGCTCCCAGCGTCTGAGTTTGCGTCGCTCCTGGCCAGTCACTCGCGAACGCCCGTGACTGGCGTGCGCGCATGGCGCGTGCGCCGTCCGGAGGCGTTGGGCGCGTAGCGCTCGAACGGCAACGGGATCGGTGGTCCTGAATCCTGCGGTGAGGCGTTTACAGCCTGCCGCGCGAAACGTCTCGTATATTGTGGCAAGACTCATCGGATCAACTCGCACTCTGCAGGTCGCCCACCATGCGTCAACGAATCGCCGTCCTCCTTCTGCTCGCGCCGTGGGCCGTAGCGTGCGGGAATCGCACGCGCGCCGTTCCGCCGGCCACGACCGAGCCATCCATTGCGTCGGTGGTCGACACGCAACCCGGACTCACGACATACGTGTCGGGCAGTACGGTCGACGTTCAGACGAAGCCACTCGGCGGCGTGCTTCTCGCCGGAGGGGGAACAGACAGTCCCGATGCCATGCGGTGGCTCATGGGTCAGGGTGGCGTGCAATCGAACGGCGCATTCGGCGACGTGGTCGTGCTCCGCGCCAGCGGTGCAGACGGCTATCACCGTATGCTCATGGACCTCGGTGCCAACTCGGTGACCAGCTTCGTGGTGACGGCGATCGACGCGGCCAATCGCGACGTGGTGCGCCGGGCAATCGCGCGAGCCGAGGTCGTGTTCATCGCGGGCGGCGATCAGTCGCGCTATGTGAAGCTCTGGACGGGAACCGCGCTTCAGGCCGCGGTCAACGCACGGGTCGCCGATGGCTATCCGATCGGTGGAACCAGCGCCGGTCTCGCCGTGCTGAGCTCATTCGTCTACGCGGCCTTCAACGTGTCGTCGACGTCCGCGAAGGTGCTCCTCAGTCCGTACGACTCGTCGGTCACGATCACGTCTCACCTATTCGACGTGCCGGGACTCTCGAATCTGATTACGGATTCACACTTTGTCGTCCGTGATCGAATGGGGAGATTGGTTACGTTCCTGGCCCGCCTCCAGCAAGACGGCAGCGCGGTGGCGCCCCGCGGCATCGGCATTGACGAAAAGTCAGCCGTTGGTGTGACGAAGGCGGGAACGGCGACCGTGTTCGGCGGCGGGAACGGTGCCTATTTGCTGAGTGCCCCCGGAAACGCGACGCGCGTCTGTGCGGCGAGCACTCCGCTCACGTTTACTCCCGTGTCGGTTGTCCGCGTCCCCGTCGGTGGGGCGTTCAATATGTCGACCTGGACGAGCACCGCCTCGGTGCCGTACACGCTGCACGTCAATGTCGGCGTGCTCAGTTCGTCGACGGGGGCCGTGTACTAGGGTCAGATCGCAGGCGCGTCCGTACCAAGGCCGAGCCAAACGAACAGCGGGGGCACCGGATGCCGGTTGCCCCCGCTTTGCACGTTGTATCGTGATCGGTACTCTGAGTGGAGCGTATCGGGATCGAACCGATGACCTCACGCTTGCAAAGCGCGCGCTCTCCCAGCTGAGCTAACGCCCCAAAGTCCCTGTACGAACAAGCATAATCAATGCACTGGCCGGAGCCAATCTCTGCGGTTCCAGAAATGAAAGCGGGCGAGCACCGCTTGGTGCCCGCCCGCTTCATTCCGCACGATCCGCCGCGACTACTCGTGAGCGGGGAGTGGCTCCATGGTGCGTGCATCGACCGGGACCTGCACCTCGTCCTTGGCCGGCGTCGTCATCATGAACACACGCATGACGGGGAACGCATCCATGAACGAGAAGTAGCAGAACGCCCAGAGGCCGAGGAAGCCAATCGTGGTGCCGATTTCCTGGAGTCCGAACGGAAGGCTGGTGGCCTCACCGTAGATGGACGGGTAGATCTCGATGTAGCGATGTAAATAGATGCCGACCAGGCTGCACACGGCAAAGAGCACGAACGTGGGCAGGTAGACCTTGGCAGCCTTCGAGATGAGCCCGAAGAACGGCAGCACGAAAACCAGGATCGGTACCATGAGCGTGACCGACTTCCAGACACCCGACAAACGCAGGCGGTAGAAGTGGGTTTCTTCCGGCATGTTGCCGTACCAGATCACCAGGTACTGGCTGAAGCTGATGTAGCCGAAGAACGCGGTGAACGCGAAGCAGAGCTTACCCAGATCCCAGAAGTGATTCATGGTCACGAGGTCATCAGCCTGCAGATGCTTCCGCCACCACATGGTGAGGAGCGACAGCGACATGATCATGTTGAGCCACGCGCCCATGAACACGATCCACGCGTACATGGTCTGCTGGAAGTGCAGCGAGATGCTCATGGAGTAATCCCATGCCATGAAGCACCAACCGATCACGAACGCCATGCAGACCGCAACCGCGAGCTTGCCCTGCAAGGAGTGCTGCGTGTGCAACTCGCGACGCTCGTCGCCAAAGCCCGCGCGCATCTTGGCGCGAAGACCGGCCGCCCACTTGGCGCCGTACTCCGGGAGGACGGCGACGTCCATACGAATGGAGTGGTACACGAACAGCAACTGCAGCACCATCATGGCGCCGAAGAAGAAGATACCGCGCAGCACGAACCAGCCGGGCTGCAGGTAGCGCGCCTTCTCGGCGACCGAGATCGTTTCGCGACCAGCCCACGTGAAGATGTGCTCGCGTCCCGGGAAGAGGATGAGCAGCAGGATCACAAACGCGACCGGCAAGAACGCCACGTAGCCTTCCGCAAAGCGGACGACCGGACGCGACCAACGTGCCGTAACGATACGCTGCACGGCGGCGAACGCCGCACCGGCCGACGAGATCGTGGCGAAGAACAACCAGTTGAAGTGCAGCGCCTGCCACGCGCGATCCGCGTTGCTGAACAGGCCGAAGACGAACACCGCGATGCCGACCACGGCCGCGCCGAGCGCGGCCATCTTGATTCCGCCCGGTACCGGCTTGGCGGCCAGACGCTTCGCGAACTCAGCGCGCGCCGGATAGTGGTAATGCTGGCTCACTAGTGCTTCTCCTGGCTCGCGGCCGGCGTACCGGCCTTGGACGTCTCACCCGCCGGAGCCTTTTCCGAGTGCGGAGCACCATGCAGCTGGCGCATGGTGTCGTTGTCGTTGTTGCCCTTGAAGGTGGCCGAATTGATGCCCGAGGATCCGGGCGTCGGCTGCTGCGTGGGATGCAGGTAACGCGACGGCACATTGGGCGCCGTCAGCGACGGTCCCGGCACGGTCGTTCCGTTCTGGCCGGGATAGCCGACCAACGTGGTGTCCGCCTTGAGCGTCGTCTTTCCCTGGAGCGCCCGCACGTAATTGATCACGTCCCAACGATCCGGCTCTTCGATTCGGTTGTAGCTGCCCATCAGGCCGCGGCCGTTGCGAAGCATGCCGTAGATGTATCCATCGGTGCGACCCAGCGCCGACTCGGTGAGCAGGCTTGGGGCGAAACCATAATTCGGGTTGACCTTTCTCAGCCCCCCGTTCGCGTTACCCGATAGGCCGTGGCAGACGGAGCAGTTGATCTGATAGTTCTTTCGTCCATTCTCCAACGACGCTTCCGTGACCGGATGCGGATTCGGAATGGCCGAGAACGAGTCGATCACGGTGGGCAGCGGCGCGTACGAGATCTGGTAGCCAGCGACGGCCGTTCCCTGAACCGGCACGCTGAACTGCGGATTGCCACGCGGCGGCGTGAGCGAGTCGGCGTCGTTCTGCGACAACGGCTCCCACGGCTCGATACGCGGCTGATTCTTGAAGTCGGTGAACCAAGTGCAGGCCCCGAACGCAAAGGGGAGCACGATGGCCGCCGCGAGGCGCGACGAACGCGCGACGACAGAAGTCATGAAGAACGTGGGCTCAGGCTTCACGCCGCACCTCCACTGCACCGTGCTGGCGCAGCAGCTCTTCCGCCTGCCCCGCCTTGTTGGCGTCGCATGCGATGAAGATGCCAAAGTACCCACCCGAGAAGCGGGTGTCGTACCCCGACGTGGTGCTGAGGCGCGGGATTCGCGAATTGATGAACATGCCGGCAACGGTGGAGAGTGCGCCGACGAGCACCATCACTTCGAATCCGATGATGGTGTAGGGAATCCACGAGGCGATCGCCTTGCCACCGACCACGAGGGGCCAGTAAGTGGACGACCAGATGGCGACCCAGTATCCGAAGCTGACACCGAGGAGGCCGCCGATCAGGGTGAACCGGCGAACGACGCTTTGCGGGGCGTCGATCGCGTGCTCGAGTTCGTGGCGGATGGTCGGCGAATAGACCGTGACCTCGCCAAGCTTCTTCTTCTTGAGATCCTCGATGGCCGCAACCGTCGTGTCGATCTCATGGAATGCTCCGACGACACCTTGCATCAGTGATGCCCTCCGCCGTGGCCGTGCTTGACGCGCGGCGCGACGATTTCCTTGAGCTCGGCGATGGCCATCACGGGGAGCTGCTTCACGAACAGCAGGAACCACATGAAGAACCAGCCGAAGGAGCCGACGAGGAACGCCATGTCGACCCAGCTGGGCGCGTAGCTACCCCACTGCCACGGCTCGAACTCGTGTGAGAGCGACGGCACGACGATGACGAAGCGCTCGAACCACATGCCCAGGTTGATGAACAGCGAGAGCACGAACAACCACGTGGGATTGCGGCGGAGCTTCTGCGACCAGAGCGACATGGGGAGCGACATGTTGCACAGCAACATGATCCAGGCCGCCCACCACCACTGTCCGAAGACGCGGTTCCAGAAGAACTCCTGCTCCGCACGGACGCCGCTGTACCAGGCGATGAAGAACTCGATCAGGTACGCACAGCCCACGACCATCGACGTGAAGAGCACGACCTTCGCCGTGGCGTCGAGGTGGTTGAGCGTGATGTAGTGCTCCAGCTTGAACCACTTCCGCATCGGGATCGCGATGGTCCACACCATGGCGAAGCCGGAGAAGATGGCGCCCGCTACGAAGTACGGCGGGAAGATCGAGGCGTGCCAACCCGGAGTGAGCGCCATGGCAAAGTCGAAGGAAACGACTGAGTGCACGGAGAGCACGAGCGGGGTGCTGAAGGCGGCGAGGAAGAGATACGCCTTCGCGAAGTGACGCCATTCACGGTCGCTGTTCCGCCAGCCGAGCGAGAGGATCGCGAGGATCCGCTTGCGCATCGGGTTGGTTTCCTTATCGCGGAGCACCGCGATGTCGGGAATCAGGCCGATGTAGAGGAACGTGGTGGAGATGGTGAGGTACGTCGAGATGGCGAAGACGTCCCACACGAGCGGCGACTTGAAGTTCGGGAACAGCAGACGCCAGTTCGGATACGGCAGCAACCAGAAGAACTTCCACGGGCGCCCGATGTGGATGATCGGGAACAGACCGGCGGTCATGACCGCGAACACCGTCATCGCTTCCGCGGCGCGGTAGATCGAGGTGCGGAAGCCGGCGCGGAAGAGGAACAGGATGGCCGAAATGAGCGTACCGGCGTGACCGATACCGACCCAGAAAACGAACGTGATGATGTAGTTGCCCCACATCACCGGCGGCTCGTATCCGGCCTGCCCAAGGCCCCAGTAGATCTGATAGATCCACGCGGAGGCGCCGATGAGCATCGCCAGCACGGCGACGCTGAGGCCCATGAACCACTTCTTCGTGAAGCCGAGCGTCGCGATGATATCGCGATCGACCTGCTCGTAATCACGGACTGCGGGGAGCTGCACGTCGGCCGACGCGATGTTCGGCCCACGGATGCCCTCACGCACCGGATGCGCTACGGATGCCATGCGCGATGCCCTCAGGCCTGCGCCGGGGATGCCGGCGCCGGATAGTTGACCTTCTTGAGATAGACCACGGCGGTGTACGTGTTCAGTTCTTCGAAC
>NZ_JBILKJ010000181.1:0-4849 GCF_044376735.1 Gemmatimonas sp.
ACCGGGCGCCGACAGACCGCCACCATCTCCTTCACCACGGCCGACAGCATCGAACTCGCCGGGGAGCTGTATGTGGCAAGCTCCCGGGGCACGGTGCTGGTGCTGCATGGACTCGGCACGCACGCCGGCATGGCGGCCAGCACGGCGGAGGCGATCCTCGCCAGCAGCGGATTCAGCGTGCTGGCGTTCGATCTCCGTGGCAATGGCGGGTCATCGGGGTCACGCGGCCGCGTGGATCGGCAACAGCGCTACCGCGAGGACATCAGTGCGATCGTGCGCTGGATCAAGCGCCGCAATCCGTCGGGACCGATACTGCTTGCCGGAGTCCGGCAGGGCGGCGGCATCGGCATCGACTACATGGGTTCGCCGGAGAACAGCGCGAGCCGCTCGCAGGTGCAGGGTGTGCTGTTGCTCGATCCGATTCTCACGCTGGACTCACTGATCCTGGCCGGAACCGACGACAGCGCGCAGGTGGAGTGGCATCGCAGTCGCCTGAGGGCCATCGCGGCGCTCGATGCGCTGGGTATCCACGCGTTCGACCGGCTCGCGATCGGCTATCAGAAACTGCGGCTGCACGACGGGCTGGTGGTGCGCGCCCTGCGGTACGGGGCGGTTCGGGCGCTGCTCCCGCCGGCACCGGTGGCCCGAGTCCGTGCGTACCCGGGGCCGCTCCTTCTGGTCACACGATCGCGGCTGGCCGATCTCGGATCGACGGACGAGCGCGAGATCGTGGTATCGGCGGGGAACGTGCTGGAGGACCCCGCCACGTGGAAAGCGGTGGAGCGCTGGACCGCCCAATTCTCTGCCGCCGCCGAGCTTCCGCCGCCAATCTCCCCGACGATCCCGCTGCCGGTCCGCGACGCGATCGGCGGCGCCCCGCGCCGCTAGCGCGGCGCGGGGAACGGGCGTGGGGCCGGCAGATCGTCGGCGAAGCGCCACGGCGCCGCCCCATCACGGGAGAGCTTCACGTTGGCCAGCCGCGCGCGGACCATGGCAATCGGCATCGGTCCACCCTGCAGCACGGCATCGTGAAACTGGCGGTCGGTCATCTTCTTCGATATCACCAGTTCCTTGTACAGCGCGCGCAGCTGCAGTCCGCCCAGCATGTACGCCGCCTGATAGATCGGCGAGTACGACCCGTTGAACGAGCGCCGCACTTCACCCTCCGCGTTGGCGCGCTCGAACGGCACCTTGTCCACCACGTATTCGATGGCCTGTTCCGGCGTCATCTTGCCGAGGTGGAAGCTGAGCGAGAAGACGATGCGCGCGCTGCGATGCATGCGCCACGCGAGGGCGCCAAGCCGATCTTCCGGCGTGACATGGAAGTCATGATCCCACAGGAACATCTCCCAGTACAGTGACTGCCCTTCGTTCCAGAACGGCGTGGAGAACAGGCGGCGATGCGCGTTGTAGCGCGCCGTCATGAACCCCTGGAGGTGATGACCCGGGTTGAGTTCGTGAAACACGGTCGCGCGAGAGAAGAACGGGTTGTTACCGCGCATGCTCATCAGCTTCTCTTCGTCGGTCATGTCCGCGGTGGGATATGACACGAGGATGAGATCGCCGCCGAGGAAGAACGGCGACACGCGCTGCCGCTCGGGGGCCATCATCTCCATGCGCCAGTCTTCCCGCGCCAACGCGGGAATGGTGACCCAGTCGTGCTTGGCGAAGAACGCATCGGCTTCGTTCGCGAGATCGCGAATGAGATCCGGCTGCTTGCCGGGCTCGACGTACATGTTCTTCACCTTCTCCATCGCCGCCTTCCAGTCGTCGCCCAGCCCCAGCTCGCGCGCCGCCTTCTTCGCTTCGGCCAGACTGAAGGCGTACTCCTTTTCGGCGATGGCAATCAGTTCGTCGGCGGTGTACGGGATCATGGCGTGACGCAGATCGACGGCGAGCCCTTCGGCGCCGATGGGATCGCCGATGATCGGTTCATTGGCCGCCGCCGCGTTGCGCGGAGCCTGGGCCGCCCCCCCCTGCCCGCCACCGCCGGCCGCCACGACCGGCGCCGGCTGGATGCCGACCACGCGTGTGCGAATGGTGGTCGCGTACCGCCGCATCGCGTCGTCGAGCTTCTGATACGGGTTGGTGACCCACCACGAGAACAGCGGATCGTAGCCGTTGTAATAGCGGTACCACACACCGACCGTGTTGCGGATCTGGTCGAGCTGATCGGCGGCCCGGTTGCCAACCGTGCGTGACACCTTGGGGGCGGGCACACGCGCGGCGCGCGGCGTGCCATTGGCGCTGTCACCGGCCGGGCGCGCCGGCGCCGGCTCCAGCAGGGCGCGCAGGCTGTCCACCATCTTGGCGACATCGGCCAGCGTACGGGCCGATGCCTGCGCATCGATCGTCTTGAGGTCGCGACGGGCATCCTGCAGCGCGAGCACGCGATCGGCGAAGGGAAGCAGCGGCAACATTTCCTTGCGCTGCACTTCCTCGCGATCCATCAGCTCGAGCTGATAGCGCAGATGATTCTCCAGCAGCGCGTAGTCGGCCTTACCCTCCTGCGACAGCTTGTCGAACGCGAGCTCACCCAGCCGGTTGCGCCACGCAATGTAGAACGCGCGGGTGCGCGAACGCTGCGCCGGAGAATCGGGGGCGTCATAGCGTCGTTGCAGTACCTGCTGATCGGACGCGAAACGCGAGATCACATCGACCATCTCGCTGGCGCGGGTCGATACCAGCGCGGTCAAGGCGGGAACGCTGGCGGCGGGATCGGCCGGAAAGTTCTGCTGCGTGGTGGGCTTCACGCCGCCCGGCTGCGCCGAGAGCACGAGCGGAATCGCCAACAATGCGGCAGCGGCCAGCGCGGTACGCGACGAACGAATCACAACGGACTCCTGCGGGTCGGGGAGGCGCTCGCCGGGGTGCGGCGCAACGCGAACAGTCGGACTTCAGGGACGCCTTCATCCTCGTCGACGGCGCGGCCCAGCACATAGTCGAGGCCAATCTCGTACACGTCCAGCGCGGCCGGGAGCACCACCTCGGCGACGGGGCGACCATCGGACGCGAACACGCGCCATGTCACCACGGCATTGCCGGCGCGCGGATAATCCTGCACCCAGAGCATATCGGCGGCATCAACCCTGAGCGCGCGATAGGGCGGGAGTGTCTTCGGCAACGTCATCGCCGCATACTGCTCGGTGGTCGACTTCCGGCTGCGCTCGCCGAACTGTGACACATCGCTCTCGAGCGCCGCCTCGATATCCGCCGGCGTTACGGGTATCGGTGCCGCCGTTCGCGAAATCGTCGGGAGTAGCGTTCCAGTGGTTGAGAACACCAGAATCTCGTAGCGGTCGGCCGTGCCGATATACACGCGATCGCGCCCGATGGCGACGCGCGGCTGCTTGCCGAGCGGCAGTGGTCTCGACCCGGTCTTCGTGCCCCATCGCTCAGAACCGGGAAATTCCCCGAGCTTCACGGTGACCGTGGAATCACTTCCGCTCAACCAGAAGGCCACAGGCTTGCGGTACACGCCAATCCCACCGCCGCTCTCGAAGGCGAAATGCACGAACTGCCCGCGCGGATTGCATGCACTGTCGTATACGGCCGGGGCCCCGGGCGGCGTACGAAAGCGGAAGGCGCGCACGAAGGTGCCATCCAGCGCGTACACATTGATACGGGGGCCGTTACCGATATCGTTTGACAGGTACTGATTGCCGCAGCGAAAGAGCGACGCCAGATAATCGATCTCGCCCGGCCCGGATCCCTGGCGCGCGAAGCGGCGCACGAAGGTACCGCGCGCATCGAACTCGAGGAGCGAGAACGGTCCGCGATCGGCGACGACGATGGACCCTGAGGGGAGTCGCGTGGCGCCGGTCACGAAGGCGAGCAGCCCGGTTGTGTCTGAATCGCCCGTGCCGATCCGCACGGTGGCGGCCGACGAGATCGTCCAGCGGCTCGGAGGCCGCTGGGCGTGCAGGGGTTGTACCGCGAATGCCGACGACACCGCCACCAGCTCGAGTGCCGCGAGCCATGCCAACTGGCGACAAGGACGAGAACGCATGCGGGAATCTTCCGGCCAAGTGCCGCCGTTGGCAAGCACGCGCTCCGGGCATGCCTACTCGGACGCGATCGTTTCCAACGCTTCCCATCGGGCCATCATCGCCGGAATGCATCGCCACACCACGCGAGGCGGGGCACCTGTGCGCCCAGTCTACCAGCACTTTGCGTTCGTCGAGGTGGATCGTCTGTGGGCGAGTGGTCGAACGTTCGCCGCGACCATCGAGATGATGGTGCCGCGGTCCATGTCTCCTTTGGCGTTACTGCACTTTCGTTCATGCTCGTCACGGATCACGTCTCACCACTGGATCAATTACGGCAGGCCACTCCCGCCGAGCCGCTCCCCCGCCAGCCGGAGCGCGGGGCGCGAGGCGAGCAGCGTGTCCGCATGTGGAAGCGGCAGCTGACCCTCTCGATGATGGCCATTGCCTCGGGTGTGGTGTTGATGAGTGGCATCGCGGCGCTAGGTCACGCTGACCCGCTGGCCGTCGCGATCTGGGCGCCGCTCTCCTTTGCGGTCAACCTCTTCGCGTACGTGGCCCTGCACCTTGGCCGGAGCCTTACGTGGAAGGACCCGACCGTGACACAGCCGCAGATTGTCTATTCGGGCATCTCGGTGATCGCCTGCTACGCCATGGCCGGCCCGATGCGCGCGGTGGTGTTGTCCATGTTTGGCGTAGCCATGATCTATGCCATCTTCGCCCTCCCCGCAAAGCAGGTGCGATGGATCACGGCCGGCCAGCTGGTCCTACTGGGCATCGTGATGACCGTGATGTCGCGCTGGCAACCAGAGCGCTATCCTGCCGGTGAGGAGATACTCACGTTCTTCCAAATGTGTGTCGTA
>NZ_JBILKJ010000016.1:0-52177 GCF_044376735.1 Gemmatimonas sp.
ATGCCACCGCCAGCTCGGCCATCTCCAGTGCATGTGGCCACGCCACGCTGCGCAGCGCGCACACGATCACGCGCGCCAGCGTTCCCGTCTCTTTTTCGCCGCGCGCCAACCCGCGCAACACCGCCTGCATCACGTCGTCGAGTGACAGCCCGCCGCGCACGCTGAGCGCCGGGCAGAAGCGTGCTTCGATGTAGCGCACGCTGTCGAGCGCCGCATCGAGCACGAACTCGTACGCGACGCGCTCCAGCGCGATGGCGTCCTGCATCGCGGCCAGCGTCACCTCGAACCGCGCGAGGTAATCCTCGAGACGGCGTGCATCATCCACCCGCATCCAGTCTCTCAGCTCCACCGCTGTCGAGACCGGGAGCGCCAGCCCACGTTCTGCCGACAGCTCCAGCAAAGTAGCCGGACGCAGGGAGCCGTCGAGATGGCAGTGCAGATCCGCCTTCGGCATACGCCGAACGATTTCGACGAACGCGGGATTCACCATGCTCACGGCGCGACCTCGGCGTCTCCCGGCTCGGTGGCCGCGTCCAGTCGCTCGCGTACCGGCACCACCCGATAGATCGATCCGCCCACCAGCGCCTGCGTGGCGTCCACCGGCAAACCGCGACTGTCGGTGAGCCGTTGCCGGCCGGCATCGACTTCCGTGGCCAGGTCCGGGAAGAGCGCGCGCACGGCGTCGACCGCAAGCGAGCCGTGCGGCACCGACACGCCCCGTTCGTTCACATACACCCGAAGCGAATCGGGACCAGACATCGAAGACCCCCCCTCACTCATTTTGCGACTCCCGCGCCAACGGCGCGAATACGTTCGGTCGCGTCACCGCGAACGGGCTGCGGCAACGCCTGCAGGTAGCTCGCCAACATGTCGACATCGCGCACGGCGAGTACGTCGACCGAAATCGTGCGCGCCAGCATCGTGCCTTCAGCATCGTCGATCATGAAATCATTCACGGCCAACGAGTAGATCCGGTCGGGATCGAGCGGCGCGCCGTTGGCGCTGAGCACGCGGACCACACGCTGTCCCTGCGGCTTGGCCGGATCGAATTCGATCGTGAGGCCACTCACGTGTGTATTCGGTCGACCGTTCCACACCCACCGTTCGGCATTGGCCACGAGATCGCGACCACGCAAGCGAACGCGTACCAGCACGTTGCCGAACGGAGAAATCTGGTATACGCCGCCGAACGTGATCGGACCGGCGGGGACGTCGGTACGGATCCCGCCGTTGTTCCAGGCGCCGAAGTCGGCATTCCCCTTCACACGCGCGGCGTCGGCCACCACGTTGCCCAGTGGGTACTGATCGCTGTTCCGCACGAACGGCGTCGCGATGGTCGCGACCCGCCGATCGATGCGCGCCTGCACTTTGGCCGTGGCCGCCGTGACGATCGAATCGACGACCGGATCGGCGCCGGCGCGGTTTTCTCCGGAGACGCTTCGGACCTCGGCCCGCGCCTGCCCACCGTCCAGCGGGATGTCGACCACGGCAATGGCGCGGCCGTTCGACGTCGTCTCCACCACGGGCATGTCGCGACGGCGCAGGGCGACGTTCCAGTGCGCATGGCCCATCACGAAGAGGTCCGGCAAGTCGGTCAGTTTGTCGATGATGCTGATCCCACCGCCCGTGCAGGTATCCGGCTTGTCGCGGTCGCAACGCGCGCCATCATGCGCCAGTGCAATCACGATCTGCGCCCCGCCAGCGCGAAGGGCCCGCACGCGCTCGCTGATGATCGGCGCCGGATCGAGGAACGTCAGTTGGCGCACATTCCGGGCTTTGGTGGACGTGGCCGTGTGCTGGCCGGCCGTACCGACGATGCCGATGCGCACCCCGCCGCGCACCACCACCGTGTCGGCGCGCACCCATGGCAGCGGGCGCCCGTCGGCGCCACGCACGTTGGCCCCCAGCATACCGAACTTGAGTTCCTTCATGCGCATGCGCAGCGTATCCTGCCCGAAATCGAACTCGTGGTTACCGATTGCACCGGCCGCCACATGGAGCCGGTTGAACACGGCGACCGTGGGCTTTCCCGCATCCCAGTCGGAGGCTGGTGCACCGGAGAACAAGTCGCCGGCGTCGACCACCAGGCTTTGGCACTGACCGGTGCACTCGCGTCGCGCCTGCTCGATGGCGGCCGATAACGCCACCGCTCCGCCCTGCAGTCGCCCACGATCATCCGGGCGGCTCGAGAGCGCACCGTGGAAATCACTCATCGCGATCACTCGCAACGTCCGCCCCTGCGGCGCGGCGGGCGCGGTCGCTGCAGGCGGAACGGCAGCAGCGGCGGCAGCCGGCGCGCCACCAGCCGCTTCACCGGCCCGGCCGCGGTTCTGCTCGCGATACGCAATCGCGCGTGCAGCCGCCGGCTCCAATCGCCAGTTGACCGTGGCGTACTTGGCGGGATCGAGCGTCCCCGCCTTGGCCACATCATCGATGATCAGCGAACGGATATCGATGTCTTTCTGGAACACCACCGGCGCGTTGGCCAGCATCGCGTAGCCGCCACCACCACTCTGCCGGTAGTTGTTGAGCGCCATCGTGAACGAGTCCGTGGGCTGCACGGCACGACCGTTCCTGATAAGCGTCGTGATTCGGGCACCCGCTGGCTTCGACACGTCGATCACGTAGTCCACACCGGTGACGACGTCAAAGTTGTAGCCGGGAATCTTGGGGTCCACCAACCCACCGGCCGGGGCCGACCCGTCGGGCGCCAGCGTGCGGTAGTACAAGGCCGACTGTTCGAGAAACGCGCGCAACTGGGCACCCGAAATGCGCACCGCGCGCAGCGTGTTCTCGTACGGATACAGCTTGGAGAGCGATGCTTGCGTCACCGCGCCCGTATCGAGCGTGGCGTCGAGCGAGAACGCCGCCGTGGCCGACAGCTCCGCGCCCGACTCGCGCCGCATCACTTCGTTGATCAAATCGGTGATCGGCGAGTCCACGACCCGCGAACTGTCGGCGCGCCACGCGACCGCCGTGCGCCCCACCGGCGTGGTGACCCAGGTGACCGTGGCTTTATGGGTGGCGGCCGACGCCGCCAACACGGCCGGCGATTCGACGTGACCCGCCACCTTCACCGACTGACCGCGGTGCTTCACCACGGACCACTTCCCCTTCGACTTCTCGAGCGTCAACGTGGCCAGCGCCACCGACGCGGCCCAGTTGCGCGGCTGCACGAGCAAGGCGCCGTTGATGGTGGAGTCCACCAGCTCGGCGTGCGAGTGGCCGTACACCACCAGGTTGATGCCGTCGATTTCGCGGGGCACGCGCGCCGCCACATTCTCCGACGGCAGTCCCGTGGCCACCGTGTCATACGTGGCCGCGCCATCGAGGCCTGAGTGCAGCAGCACCACCACCACATCCGCTTTGCGCTTGCGCACTTCGCTCACCGCCCCGCGCACGGACGCCACGATATCGCTGACCGTGAGCCCGGCCTCGCGCAGATTGTCGCGATCCCAGAGCATCGAACCCGGTGTCGTCCCGCCGATGATCGCGATCCGCACACCGCGGCGGTCAATCAGCGTATACGGTGCCACGAACGGACGCCCCTGGGCGTCGCGCACGTTGGCGGCCAGGAAGGGGAAGGCCGCCTTGGCGATCGCGGCCCGGAGGGCCGGTACGCCGAAATTGAACTCATGGTTCCCGAGCACCGCAGCGTCGTAACGCATGACATTCATCGCAGCGATCACCGGATGCACCGGCGGCGGGGCGATCTTGGCGGCCACGTACAGCAGGGGATTGCCCGAGAGGATGTCGCCTCCCTCGACCAGCAGCACGCGCCCCGGGTTGGCCGTTCGCACCGAATCCACGATCGTGGCCGCCCCGGCCAGCGTTCGGGCCGGATCCGGGGCGTTGGCGTAGTAGTCCCAGCCACGCAGGCGGCCATGGACGTCGGTGGTGGCCGCAATGACCAGATCGAACCGGCCCGACTGCGCCGGCAGGGGGGCAACCGCAGCACACGTCAGCACGGCCGCGGTGAGGAGCGAAGGCAAGCGTACCATAGAGGAAAGCTAGCGGCAGCCCCCCGCGGCCAGGAGGGGGCGCGATGGCTCGGGGCGAACCGCTTGCCCCCCCTCTCGGGCCACGCGAAGTTGCCCGTATCGGTTCCGGCCGCCGATACGCACCTGTTACACCGTCGTGGCGGTCCGGACATGACAAGGGGACAAGTTGCCACTCGTGAAGTGTCGGAACCGGAGCAGCCGCGCATGAAACCGCTGATCATCGGGATCGCCGGCGGAACCGGCTCGGGGAAGTCCACGGTCGCGCGCAAGGTCGCTGAAGCCTTGCCCGACGCGTCGGTCGCGTTTCTCGAGATGGATACCTACTATCGCGATTTCCGGCATCTCACGCTGTCGCAGTTGCATCATGTAAACTGGGATCATCCCGAGGCCTTCGATGTGGAGTTGCTCACCATGCATCTCGACGCGCTCGCGCGCGGCGAGCCGGTGGACACCCCCGTCTACGAATTCGCGACGCACTCCCGGAGCGAACGGACCCGACGCATCGCGCCGGCCGACGTCATCGTCATCGACGGTATTCTGTTGCTGGCCGATGCCAACGTCCGCGCGCTGTGCGACGTGAAGGTGTTCGTCGACGCCGATCCAGACATCCGGCTCATTCGCCGCATTCGCCGCGACACGGCGGTGCGCGGGCGCTCGCTGGAATCGGTGCTCGATCAGTACCTGAACACCGTGCAACCGATGCATCTGCAGTTCGTTGAACCCAGCAAACGCTACGCTGACGTGATCGTCCCCAGAGGCGGCAGCAATCTCGTCGCCATCGAGATGATCGTCGCCAAGATCCAGCGTCGGCTCGCTTCGCGCGCTGCTGCGCGAAGTCCATTGTCCGTGCCCGCAACGGCCGAACCGGCCTGAGTCTGATACTGCATGCAAGCTGCGCCGTCCACTGAACGCATTCTCGTGGTCGATGACGAGCCGGAGATTGTGGCGCTCGTCACCTACAACCTCGCCAAAGTCGGGTATCGCGTAGCGACGGCGGCCACTGGCCAGGAGGCGCTCGACCTCGCGCGCCGCGAACGGCCGTCGCTGATCGTGCTCGACCTGATGCTTCCCGGGCTCTCGGGCTTCGACGTGCTCGAACAGCTGCGGAGCGATGAGGCGACCCGCGATATCGCGGTCCTCATGCTCACGGCCCGTCGCGAAGAACCCGACCGGATTCGCGGACTCTCGCTCGGCGCCGACGATTACCTCACGAAACCGTTCAGCCCCGCTGAACTTGTGTTGCGGGTCGGCGCAATCCTGCGTCGCACCGGCACTGCCGCCCCGGCCAATTCCGATACGATCGTGATGGGGCCGCTGCATATCGACCGGGCGGCCATGGCGGTCGCCGTCGACGGACAGGATGTCGAACTCACGCCGACCGAGTTCAAGCTCTTGCTCACACTCGTGGAGCGGCGCGGCCGCGTGCAGGGGCGCGGGCTGTTGCTGGAAACGGTATGGGACGCCGCCCCCGACATTCAGACACGCACCGTCGACATGCACGTGCAACGACTGCGCACCAAGCTGGGCGCGGCGGGGGACATGATCGAGACGGTACGCGGCTTTGGCTATCGGTTCCGCGCGGCGATGTCGCGCGGTGGGTAACCGCACCGCGTTGCCGTTTTCCCCGGGCGGGCCCGTCGTGCGCCGCGTATGAGGCTCGTACAGCGCATCGTCATCAACAGCTTCGTCGTCGCGACGCTGCTCGTCGGCATCGTGCTCTTCGCGGTGGAACGCCGGGTCACCGAACGCGTGCGCGCCGAGGAACCCACGGCCGCCGCATCGGCCGATGAGTTCCTCGCCAAGGTGCGCCGCGACATCGTCATCGCCGGCTTGGCCGCGCTGCTGGTCGGGGTCGCCCTCGCCCAAGTGCTCGCCGCCCCGGTCGCGCGTCCCATCGAGGAGCTCCGCGACGTGGCCCGCGGGCTCGCCGCCGGTGACCTTACGCAGCGACCGTCTCGCGCCATCGCCGGCGGCGAAGTGGGCGATCTTGCCGAAGCGCTGCGTCGGCTCGCCGAGCAGCTGGAGGCGCGGCTGCAGGCGCTGCAAGGCGAAGAGGCCCTCCTGGTCGCCTTGACCGAGTCACTCAACGAAGGCGTGATCGCGGTCGACGCCCGACAGCGCGTGGTGCGGATCAACGAGACCGCTCGACAGCTTCTCCGGCTACGCGAGCCGGTGCCCTTCCCGGCCGACTTTCTGCCGCGTGACCGCACACTCCGCGAAGCCCTCGCTGCCGTACTCTCGGGCGCCGACGCCGTGCCCGACGAAGTGCGGGTCGACGATCGCACCCTCTCCCTCACCGCGCGTCCCCTGCCGGGTGGCGGCGCCGTGCTCGCCCTCTACGACCTCACGCCCGTGCGTCGCCTCGAAGCGGTGCGCCGTGATTTCGTCGCCAACGTGTCGCACGAACTGCGCACGCCGCTCACGGTGATCGGCGGCTTCGTGGAGACGCTCCAGGACGAGGACCTTCCCGAGGACCTGCGTCGGCAGTTCCTCGCCATGTGCGAAGCCAACGTGCGGCGCATGCAGCGCATCGTCGACGACCTGCTCGACCTCTCGCGTATCGAATCGGGAGGATGGGTGCCCAACCCTGGCGATCTCGATGTTGCCGCGATCGCCGCCGAAGTCTTTGCCCCGTTACAGTCGGCAGCGACGGCGAAAGGCGTGCGCCTCCGTACCGAGGTCGGCCCCGACGCCGGCCACCTCTACATCGATCCCACCGCGGCGCGGCAGATCCTCAGCAATCTCGCCGAAAACGCGATGCGTCATACGACCGCGGGCGAGATCGTGCTCTTCTCGAAGATCGAAGACGGCGGCACCCGGATCGGCGTGCGGGATACCGGCTGCGGCATCGGGCCCGAACACCTGCCCCGCATCTTCGAACGGTTCTACCGGGCCGACCCGGGCCGCTCCCGCGAAGCCGGCGGCACGGGCCTCGGGCTGGCGATCGTGCGCCATCTCGCCGAATCGCACGGGGGCAAGGTGAAGGCCGAGTCGCAGCCTGGCGTGGGGACCACAATCTCGGCCTGGATTCCAGGCGATGACGCGGCGGCCGACTACTCCGACGGCTGATCGGCCAGCGGCGTGAGCTCCGATGACCCGTCGAACGCGAGGTCGTTCGCGGCGGGCTGCGACGTCGCGCTGCCACGGATGGGCGGCGCGGCCGACTCCTGCCGACGGGCCCGGCGGCCGGCAAACGCTTCGGCGATCAAGCGCGGCAGCATCACTCCGGCCGGCCCCTCGATCGGCAGAATGCTCGGCCCCCGACGCTGCCCTTCCATATTGGCGTTGAGCACGATCACGGTGGCACCATGGGTGGCCGAGATCCAGGGCAACGAGGCGGCCGGCTCCACCATGTTCGAGGTCCCGATCGAGAGGAACACGTCGCAGGCCACAGCCGCACTGCGCGCCGCCTCGAACTCCACCATCGGCATCGGCTCGCCGAACCACACCACGTCCGGGCGCATCAGCGCGCCGCAGGAGGGGCACGGCGGCGGCTCGGCGGCCTGTGCCTCCGAAGGCACCATCGTCCCCGGACACCCCGCACTGCAGCGGGCATGCATGAGCGACCCATGGAGGCGAATCAGGTCGCGCGACCCGGCCCGCTCGTGCAGGTCGTCCACGTTCTGGGTGACCAGCGTGCAGTGCGCCACCCGGGAGGCCAGCGTGACCAACGCCTGATGCGCGGGATTGGGCTGCGCGGCCCGCACCATGGCGCGTCGAGCGGCGTACCACTGCCACACCCGGTTGGGATGCGCCGCAAACGCGGTCGCCGTGGCCAGCTCCTGCGGCGAATACGTGGCCCACAGCCCCGTCTGGGCGTCGCGGAAGGTCGGAATGCCGCTCTCGGCCGACACACCAGCGCCGGAGAGCACGCAGACATGCTCCGCCGCCCGCAGGGCGCGGGCCGCCACCGAGAGGGCCTCAGCCCGGGTCTGCGGGTCGGTGGGAGGGGGCGACGCGACGCGTCGACGCTCGAGTAGGGGATCAGAGGCAGCCATCGTGCCGCCGAGGATATCACGACGCGGCACCGCGCACCAGCCCCTCCCCATCGCCTACCCCCCCAGCCTCCGTGACACAACCGTTGCACAACCGTGCGGAGACCGAGACCTGAGTCACGAAGATTTTCTGGTTACTCGGAACCGCAAGGCGCCGATTCACCACGGGACATCGAGCGCTCACGACGGGCGCGCCAGCAGTTCTCAACATACATAACCGACCCGATCATCCATGCGGACCTACGTACACGTGCTCTCCCGTTTCGCGCGTCAGTTGACGCTGGCGATGACGGCCGCCGTCGTCCCCGCTTCTGTTGCGGCGGCACAAAGCGCCGATGCGCCAGTCGGCCGGATCACCGGCCGGATCATCGATGCCAAGTCCGGCCAAGGCATCGCGGCCGCCGGCGTACAAGTCGTGGGCACCACGATCGGCGCCCAGTCCGGGGTGGACGGCCGCTACACGATCATTCGCGTGCCGGCCGGCACCACCACGTTGCAGGTTCGGCGCATCGGCTACGGCCCGAAGACGGTCACCGGTGTGATCGTGCCGGCGAACGGGGCCCTCGAGCTCGACATCTCGCTGAACTCGGCCGACGTCCAGTTGGCGGCCATCAGCGTGACGGCGACGAAGGAAAAGGGTACGGTCAACGACGCCCTGAACCTGCAGCGGACAGCCACGAACGCCGTGAACTCCATTACCGCGGAGCAGATCGCGCGTAGCCCGGACGGCGATGCCGCACAGGCCGCACAGCGTGTGAGCGGTGTGACGGTGCAGGACGGCAAGTTTCTGCAGGTGCGTGGACTCAGTGAGCGCTACACCACCGCCTCGCTGAACGGCGCGCGTATCCCGAGCCCGGAACCGGAGCGCAAGGTCGTGCCGCTTGATCTCTTCCCGGCGAACTTGTTGCAAGACGTCACGACCACCAAGACGTTCACGCCCGACCAGCCCGGCGACTTCGCCGGGGCGAACGTGAACATCCGTACGAAGGAATTCCCCGCGTCGCGTCAAATCAACTACTCCACGAGCTTCGGCGCGAACAGCCGCGTGCTCGGACAGACGCTGCCGTTCGCCCCGCGGGCTGGCGGCGAGCTGGTCGGTTTCGCGAACAGCAAGCGTCAGATCCCGAATGCCATCGCACAGGCCAACTTTCTGGGCAACGTGTCGCAGGGCCAGTTCAATCAGATGGCGCAACAGCAGCGCAATGTCTGGAACCCGACGCCTCGCAATGGTGGCCCCAACGGGTCGTTCGGCGCGTCCACGGGCGGCAACACGATTCTCGGCAAGCGCATTGGCTATGTGTTGAGCGGCAGCTATGGCTACTCGGAGGAAGTACGGGCCGACGAGCAGTTCGCGGTCGGCAATCAGGGCGCGAACAACACGGTCGTGCCGCTGACGTCGGTGAGTGGGAGCACGGGCCGCAGCAGCGCGCAATGGGGCGGCATCGCCAACCTCTCCACACTCGTCGGCAAGAGCTCGCGTCTGTCGCTCAACACCACCATGACGCGCAGCGCCGATAACGAGGCCCGCATGGATCGCGGCTTCGACGAGAATCTGGGTGACAGCATCGCCCGCACGACGCTGCGCTACGTCGAGCGCGGTGTGGCCACCGTGACCGGCGCTGGCGAACATCAGCTGGGCGAGCGGAACAAAACGGCGTGGGCCGTGACCTACGCCAACACGGGCCGTCGTGAGCCGGATCGCTCCGACGTCGTGTACGCCCGCAACAACACCGGCCAGTACACGCTACTCAGCTCGCTCGACGGCGCCCGTCGCCTGTATTTCGATCTCGCCGAGACCAACAACACCGCACAGATCGATCACACCATCACCATTGGTGAGGTCGCCAATCAGAACACGCTCAAGGTCGGCGCCTACGCGCGCTCGACCGATCGCCGCGCCGATGCGCCGATCTATGCATTTCTCAGCCGTGCCGCCGATAATGTCCGGAGCCAACAGCCCGACGTGATCTTCGGTGCGGCGCAGGCGTGCAGCAACTGCAGTTTCATCAACGTGCAGCCGGTCGGTCAGGCCGGTTCGTACACGGCAGAAGACCGCACGATGGCCGGATACCTCATGGCCGACTGGGGCCTGGGCAGCCGTGTCCGCATTATCGCCGGTGCGCGAGTCGAGTCGGCCGACATTACCGTGGACGCGTCCACGCAGGGTGGCTTCACCTCGTCGGCCAATCTCAACAACACCGACGTGCTGCCGTCGCTGCTCGTCAACACCAAGCTCACCGAGACGCAGAACCTCCGCTTCGGCATCACGCGCACCCTCGCCCGCCCCGAGTATCGCGAACTGGCGCCGGTCACGTTCCGCGATGTCCTTGGCGGCGTCAGCGTCACGGGTAACGATCAGCTCCGCCGTTCGCTGATCGACAACGTCGACCTGCGCTACGAAGCGTTCCCGAATCCCGGTGAGGTGCTCAGCATCGGCGTATTCGCCAAGCGCTTCGACAGCCCGATCGAGCGCATCGAACAGGCCACCTCCGGTGCCTATCAGGCGCGCTTCCAGAACGCGCTGAGTGCCGTGAACGCCGGCGTGGAGCTCGAGTTCCGCAAGCAGCTCGGATTCCTTGGTGGCTGGGCGGAGCCGCTCACCGGCTTCAGCAACGTCACGCTGATGAGTTCCTCCGTCGATCTCGACACGCTAGGCGGTCTCACGGTCACCGACCGCACGCGTCGCTTGGTGGGTCAGGCGCCATATGTGGTGAACGCCGGCATGACGTACTCGTCGCTGTCGGGCCGTACGAACGCTACGATCCTGTACAACGTGGTGGGCGAGCGCATTCAAGCGGCGGGTGTGGTGCCTCTCCCGAACATCGTGGAAAAGCCGCGTCACATGGTCGACCTGTCGCTCCGCTTCCCGGTGGCCGGCAGCCTGTCGGCGCGGATGGACGCGCGGAACCTGCTCGACGCACGCTATCGGTTCATGCAGGGCAACCTCGAGCGTGAAGGCTACAACGCGGGCCGCTCGTTCTCGGTCGGATTGTCCTGGCGCCAGTAGGCGTCCGATCGGCGCGCAGGCCGTCTGGCAAGCGCCACCTGACCCGGCACGGTGACACAACCGTGACCGGGTCATGACCTCTTCGGGACAGAAACCCACCTTACTTCCGTTTGTAACAACGCTTCGATCGTTGCGCCTCACCCACTAAATCCAGGAAGCTCTGATGACGATGTTCACGCGCTTGCGCGCTCTCGCCATGACGTCATGCAGCCTGCTCGCGCTCGCTGCGTGCGGCAGCGATGATCCCGTCGCCCCCGTCACGCCCGCGAACGGCACGCTGGCGGTCACCGTGTCCGGCCTCCCCGCCGGCGTGAACGCCGCCGTCACCGTGACCGGCCCGAGTTCCTACACGCAGTCACCGACCGCGTCGGCGACGTACAGCGTTGCCCCCGGCACGTACACGGTGACGGCCGCGCAGGTGACCTCCAACAACGTGCGCTACAACGCCGCCGTCACGGGCTCGCCCGCAACGGTGACGTCGAGCGCCACCGCGACGGCCACGGTGACGTACTCGATCACCGCCAACCCGACCGTGACGATCAGCGGTTCGATCGCCGCCAATCGCACGCTGACGCCGGACACGAACTACGTGCTGCGTGGGTTCGTCTACGTGAACAGCGGCGCCACGCTGACCATCAACGCCGGCACGAGAATCGTCGGTGACACGACGGCGCTCGGCTCCGCCTTGTTCGTGCTGCGCGGCGCGCGCATCGTGGCCAATGGCACCGAAGCCGCTCCCGTTGTCTTCACGTCGCAGCGTAGCGTCGGCAACCGTTCCCCGGGCGACTGGGGCGGCCTGGTGATCGTCGGCAACGCACGCGCGAATCGTACGGGCAACGTCATCGTCGAAGGCTCGAATGGCTCGGTCGTCGGCGCCAATCCGGCCGGGACGATCTACACCGGCGGTACGGTCGACACGGACAACAGCGGCACGCTGCGCTACGTGCGTGTGGAGTTTGCCGGCTACGCCACGCTCACCGACGCCGAGCTCAACTCGTTCACCTTCGCGGCCGTCGGCAGCGGCACCACGGTGGAGTATGTGCAGGCCCTCGCCGGCCTCGACGACAATTTCGAATGGTTCGGCGGTACGGTGAATGGCAAGTATCTGGTGTCGTACGAATCGGGTGACGATCACTTCGACGGTTCGGAAGGATACCGCGGCCTCAATCAGTTCCTGATCGGCATGCAGACCACCTTCATCACGCCGCGTCCGGGCGCCGGTGCCGTGTCCACCGACCCGCAGGGCTTCGAGATCGACGGTTGCAACGGTGGCGGATGTGTCGCACCGAGCGGAGGCAACGCGCAGAGTGCGGGCCGCGACGAAGGACTGTACAACATGAACGTCTTCGCGAACTTCACCATGATCGGTACGCCGACTGGCGTGACGGTTCCGGGTTCGGGTGGCGTGGGTGCGGTGCTCCGCCGCGGCACGGGCGGTTACTACATGAACGGTGTGCTTGCGCGCTGGCCGCGTGGCGGCATCTCGCTCCGCGACTCCACGTCGAACAACCGCTTCGTGGTGGACTCGCTGATCGTGCGGAACCTGTACTTCGCCGAGAACGGTGTGCTGGCCAGTGGTGCGAACTTCGATGCCGCCGGCAGCAACTTCGGCCAGGAGTCGGCCTTCGCCGCGCGCAACTCCAACATCGTGGTAGGCGCCGCGTCGGTTACGGCCGCCAGCCTCTTCACCAGTCTCCCCACGGTGTCCGGCACCACCACTGGCGCGAGTTTCGATTGGTCGCCAGCGGCCAGCTCGCCGATCGCCACGGGTGGCTTGAACAGCTTCGCCGCCGATCCGCGCATTGCGGCCCGCGTCGGCACGTTCATCACCCCCACGGCCTACCGTGGCGCGGCGGCCCCTGGTGGCGCGAAGTGGTGGGCTGGCTGGACGAACTACGCCCGCAACTAGTACCGGCGGCTAACGCTCTGGCGCGTTAGCTTTTCTGAAGTCCGAACGGCCGGTGCCCCCTCGGGCACCGGCCGTTCGCTTCTTCTGATACCACATGATGATGTCTCTCCCACTTACGTCGCGCTGGTACCTTGGCGCCCTTCTGCTTGCCGTCACGACGGCCTGCGCCGACAAACCGACCCCATCGCCGGCCGATGAACAGGCACAACATGTCGCCGAAGTCGTTGCCGCTGGCGGCGTCGTCGATTCGATCCTCCCGATCGCCGAACACCTCCGGCGATTCCGCGTCGGTCTCCCCGTCACGGACACGCTGCAGCACGCGAGTCCTTCCCGCGACGCCCTCGTCTCGCGCTGGGCCGCCGCGATCGCCGTGAATGACACCGCCGACCTCAACGCGATGATCATGAGTCGCGCCGAGTTCGCATGGCTGTACTACACCGACAGTCCGATGAGCAAGCCGCCATATGAGGCCCCGCCAGAACTACTCTGGGGTCAACTGCTCGCATCCTCCAACAAGGGCGCGACGCAACTGGTGAGTCGTTTCGGAGGAAGTCGCGTGACGGCCAGTCGCTTGCGTTGCCCCACTCCTCCGGACACCCAAGGCACCAACGTGCTCTACAGCAAGTGCGAGGTCCGGCTCACCGCGCCCGGGAAGCCAACCGTCGAGGGCAGCCTCTTCGGTACGATTCTCGAGCGCGCTGGACGCTTCAAGTTCGTCGGCCTCTCCACCACCCTCTGATGCGACGCTCGCGCTTCGCGTCGCTCCTGGCGCCCTTGCTCATCCTCGGTGCGTGCAGCGCGCCGCCCAACGGCGACGCAACGGACCGCACCGCCAGCAACCCGGCCGCCGCCGCGGCGAGCACCACGCGCGTTGATCTCACCGGCGCGGGGGCCACCTTTCCGTATCCGCTCTACGCACGCTGGTTCAACGAGTACGCCTCGCTCACCAACGTCCGCATCAACTACCAATCGATCGGATCGGGCGGTGGCATCCGGCAGGTGGTGGCACGCACCGTCGACTTCGGCGCCACCGATGTCCCGATGACCGACGACGAACTCGCCAGCGCCGGCATGCCGGTGCTGCACATTCCCACCGTCATCGGCGCCGTCGCCATCACGTACAACCTGCCGGGACTCGCGCGTCCGCTCAATCTCAGCCCCGACGTCATCGCCGACATCTTCCTCGGTACGATCACGCGCTGGAGTGATGCGCGGATCACCGCGCTCAATCCCAAGCTCACCCTGCCGGCGACCGACATTCTCGTCGTGCATCGCGCCGACGGCAGCGGCACGTCGTACATTTTCAGCGATTTCCTGAACAGCGTGAGCGCTGCGTGGGCGGCGGGTCCCGGTCGCGGCAAGGACGTACGCTGGCCGGTCGGTATCGGCGGCAAGGGCAATGAAGGCGTCGCCGGCCAGGTCAAGCAGATGCCGGGGGCGATCGGGTATCTCGAGGTGGTGTATGCACGCCAGAACCGCTTGCCAGTGGCGCATGTACGCAACGCCGCCGGCCGTTTCATCGCACCAATGCCGTTCGAGATCGCCTCGGCCGCCACCGCCGTCCTGGAAGCCGACCGCAAACTCTACACCGCCGACGCCAGCGGCGCACCGGATCTCCGCGTGTCGCTGGTGAACGCGCCTGGCGCGCAGTCGTACCCCATCGCCTCGTTCACCTGGATGCTGGTGGCCCCTACGGCCATCGGCGCGCAGAAGAGCCGCCAGCTGGCCGCCTTCGTTCGGTGGGCGCTGCTCGAGAATCCCGATGTGGCCAGCACCCTCGGCTACGTGCCGCTTCCCTCGGAGGCCGCGGCCCGCATTGTCGATCGCCTCGATGCGACGTTGGCGGCGGGAAAGTCGGGACCGCCGTGACACAGCCGTTACACGAGAGCGCACGGCCGAGAGGCCGGGAATCCTAGCTTCACCGCATGCAGTCCCCGCTCGGTGACCGGCTCTATCGCGCGGTTACGACGGTGTGCGCCGCCGCGATTCCCGTCGTGCTCGTGCTGCTCACCGCCGTGGTCGTGCGCGCCGCATGGCCGACGCTCGCCGCCCACGCTGGCGAGCTGGCGTTCGGCACCACGTGGGATGTGCCCCGCAAGCAATTCGGCGCACTGCCGGCGATCGCTGGCACGCTGATTTCCTCGCTCATCGCGGTGGTGATCGCCACGCCACTCGCCCTCGGTGTCGCCATCTTCACGGTCGATATCGGCCCGCGACGTCTACGGGAGCCCGTGTCGTTCCTGGTCAACCTGCTCGCCGCCATTCCTTCGGTGGTCTACGGGCTGTGGGGCGTGTTCGTGCTGGTGCCACTGCTCCGCGGCACGATCATGCCCGCGCTGCTTCCCCTTGGCGCCGTCGTTCCGCTGTTCCGCGGCCCGGCGTATGGCCCGAGCCTGATCGCGGCCAGTCTCGTGCTCGCCATCATGATCCTGCCGTTCATCGCGAGCGTGAGCCGCGAAGTCCTGCGGGCGGTGCCACAAACCCAGCGCGAGGCGGCGTTGGCGTTGGGGGCCACGCGCTGGGAGGTGGTCCGCGATGCCGTGCTGCCGTCGGCCCGCTCGGGGCTCATCGGCGGCGTGATCCTGGGCCTCGGACGCGCCCTCGGTGAAACGCTCGCGGTCGCGATGGTCATCGGCAACCGCCACGCGATGCCCGATTCGCTGTTCGCTCCGGCGTACACCATGGCGTCGCTGCTGGCCAATGAATTTGCCGAAGCCTCCAGCGACGTCCATCTCTCGGCGCTGATGGCCGTGGCCGCACTGCTGCTGCTGATCACCCTGCTGGTGAACGTACTGGCCCGGTGGCTCGTGCAGCACGTCGCCATCGGCATGCCCGGTGGCCGATCATCATGAGCACCCGCGCACAGCAGCGTATACGCACGAGTCGCCGCATGACGGCGCTCACGTGGGCCGCCGCCGTCGTGGCGGTCCTCCCGCTGCTGCTCATTCTGGCGCAGCTGCTGCTGAACGGCGTGGGCCAGCTCACACCCACGTTCTTTACGCGGATGCCGTCGCCGCCCGGCGTGCGCGGTGGTGGCGTCGCCAATGCCATCGCCGGCTCCATTATCCTGGTGGCGATCGCAATGACCGTGGCCGTGCCGGTGGGGATCGGTGCGGGTTTGTATCTCGCGGAACGCCGACGCGGACGATTCCCCCGCGTCGTGCGTTTGCTGGCCGACGTGCTGAGTGGACTGCCCTCCGTCGTGCTTGGCATCTTCGCGTGGGAATTGATCGTTCGTCCCTCGGGACACTTCTCGGCGTGGGCGGGCGGCATCGCGCTCGGGTTACTGGTGTTACCCCTTGTGGCCCGTGCCACCGAGGAAATGGTGCGCTTGGTGCCCGCCTCCCTCACGGAAGCGGCGCTCGCCCTCGGCTTCTCGCGCTGGCGGACCGCCCTCACTGTTGTACTGCGCACCGCCATGCCGGGAATCGTGACGGCCGTGCTGATCGCCATGTCACGAGCCGCCGGCGAGACGGCCCCGTTGCTCTTCACCGCGTTCGGCAACCCCTTCTGGTCCGTCGACCCGGCGCGTCCGATCGCCGCCTTGCCGCTGCAGATCTACGCGTACGCCCAGAGCCCGTACGACGAGTGGCGCGCCCAGGCGTGGGCCGGCGCCTTGGTGCTCCTGATCCTGGTCACGATCATCAGTGTCGCCGGACGCGCGGTCGTCGGCGCGCGCGCGAAATTGTTGGCATCGGTCACACCTCGCATCGGCCGCGACGATGAGTGATCGCATCGCGACGACGGGGAGCGCGCCGCCCGTGCGGCTCGACAATCTGTCGGCCGGCTTCGCCGATCGTGGGGTGCTCCGACAGCTCACCCTCGAGGGACCGGCGGGACGCGTACTCGCCATTATCGGTCCGTCGGGGTGCGGCAAGAGCACGGTGCTGCGATGCATCAACCGGCTGCACGAGCTGGATGAAGGCGCCTTCGTTACTGGTGACGTCGCCATCGGCCCGTTCTCGGCCTACGCACCATCCACCGATGTGATTGCGTTGCGACGTCGCGTGGGCATGGTCTTCCAGCGACCCACTCCCTTCGTCACCCGGTCGGTATTCGACAACGTGGCAGCGGGGGTTCTGGCCCAACGCCGATCTGTGCCACCGAGTGAGCTGGAAGGCCTCGTCGAAGTGGCGCTCCAGCGCGCCGGACTGTGGCGCGAAGTGGTGGATCGCCTGTTCGGCTCGGCGATGGTCTTGTCCGGCGGCCAACAGCAACGCCTGTGCATCGCGCGGGCGCTGGCGGTGCAACCCGACGTGCTGTTGCTCGACGAGCCCACGGCCTCACTCGATCCCATGGGCACGCAGCGCATCGAAGAGCTGCTGTACGACCTGCGCGACACCGTGACCGTGATCATGGTGACGCACAACATGCAGCAGGCGGCGCGCATCTCCGACATCACCGCCTTTCTGCTCAACGGGCGTCTGGTGGAATGCGCCGCGACGCGCGAGCTGTTTACCACGCCGACGGACCCGCGAACCGAAGCGTACATCACCGGACGGTTTGGATGACCACCGAAAGTCATCGTGTGCCCGGTGCCGTGGTGCTCGAGCGCTTCTCGGCGTGGTTCGGGGCGGCGCCGGCGTTGCACAACGTCGACATGGTCGTGCGACCACGGTCGGTCACGGCGCTCATCGGTCCGTCGGGCTCGGGCAAGAGCACGCTGCTGCGCGCGATCAACCGGCTCAATGATGAACTGCCCGGGGCTCGCAGCAGCGGCCGGCTGCTCCTCGACGGCGCGAATGTGTACGACCCCACCGTGGACGTGAGTGAACTGCGACAGCGCGTCGGCATGGTGTTTCAGCGGTCCAATCCATTTCCCCGCTCGGTGTTCGACAACGTCGCGTACGGTCCGCGTCTGAATGCCGGTCTGACGGGGCGCATCCTCGACGACACCGTCGAGGACGCGCTGCGCCGCGCCGCCCTGTGGGACGAGGTCAAGGATCGTCTGCGGGAGAATGCCCTGACGCTCTCCGGCGGCCAGCAGCAGCGCCTGTGCATCGCGCGCGCGCTGGCCAACCGGCCAACTGTGCTGCTGCTGGACGAACCCACCAGCGCACTCGATCCGCAGGGAACGCAGCGCATTGAAGAACTTCTGTACGATCTTCAGCAGGACCTGACCATCATCATCGTGACCCACAACCTTTATCAGGCGGCACGGGTGTCGCGGCGCACGGCGCTGCTGGTGGATGGCGTGCTCGTGGAAGACGCCGCCACCGATCGGCTCTTCACCCGCCCGTCCGACTCACGCACCGAAGCATTCATCACGGGGAGGTTCGGATGATGCGCGATGTTCCCGCCGGCTACCGGCACTTTCACGATGAGCTGGCCCTGCTGAAGCAGCGGCTGCTCGACATGTCCGAACGGGCCGAATCGTTGGTCGCGCTCTCGGTCGAAGCGTTGCTCGAGCGGGACCGCGACAAGGCGATCGCCGTGATCGAGGCCGACGAAGAACTCGACCGGCTCGAAGTGGAGGCCGAGAACCAAGCCATCGCCATGCTTGCCCTGCAACAGCCGATGGCCCGTGACCTCCGCTTTCTGATCGGCGCCATCAAGGTGTCCAGTGACCTTGAGCGCGTGGGGGATCACGCCGTGAACATCGCGCAGTGTGCGGTGCGGCTCGTGGATCAACGAACCCCGATACCGGCGGTGCCCGCGCTGGCGGACATGGCCCGTCGGGCTCGTGCCATGCTGAGCGACGCCCTTGACGCCTTCATCCGCGGTGACGGCGCCCTCGGCCGCGCGGTGGGGAAGGCCGACGATGATGTCGACGCGCAGCACGAGGGTATCTTCCGTGCGCTGCTGGCCGACATGATGCGCGACCCGCAGATCATTGCGCCATCGCTCGAGCTGCTGCTGGTCAGCCGGAATCTGGAGCGAGTGGCCGATCTGGCCACCAACATCGGGGAAGACGCCGTGTATCTTGCCGAGGGGAAGCAGATTCGACATCGGTTCGACGAGGACGCCCCAACGCCTTTTCCCAACGACGCGACATGACGGCACCCATCACGACCGCATCGTCCGACATCCGGATCGCTGCGATCGACATCGGCTCCAACTCGATCCGCCAGATCGTGGCGGATGTCTCCCCCACCGGACAGATCCGCGTGGTGGACGAGATGAAGGCGATGCCACGGCTGGGGGAAGGACTCGAGGCCACGGGCGCGCTCTCGCCGATCGCCATCGAGGCGGCCGCGACGGCCGTACAGCGCATGGTGACGCTGGCCGGCCAGTTGGGTGCGGCCCGTATTGAAATCGTGGCCACGAGTGCCGTGCGTGATGCCGCCAACGGCGCCGACTTCACGGGCCAGGTGGCGACACTCACCGGTCGCGCCGTGCGCATCCTGAGCGGCGAGGAAGAAGCGCTGCTCTGCTTCCGGAGCGCGCTGGCGCACTTCGAGTTGGGTGCCGGCCGTACCGTCGTAATGGACATTGGTGGCGGCTCGCTGGAACTCGTGCTCGCGAAAGACGGACTCATCGAGCGGGTCGCGTCACTGCCGTTCGGCGCGGTGCGTCTCACCGAGCGCTTTCTGTCGCCCAAGGTCACGCCGCGGCGTGTGCGCGCACTGCGGGCGCATGTGCGTGACGGCCTGCGGCGTGCCGTGCCCGTCAAGGATTGGCGTGGGGCGCAGGTGATCGGCTCTGGCGGCACCTTCACGAACCTCGCCGGCATCGTGTTGTCGCGACAGCATGTCACGGTACGGTCGCCGCACGGGACGCGAGTAACGCGCGTGGAGCTGGAGCACGTGCTCGATTGGCTGCAGCGGCTCGAGTCCCACGAGCGGGCCCATGTGCCAGGGCTCAATCCGGCCCGCGCCGACATCATCGTGGCTGGACTCGCCGTGGCCGCCGAGGTGCTGTCGCGTTTCGATCCGCGCGACCTGCTGGCCTCCGCGTACGGCATCCGTGAAGGGCTGCTGCTGGAAGCGGCTCGGGTGACCCCGGTCGTCGCCGATCCGGGCGTCGCGCGCGAACGTTCGGTGCGCGAGTTCGCCGAACGGTGTCATTACGAAGAACCGCATGCCCGTCAGGTGCAGGCGCTGTCTCTCCAGCTGTTCGATGCCCTCGCGCCTCGGATGCAGCTTGGCCCCGACGATCGCCGGCTGCTGGCGGACGCGGCGCTGCTGCACGATGTGGGCTACCACATCAACTACGAGAAGCACCACAAGCATTCGTTTCACCTCATCTCGCACGCCGAACTGCTGGGGATGACGCCGGCCCAGCAGATCGTCGTCGCCCACATCGCGCGCTACCATCGGGGCGCGGCGCCCAAGATGAAACACCGCGGCTTCGCGCAGCTTGATCGCGCGTCGCGCGAGCGGGTGGTGAAGCTGGCGGCGCTGCTCCGGTTCGCCGACGGTATGGACCGCGGCCACGTGGCGGCGGTGGGGGAGCTCCGGGTAAAGATGACCGATGATGCGGTGCGTGTGAGCGTGGCGGAAGCCGCCGGCGCCACGAGTGTGCGGCTGGAATGCTGGGGGGCCAGCCGCAAGCGTCACCTGCTCGAGGAAGTGCTGGGCCGACCGATCATCGTCGTGGCGCCCGATGGCACCGAGTTGAGCGCTGACGACGACGGGGACGGCGAGTAGGCGCCTGCCGCGCTACTCGCCGTCGGTCGTGCTGACCGTCTTCGCCCGTTTCTTCCGCGCGGCGGTCTTCCCTGCCCCTTTCAACCCCGCACCGCCCCACGGATCGCGCATCAGCGCGGCATGCGTGGCACGCTCGTCGTCGCCGTCCAACACCCGTCGGCGATACGTGCCATCGGCCCCGAGATCCCACGCCTGCCGGTTATCGGCCAGGCACGTTTCCAGAACCCGCTGCAGGCGGCCGTGCCATGCGACATCGTCGATCGGGGCCATCGTTTCCACGCGCCGATCGAAATTGCGGGGCATCCAGTCGGCCGATCCGATGTAGTACTCGGGGTTCCCGCCGTTCGAAAAGAAGACCACGCGTGAATGCTCGAGAAAACGCCCGATGATGCTGACCACGCGGATGTGATCACTCACGCCGCGGAGCCCGGGGAGCAGACAGCAGATGCCGCGCACGATCAGGTCGATCTCCACCCCCGCTTGCGACGCACGGTACAACGCGGCGATGACCTCCGGATCGACCAAGGCATTCATTTTCGCAATGATGCGTCCACCCCGTCCCGCCCTGGCGTGCGCCGACTCGCGCTCGATCATTTCGATCGTGCGTTGGCGCAGATTCGCCGGCGCCATGATCAGCCGGCGGTAGAACTTCTGCCGCGAGACGCCGGTGAGCGAGTTGAACAGGTCGCTCGAATCCGCGCCGATCTGCGGATTGCAGGTGAAGAGGCCGATATCGGTGTAGAGCCGTGCGGTCTTCGAATTGTAGTTGCCGGTGCTCACATGCACGTAGCGCCGGATACCGTCGTGGTCGCGTCGCACCACCAGCACCGTCTTGGCGTGCGTCTTGAGCCCTGGCAGTCCGTAGGCCACGTGGATGCCGTAGCTTTCCATCGTACGGGCAAACGTGATGTTGTTCTGCTCGTCGAAGCGCGCCTGCAGCTCGATGATGACCGCCACCTGCTTGCCCGCTTCGGCGGCCTGCGTCAGCGCCCGCACGATCGCCGTGTCGCCCGACGTGCGGTACAGCGTGAGCTTGATCGCCAGCACCTGCGGGTCACACGACGCCGCCTCGAGGAACGCTTCCACCGAGGAGCTGAAGGACTCGTACGGGTGATGCACCATCACGTCGCGTTCACGAATGACGTCGAAGATGTTGCGGCCGTCGCGAAACGGGGCCGGCACCACCGGTGTGTAGGGCGCGTCGCGAAGCTCCGGCACATCGAGCCCGGCGATCTGCAACAAGTCGCCCAGCTCCAGCAGATCGTCCCGGTCGTGGATGTCGCGTGCGCTCAACGGGGCGACGAGCTGCGTCTCGCTCTCGCTCAGCTCCTCGAGCAGCAGCTGGCGCATGGCCCGCGGCATGTCGCGCTGCACCTCGAGCCGCACCACTTCACCGAAGCGGCGCTGAAACACCTGCTGCTCGATCGTCTCCAGCAGGTCGTCCGGCTGGTCCATCTGTCCGAGGTCCAGATCGGAGTAGCGCGTGATCCGGAACGTGAACCATCGCTTCACGTCCATGCCGGGGAACAGCGTACCGAGATGCTCGCCGATGACGGCTTCGAGGGGCACGAAGCAATGTTCGCCGTCGCGCTCGATGGGGACCCAGCGCGGCAGCGAGCGCGGGACCTTCACGCGCGCGAAATGCTCCTTGCCGCTGTCCGGATCGCCGATGGCCACGGCGAGCGACAGCGAGAGATTCGAGATGTACGGGAAGGGATGGCCCGGGTCCACCGCCAACGGCGTGAGCACCGGGAAGACCTGCGACTCAAAGTAGGCGTGCACCCGCTCGCGCTCGCGTTCGTCGAGCGAGGCCATCGGCACCAACTTGATGCCCTTCTCCTCGAGCGTCGGCAGCAGCAGCGCGTGCAGCGCATGATGACGGCGCTGCAGCAGTTCATGCACCCGGGTGCGGATGGCCTCGAGCTGTTCGGGGGGCGACAGCGGATCGGGCGGATACTGCGGCGCCCCCGACGCGACCTTCCGGCGCAGCCCGGCCACCCGGACCATGTAGAACTCGTCCAGATTCGTGCTGAAAATCGCCAGGAACTTGAGCCGTTCGAGCAACGGCACGCGCACGTCCAGCGCTTCCTCAAGCACGCGCGCGTTGAAGTCGAGCCAGCTCAGCTCGCGATTCAGGTACGGCAGCGACAACGCCGTCGACGACGCGATGGCGACGTTCCGGCGCGGCGTACCGCGGCGGGCCGATGAAGGATCAGACAGAATGGATCGCCGCCAGCAGACGGTAGGAGAGCGCGGCCATCGTTGCCGCCGCAGGAATCGTGATCACCCACGCCCAGACAATTCGGCCTGCCAAGCCCCAGCGCACCGCCGACAGCCGCGTGGTCGCACCAACGCCCACGATGGCGCCGGTGATGGTGTGCGTCGTGCTGACCGGGATGCCCAAGCGCGTCGCCATCAGAATGACGATCGCCCCGCCGGTTTCCGCGCAGAAGCCGCCGACCGGCTTCAGTTTGGTGATGCGCGTGCCCATCGTGTGCACGATGCGCCACCCGCCCGACAAGGTGCCCAGCGAGATACACGCGTACGCCGCCAACTCGACCCACGTCGGAATCGTCTTCAGATCCTCGACGTAGAAGAAGTGCAGCCAGCCGGTCTCCGCGGCGAACGTCGCCTTCGACGCGACCAGCAGCGCCACAATGATACCCATCGTTTTCTGGGCATCGTTGCTACCGTGCGCCAGCGACAGCAGCGCCGAGCTGGTCAGCTGCGCCGCGCGGAAGAACTTGTCCACCCGCGCATTGGTCGCCTTCCGGAACAGGTTGAACACCAGCACCATCAGGCCGAAGCCCATCAGCATCCCGAGCGCCGGCGACAGCACGATCGCGGACAGCGTCTCGATCCACTTCGGTCCCCACAACAGCGCCGCGAAGCCGGCCTTGGACACCGCGGCTCCGGCATACCCGCCGATCAGCGCGTGCGACGAACTCGAGGGAATCCCGAACCACCACGTGATCAGATTCCAGATGATCGCACCGAGCAAGGCCGCCAAGATCACGCTCGGATCGACAATCTTCATGTCGATGAAGCCGCCACCGAACGCCTTCGCCACCGCCGTGCCCGCAACGAACAACGCCGCGAAATTGAAGAACGCCGCCCAGATGACCGCCGCCAGCGGGCTGAGCACCCGGGTGCCGACGATGGTCGCAATGGAGTTCGCTGAGTCGTGGAATCCGTTGATGTAATCGAAGGCCAGCGCCATCACCACGATGAACAGAACGAAGTAGACCACGGATCGTCAGCTGTTCTTGAGCGCAATGCTTTCGAGCACGTTCGACACATCTTCGCACTCGTCGATCGCATGCTCCAGCGCGTCGAAAATCTCCTTCCACTTCAGCACTTCAATGGCCGGCTCATCGTGCTCGAACAGCGCGCCGACCGACTTCGCGTACAGTACGTCACCCTCCTCCTCGAGCTGCTTGATGGTGCGGCCATGCTCCAGCATCTTCGCGCGCTTCGTCACATCGCCCACCGAGGCGAGGATCTCCGCGCTCGCCCGCACCAGCACGTCGGCCATTTCGACCCCGCCGGTCCGCGGCGTCTTCACCCGGAACATCACCACTCGCCGCGCCGCGCCATTGATCAGGTCGATCACGTTGTCGAGACGTGTCGCCAGCACATGGATGTCTTCCCGGTCGAGCGGCGTGACGAAGCTCGTGTCGATGCGCTGGTTGATCAGATGCACGATCGTATCGCCGTCCGTCTCGACCTTCTTGATTTCGACCGCGATGCGGGCGGCGTCGGACGGATTCTCCAGCAACGTGCGCAGCAGCGTCGAGGCGCTGCCCATGTACACGGCCAGCTGGCGAAAATGATCAAAGAAGGTTTCGTCTTTCGAGAAGAGCTTCACGGCGCGGATGGCTGAGAGAGGGCGGATCGGACGTGGAAACCAGTGCGGCGCCTCGAACACCCGAGAGCGGTACGGTACTGGAATCTTTCGTATCGTAACAATCGCGTCACTGGCGCTCGGACGCCACGTGGGACACCCATCGTTACATGACCTAGACGCATGCCGCCGACACCAGACGGTTCACCGCCAAACCACCTTGGCGTCGCTCACCGCCCGCTTGCGGCGCACGAGGTCGGGGTTCTCGAACCAGCGGGCCAGTAGGGCGCCGACCACGAAGCCGCCCACGTGCGCCCACACCGCCACCCCGCCGGAAATCTCACGGCGCAGTGGCGACAGCTCGGGCAGTCCGGCCAGCAGCTGGCTGCCGAACCAGAGAATGAGCACCGCCCAGGCCGGGAAGCGCAGTAGGAAGAACGGCGGGATGAAGGTGCGCACCTGCACCCGCGGGTACAGCACCAGGTAGGCCCCCATGATCCCCGAAATCGCTCCCGACGCGCCCACCGTCGGCACCGGTGAGGTCGGATCGACCGCCAGATGCGCCATCGCCGCGGCCACACCCGTCAACAGGTAGAACCCCAGAAATCGCGCCCGTCCCATGCTGTCTTCCACATTGTTGCCGAACACCCAGAAGTACAGCGAGTTGCCGATGAGGTGCCCCCACCCGCCGTGCAAGAACATGCTGGTTATCGGGGTGAACCAGTTGATCGCGTAGTCGTCGATCACGCAGGAGAGCGCCTGGTCGCCGAAACGACCCAACGGCACCCCAAATCCCACGGGCGCCATCCGGCTCAGCTCGCCGGGCACCATCCCCAGATCGCACACGCTGATCGCCAGCGGCAGCGGACTCCCGGCCCCCTGCACGAAAAACCAGACCGCCCACGTGATCACCAGCAGCCCGACGGTCATGACCGGGGCGCGCAGCGTGGGATTGTCGTCTGAAACAGGAAACATGGCACCCCCAACCAAGTCAAATTGGCAGACTGCCGACGCGACAGCCCACCATCTCCCGCCAACCGCCGGAATTGCGCCGGTCCGGCAGGCGTATCACGGCCCACCGCTTGCCCTTGATAGCGGCAGCAGTGGAACAGAGCAAGCACACCGCACAGACGTCCCTACAGACGGCAACTCCTCAACGAGACCTCAATGGCTGAAAAAGTTATCGGCATCGACCTGGGAACCACCAACTCGGTGGTCTCCGTGCTGGAAGGTGGCGATCCCGTGGTCATCCCGAACGCCGAGGGCGGTCGGACGACCCCGTCGGTCGTCGGATTTACCAAGGACGGCGAGCGCCTGGTCGGCCAGATCGCCAAGCGGCAGGCCGTCACCAACCCCCAGAACACGATCTTCTCGATCAAGCGCTTCATGGGACAGCGGACCAGCGAAGCCCAGGCCGAGCAGTCGCGCGTGCCGTACAAGATCGTGGCGGGGCCGAACGACGTGGCCTCCGTCGAGGTGGGGGGGAAGCGGTACACGCCGCCCGAGATCTCGGCCATGATCCTGCAGAAGATGAAGCAGACCGCCGAAGACTACCTCGGCCAC
This sequence comes from Gemmatimonas sp., assembly GCF_044376735.1. GTDB lineage: Bacteria > Gemmatimonadota > Gemmatimonadetes > Gemmatimonadales > Gemmatimonadaceae > Gemmatimonas. The sequence continues at coordinate 25,909 of NZ_JBILKJ010000016.1, forward strand.
ACCGTGACCAAGGCCGTCATCACCGTGCCCGCGTACTTCAACGACGCGCAGCGCCAGGCCACCAAGGACGCCGGCAAGATCGCCGGCCTCGACGTGCTCCGCATCATCAACGAGCCCACCGCGGCTGCGCTCGCCTACGGCTTGGACAAGAATAAGAAGACCGACGAGAAGGTCGCCGTGTTCGACTTGGGCGGCGGGACGTACGACATCTCCGTCCTCGAACTGTACGACGTCGACGGCACGCGCCAGTTCGAGGTCAAGTCCACCAACGGTGACACGCACCTCGGCGGCGACGACTTCGACCAGCGCGTCATGGATTGGCTGGTGGCCGAGTTCAAGCGCGATCAGGCGATCGACTTGAGCAAGGATCCGATGGCGATCCAGCGTCTCAAGGAAGCGGCCGAAAAGGCGAAGATGGAACTGTCGAGTGCGAACAGCACCGACATCAACCTGCCCTTCATCACCGCCGACCAGTCGGGTCCGAAGCACCTGAACTACTCGCTCACGCGCGCCAAGTTCGAGCAGCTCGTGGACGACCTCATTCAGCGCACCCTCGAGCCCATGAAGAAGGCGCTCAAGGATGCCGGCATGCAGCCGAGCGAAGTCGACGAGGTCATTCTGGTGGGCGGCTCCACGCGCATTCCGAAGATCCAGCAGGTCGTGAAGGAGTTCTTCGGCAAGGAGCCCAACAAGGGCGTGAACCCCGACGAAGTCGTGGCCGTCGGCGCCGCCATCCAGGGCGCCGTGCTCACCGGCGAGCAGAAGGACGTCCTGCTGCTCGACGTGACGCCGCTGTCGCTCGGCATCGAAACGCTCGGTGGCGTGATGACGGTGCTCATCCCGCGCAACACGACCATCCCGACCAAGAAGGCGGAGACGTTCTCCACCGCCGACGACAACCAGACGACGGTCGAGATTCACGTGCTGCAGGGCGAGCGCGAGCTGGCCGTGTACAACCGCACCATCGGCAAGTTCCAGCTCACGGGCATCCCGCCCGCTCCGCGCGGCATGCCGCAGGTCGAGGTCACGTTCGACATCGACGCCAATGGTATTCTGCATGTCACGGCGCGCGACAAGGCGTCGGGCAAGGAACAGAAGATCCGCATTGAAGCGTCCAGCGGGCTGTCGGATGCGGACATCGACAAGATGGTCAAGGACGCCGAGAAGAACGCGGGTGAAGACAAGCAGCGTCGCGAGGAAATCGAGACGCGCAACCGCCTCGACTCGCAGACGTACGAAGTCGAAAAGAACGTGAAGGAGTGGGGCGACAAGGTGCCGGCCAATCTGAAGGAACGGATCGACGCGTCGATCGAGCGGTCGCGTAAGGCGCTCCGTGGCGACGATATGGCCGAAATCCGGGCCGCGCAGGAAGAGCTGACGAAGGCGTATAGCGAGGCCGGGCAGGCCTTCTATCAGCAGCAGTCGGCGGAAGGAGCGGCACCCGACGCTGGGGCGGCTCCGACCGGCGAGCCGGCAGCGGGCGGCGCCAAGCCCGACGACGTCGTCGAAGCCGACTACGAGATCGTCGACGACAACAAGAAGTAAGCGCCACAGGGTGGGATGAAGGCACCGGACCTCCGTGGAAACTCCCCGCGGGGGTCCGGTGTCTTATCGTATCGTAGGTTTCAGGTTAGCGTTTTTCAGCACACCGCTCGTACCGCATTCACCGGGTTCAGACACATGGCTTCTCGTTTCTCCCGATTCCGTTTCGCCGCTGCGGCGGCCGTGAGCTTTTCCGCCGGCGTCCTCTTCGCGTCCGGCATGGACTGGACGAAGATCGGCTGGGCGCAGGGTGGCACGACCTCGCGCGCGCCCTCGGTGCGCGGTCCCATGGCCCCCGAAGGCAGCTCCTTCGCCGATATCGCCGAACGGGTCACGCCGGGCGTCGTCGCGGTCAATACTACCCGCACAGCCCGCCCGCGTCCGCAGGTTCGTGGTCGCACGCCGCAGGGGATGGAAGACTTTCTCGAGCAGTTCGGACCGCAGCAGCCACGGCAGCAGCGCGGCGAAGGCTCGGGGTTCATCGTGACGGCGGATGGGTACATCGTCACGAACAATCACGTGGTGGCCGACGCCGACCAGGTGTCGATCACGCTCAGCGACGGTCGCACTTTCAAGGCGAAGGTGGTGGGCACCGACTCGACCACCGACGTCGCGGTGGTGAAGATCGAGGCGAAGGGGCTCCCCACGCTGGCCATCGGCAACGACGAGACCACGCGCATCGGCGACTGGGTACTTGCCGTCGGCAATCCGTTGGGACTCGACTTCACGGTCACGGCCGGCATCATCTCGGCCAAGGGCCGTGGCTCGGAGATCCAGCTGCCGAACTCGGGCAACTTCACGATTTCCGATTTCATTCAGACCGATGCGGCGATCAACCCGGGGAACTCCGGCGGACCGCTCATCAACCTGCGTGGTGAAGTGATCGGCCTGAACAGCGCCATCGCCAGCCAGACGGGCTTTTACTCGGGCTACGGTTTCGCGATTCCGATCACGCTGGTGAAGGCCGTCACCGATGACCTGATCAAGGAAGGGCGCGTGCGCCTGCCCGTGATGGGTGTCTCGGTGGGGCGTATCGATCCGGAAGACGCGGGCATCAATGGCTTGTCTCGTGTCGCCGGCGTGAAGGTGGCGGGCTTCAACCCGGCCGATGGCGGACCGGCGAAGGCCGCCGGCATCGAAGTGGGCGACATCATTGTCACCGTCGACGGGAAGCCGGTGGACCGCGTGAGCTCCTTGCAGCGCGTCGTGCGCTCGCGCCGCGTGGGCGATCTCGTGCCGGTGGAAGTGATGCGCTTCGGCACCCGCAAGAGCTTCAAGGTGAAGCTGGTGGAAGCCGACGCCGTGAGCCGTGTGGCGGCGCTCCCTGAAGCGGCGGCCAAGGCCGTGCCGGCCGCCGGCAAGCTTGGCATCACGCTGGAAGCGGTACCGGCCGAGGTGGCCGACCGCATGAAGCTCGACGGGCGCGGCGTGCGCGTGTCGGATGTGGCCGAGGACGGCCCCGCCCGCGACAAGCTCGCCGCCGGCAGCGACATCGTGCTCGAGGTGCTCTACCCCACGCCGCGTCGTACGGTGAAGTCCGTGAGCGACCTGCAGGGGGTGCTGTCGGGGCTCAAGGACGGCGACTACGTGAGCCTGCTGGTGCAGAACATGGACCCGCGCGTGGGCCAGCGCGTGGTGAACATCCGCGTGGGCGGCTGATCCCCGCTCGCGTCTCGCGCTGAAACAGGACGGGCGGCATCGCATCGCGATGCCGCCCGTCTTGCTGTTTGGAGAGGCGTACGCCGCTCAGTCGGTGTTGATGAACCGATACAGCACGCGGATCAGCCGGTACGCGTCCGGCATGGCCTCACGGGTGAATTCCACACTGGTGGACGACACCAGACGCACCTCACGAAACGCCGTGGCCACCTCGGGGATGGTGGGGTCCCGGAAGGTCATGCGCACCGTGTACTGCGGCAATCGTTGCGGCGGCACCGGCCGTGCCGCTGCCACACTCTCCTTCGCGCCCAGCTCAATGTCACGACGCGCGTCTACCAATGGCCGGAGTTCAACGGCCCTTGAGTTGATGGCCCGCTTCACCACCACGCCACGCACCGCTGGCACGGTAACGCGCTGCTCCTCAATCGCCACGTCGTCCCCCGTCACCATGACCACCGGCACACCATACCAGCGCGCGAGGAGCGCATTCATACCACCCTCACCCACCGACTGTCCGTTAATCTGTAAATCGGCCAGTACCCCGGAGCCCGTGTGGGCAAACACGCCGCGCGGTGATCCGGCCTTGGCGTGGTACCCCACGAAGATGATCGCGGCGAAACTACTATCCAGCCCCTCCATCATGCCGTGGCGCTTGAAGCTGTGGCTGATGAGTCGCACACGCGGATCGATGTCCTCGGGGAGCAGGTTGCGTTGGCTTCCGTGCGAATCGTTTACCACCACCTCAGTAGCGCCGCCGGCAAACGCCCCGCGAATCGCCGCGTTGGCGTCTTCCGCCATCAGCTTACGGGCACGCCCATACTCGGCCCCGGTGGCCGACGTTTGGTTATCACCGTTGATGCCGCTAATCCCCTCCATGTCAACGGAGATATAGACCTTCTTCGTCTGCGCCTGCGCCGTACTGGCGGTGAAGGCGAGGGTTAGTGCGGCGAGTGCCGTTGGAATTCGCATAGCCATGGGAAAAGTGAGTGGGGAAACACCAACACAGCGTTACCGACAGCCCGGGAGGCGAAAGGCGCCAATGCGTGTGGAATAGGCGCTGTCGCCGGCCTTGAGATAGTCGCCCACGTACCAGATGGTACAGTCATCAACCGGATCAACGGCCGTCTGCGTGTAGTCTTGCCAGCGGAGCGTCGTGGTCTGTGCGGCCTCGCCCTGCACCAAGACCGCTTCGCGCAGACCAAGCGTACCCGGGGCATCGCGAGGAGTCCGCGCGGCGAATCGCTGCCCCGGGAAGTGCGTGGCACTCCCAAACGAGTACCCCATGCCGATGTTGCCGAACCGGTCCATCGCGGCGCTGGGCATCCAGCGCGTCGCGCTGTCAGGGGCATAGGTGCCCTGTTGCGCCAGCGTCACCGCCCCGTTGTGCGCCACCTGCAGCTCGTACCATCGCACACCCCCAGCCCCGCTGGTGGTGTTCACGGAATGCGCCGCCACGATTCGCCCGCCTGATCCGAACTGACGGTACACCACACGCGCCATCAGCTTGTCGCCCTGCGCGTCAAGCCGACGCTCAGTGCTCGGCTGCGGCACACAGTTCGTGAGTTGGCCGCCACACAAATAGCGGTACGGGGCCACCGCGATCCGTTCCGGTCCGACCAGCGAGGTGCGGGTGGTATCGGTCCAGTTCACGGAAAACCGCCAGAGCTGTAACTCGGACGCGTCGGTTACGCCTTGGAGCTGCGCACCGCCGGCGGCGAGCACGAGATTCGGGGCACCACGCGGCGGTAGCGTGCGGCCATCGAGATCGGCGGTGTTCAGGAAGTTCACCCCCGGCACAATGCGGCACAGCTCACGCGCCTCCTCGCCGCGCAACATGCGGGGGCGTTCGGCCACGCACAGGTGCTTCTCGATCACCTCGTCACCGGTGCTGGTGGGCACATAGTAGCCATCGGGCCACACAGCCGGTCGTGGATAGTCGGGGAAAAGGGGCCGCGTGAAGGCGTAGCGATACCACGCGCCGAGCGGGTTGGAGGTAGCACTCACCGCGTAGCACATGGTGTACTGGCCGTTGGCGGGCTCGGGCCCGGGGCGAGGTGGAGCAGGGCGTGGAACCGTGTCGCGCCGCTCCGCGGGACGCGGCAACGGCGCGCGGCGCGGCCCATGCGGCGCGGTGTACGGCAGTGCGCGCCGAAAGATGGGGAGCACCAACAGCCAGCGATCGGCCAGTTGATCGTAGCGTACCACGGCGTCACCGCTGAGGATGTCCTCGCAGGGGCCACCAAACCCACGAAACACACTGTTGGTGGGCAGCGGCCCATACAGCGGCGTGCCGGCGCGGCTGAACACGGCCAGCTGAGAGTTGACCGTTTGCACAAGGTGACGGCGCCCCACGGCCAGCGAATTGTCCGATGGATTCCGGAGTGCGACGCGCCCATGCGGGCCCACAAAGCGGGCCCCGAGGCCCTCGAACGACGCCACCACACGAACGCCGTCCGCGGTGCCCATGGCACGTTGTTCTACCGCGTCGGCGCCGATGGGGACGCCGGTGGCGGGCCCCGCAGCGGAGGTGGTTTGGGCCGTGAGCGCGAACGGGGTGAGCCAGAGCGACGCGAACCACGCCGCCCTCTTGGAGGCCGCGCCCGAAGCGAGGAGCGAAGAAAGACGCATGGGCAACGTTACCGCGGAGTGCCAACCGTCGCCACAAGTGGCAGCATGCGGCGCTTCGTGAGGCGGTGTTGATGGCCCCACCCCGCGCGCGGGGGGAAGTCGCTATACTGCACGCGCTGGCAGCCGGTCGCTGCCGTACGCGGACGTGGCGAAATTGGTAGACGCACCAGCCTTAGGAGCTGGCGGGGCGACCCATCCCGGTTCGAGTCCGGGCGTTCGCATTGGCCGAGGGAATTGGGTATGTCGTCTTCGGCGTGAACACGCCAGTCTTCTGCGCGTCGGCGTCGTGATGGCGCAGCGCAGTTCCTCACGCCACTCGCGTCAGCGGCGAAACCCGGCGAGCAGTCGCGTCAGGAATGCCACGTCGTCGAAATCGTTCCGCTGGGCCGGCCCGTTGCGCACGACGGTCAGCTCGAGCGAGGGGATCACATACAACTGCTGCCCGTAGGCCCCTTTCGCCATCACGAAATCGTCCGGAATCATCGGCTGATCGACGATCGGCTTGATCTGCAGCGAGTACTGCCGCTTGTTGTTTGCGTCGATCGTCGTTGCCAGGGCGGCGGGCACCGGCTTCTTGAGCCACCAGTAGAAGCCGTAGGCCGGGTGCGCCGGATTACCCTTGAACACTTGGTCGAAGAACGGGCGCGGCAGGATGGCGGGGCCGGTCCACCGCGCGGTCATCGTGAGGCGAACGAACTCGCCGAACTTCGCCCAGTCGCGCGCGGTCACGTACGCACTGCCCGACAGGTTGGGGCGGCCGTCGGCGAAGTTCGTGGCCCAACGCAGCGAGGTGATGCCAAGCGGCTGCAGCAGGCGCCGCGACATGTAGTCCACGACCGCTTCGCCACCGAGTCGTCGCTCGAGCGCCAATCCGAAGAGGTTGGGATCACCACTGTACACGAAGGTGCTGCCGCCTGAATAGTCCGCGGGCGCCGGCAGGTAATCGAGCCACCCGGACAGATCGTTCAGTTCGCGGAGCCCGCTCGTCATGGTGAGCAGGTGCCGATAGGTGATGCGGGATTTCAGGGAGTCACCGCGCCATTCGGTGAGGGCCCGTCGCGCCACCGGTTCATCGAGGTCGAACAGCCCGTCGGCCGCCGCGATCCCGCCGAGCATACCGGTGAAGCCCTTGGTCGCGCTGGCGAGCAGCTGGACGCGGTCGGCGCTTCCGCCATTCGTGTACGACTCGTCGAGCACCTGCCCGCGGTGCATCACAAGAAAGGTCTGGCCACCCATCGACGTGCTGTACGCCTTGGCGGCAGCGATCGCCTCGAGAGTCGGACCGGCGGCCGGTGTCGGCGCGTCGGGCGTCGTCGGAGACGCTGGACTGCCGGATGCGCCGCAGCCAGTCTCAAGTACTACGAGGATCGACAGGGGCGTCAGTAAGCGGCCGGTCCGCCACACGGAGCGCATGGGAATCACCGAGTTGAACGTGATGAATCGTTGATCGATCGAGCACCAGCCAGGGGGAGGCCGCCGTGGTAGAAACACAACACGTCTGCGCACCCCTATGTGCGACTCACCGTGTTCACCGAAGCCTCGCCGCAAAGAACGCCCACGCCACCTCGGCAAACTCGATGTCGCGGCTCTGGATACCCGACAGCGTGTTGGGGGCCACAAGCACGGACCGGCTGGCTACGGTGTGCCCGGCGCCGTCGAGTCGCCACCACTGCACCGGCACCGGCCCCGCGTAATCGAACCGGTTCGCCGGGCCGCCATCGTTCGGCACGGGATCGATCACCTGTACCGTCGGCTGAACGCCGATCAGCCCATTCGCGCGTAGCCAGCGATCGCGCGTCGCCTCGGCCGACACCACACGCCCGCGATTACACCCCCCGCCGAGGTCCGCAACGCAGCCGCCGGCGTACGGCATCTGGGTATCGGCCGTACCGTGCACCATGACGATCGGCACGGGGACGGTCGCCCCCGCACTACAAGCCCCTGGCAGTGGGTCGGCGGCCAGGCTGCCACTCGACGTCGCAACGCCCGCCACCAGGTCGGGACGCGCCATGGCGAAGGCATGAGTCATCATCGCGCCGTTCGAGCCCCCAGCCATGAACACGGCCGACGCGGAGAGGTTGTACGCGGCGCGGACCCTCTCGATCAGCGCCGCCAGGAAGCCCTCGTCGTCCGCAGTTGTCCCGTTGCGATTGTCGCGCCGGCAGTCCACCCACCCCACGTTGCCATCGGTGGCGGGCAGCCCTCCTGGATACACGACGACGAACCGCTCGCGATCGGCAACCGTCCGGAACACCGACAGGGGATGCGCCCCCGTGTTCGCGACGTCGAGGCCGGCGCCGCCACCGCCGTGCAGGACCAGCACAATCGCCCGAGGTGCACCGGCAAGAGCGGTTGGCACATGCACGCGATACTGGCGGGCCACCCCCGCGACCGTGAGCGAATGATCGCTGAGCCCGACCGGGTACGGCGCGGGCGGCGTGGTGGGTGCCGTGGCGGCACCGTTCGCGCCGTTCGCACACCCGACAGCCAACGTCGGCAGTACGGCAGCGGCTAGCCGGGCGAGCCGACGACAGCCCTGCGTGATGAGCGGAAGCATGGCTGGAGTGACGATGAACGAAGATGGATACACGGTTGCGTGTGTCAGGTATCGATGAGACGGGAGAAGCCGGCGCGACGTTAAGCGCCATCACGGCAGCCGGGCCCCGATCCACCGGCTAAACGAATCGATGGCCACGTCGTCGAACCACCCACGACTGGGGGCGTGCCACCCCGCGCGTGTTCCTCGGCGCGTGGGGCTGCGCACCGTTGTGGGCGCTGTCGACAACACATCGCCGGGCAGCGCGGCAGTCAGCACGCTGCTTGGCTGGCCCGGCGTGATGCACGAGCACATCGTGCTCCCCGGCGTTGACCGCGACACCATGGCGCTGTTCGCCGCGCTCGGTGATCGGCGCAGCGCGAGCGGCCGGGAAGAGACCGGGAGCGCTGACCATGCTGCTATAGCACAAAATATCGTACCGCCCTGCCCTGTCCTGACCCGCTCTGCCCACTTACGCTCCGCTAGCGAAGCTCGGGCCCTTGCCAGCATTTCAGCCTTAGGAGCTGGCGGGGCGACCCATCCCGGTTCGAGTCCGGGCGTTCGCATGTGGTTCTGAGGTGCCCATGTGGTGCCCTGTGACGGAACAGCCTCACCGCGGATGCGCGCAGATAACCGCGGATCGATCGGCACGCCTCGACCGGACGTCGCGCGCGACGTCACCCGACCAGGCCTTTGCTGTTCATCCGCGAGCATTCGCGTCAATCCGCGGTACGCTTTGGGTCAGGGCCCGGCAAAAGCGGAACGACCTCACCGCGGATGCGCGCAGATAACCGCGGATCGACCGGCACGCCTCGACCGCACGTCGCGTGCGACGTCACCCGACCAGGCCTTTGCCGTTCATCCGCGAGCATTCGCGTCAATCCGCGGTACGCTTTGGGTCAGGGCCCGGTAAGAGGGAACGACCTCACCGCGGATGCGCGCAGATAACCGCGGATCGACCGGCACGCCTCGACCGCGTCAGAAACGCCTCCCCCTGACCACGCGCCACGGCGACCCGGCGTTACCATCCGCGACCACCGCCGAGGACGGAACCTTCACGTCGCGTCCAGCGAACGGTATCATTCAGTCCGCACCATCGCTCGGCGAGTTTTCCGATCTCCTCCGGAGCAGCAATGCAGACCCTATTCAGAACCCGGCGTCTCGTCGTCGGTTGTGTGGCGACCATGCTCGCAGTGGCGCCGGCGGCTCAGGCGCAGCCGTCGATCAACGGCGGGGCGACCTGGACCGGCTGGACCAGCGTCGGCCAGTCCAATCAGCTGGGCGTGTTCGGAGCCGGATCGACCACCGATGTGTACGAGATCTACCGCTCGGTGTTCACCTTCAATAACAACGCCGTGAGCGGCGGGGCCACCGGCGGCGGACCCACCGGCGGTACCACCGGCTTCGGTACGGGCGCCTTTTCCACCGGCGCGTTCGCCAACGGCAACACCATCCTGGGCGTCGGCGTCAGACGTGTGAGCGGCGCGACGCTCCCCCTCACGGCCACGGTGAAGTTCGACCTCGACAACGACAGCTATCAGGCCGCGTCATCGGTTGGCGGTGTCGACGGTCGGGTCAGCTTCACCGAGTGGTCGGAAACACGCGACTTCACCGTGCAGTTCGAGGGTGCCAGCGGCTGGCGGGGCGGTACCCTGACCATGCAGGCAGGGAACGGCACCCGCTACGGCGGGCCGTACGATGCGCAGGGAGTGGTGGGTGGCATCGGCTCGGGCGTGAGCTACGACTGGCCGTTCCGCGCCTTCGGGCAGAGCGACAGCTACCAGATGTTCTTCGACCTCGACGCCATGCGGGCGATCTATGGCGTCGCCAATCCGTTCAACCAGAACGTGAACTTCACCGGTATCGGGACCTTTGCCCCTCAGGTGCAGATCGCGATCAACGGACTCGGGAGCAACGTGGCCACGTTTTCCGCCCCGACCACCGTCAGCACGGTCCCCGAGCCGGCGTCTGCCCTGCTGGTTGGTGCCGGGCTGCTCGGTTGCGCCATCGCCGCTCGCCGTCGCCGCACGAGCGCGTGAGCAGCTCGTAATCGCGCGGCGGCAGGGCCGCTGCGTGCCGGACAGATCGCAGCCACGTCGCAACCGTGGCTGCGATTTTTCGTTCCACCACGGTCCGCTCGACGTCGCCAACGATAACGGCATGCCGCGAACCTCGCCGCGGCGCGTATCTTTTTTCCGCCAGCCACTCGGCGTTCCCCTTCCCCCGCCCGGCGCCACGACCATGCCCGTCTACGTCTACGAAACCATCCCGCAATCCGACGCCGACCTGCCGCTGACCTTCGAGCTGCGGCAATCGATGTCGGAGCCCTGCCTCACGGCGCACCCGGAGAACGGTACGCCCGTGCGACGCGTACTCTCGGGTGGTCTGGCCACGTTCACCGGGAACAGCGCCGGTGCCGCCCCGATGCGGGGCGGCGGTGGCTGCGGGTCCGGCTGCGGCTGCGCGTCGTGAGCGGTCGATGATCACCAGCGCCGTGGCCATCGAGCAGTGGGAGCTGGTCGAGCCCTTCGAAATCGCACGTGGCGTGATGACCGCCATTCCGCTCGTCACGCTCACCCTGACCGACAGCGACGGCAACGTGGGGCGCGCGGAGGCGGCGGGCGTCGACTACGACGGCGAAACGCCGGACATGCTGCAGGCGCAGATCGAGGGCGTGCTCCCGCTGGTTCTGGCGGCGGCACCCAATGACACCGTGAACGACGCCACGCTGCAGGCCGTGCAGGAGCTGCTCCCCTCCGGCGGGGCCCGCAACGCCATCGACTGCGCGCTTTGGGATCTCCGCGCCAAGCAGTCCGGTGTTCCCGCGTGGCGCCAGGCCGCGCTCGCGCCGCTGCGCCCGATCACCACCGTGTTCACGCTGGGCCTGGGGAACGAAGCGGACACGCGCCGCAAAGCGCGGGCCGCCCGCCAGTATCCGCTGCTCAAGCTCAAGTGCGACGCCGAGCGCCATGTGGATGTCGTGCGCTGGGTGCGCGAGGAACATCCCGCAGCACGCATCGCGGTCGATGCGAATCAGTCGTGGACCCGCGACCTGCTCGAGCGCGTATTGCCGCCGCTCGCCGCACTCGGCGTCGAGATGGTCGAGCAACCGGTGAAGCGCTTCGAGGACGCCCAACTCGACGGACTCCGTGCGGCCCTGCCCTTGGCCGCCGACGAGTCGTGCATCGACCGCGCCTCATTGGTCGAGCTGGTCGGGCGATATCAGTTCATCAACATCAAGCTCGACAAGTGCGGCGGGCTCACCGAAGCGCTCGCGATGTCCAACGACGCGCTGGCGCAGGGACTGCAGCTGATGGTCGGCAACATGTGCGGCACGTCGCTGGGCATGGCTCCGGGCTTCCTGGTCGGACAGCGCTGCGGCTACGTGGACCTCGACGGGCCGTTGCTGCAATCGCGCGATCGCGATTACGCCATCACGTTCACCGACGGCGTCATGCAGCCTCCCTCGGCCGCGCTGTGGGGCTAACGCCCTCGGTCCGCAAAACGCGCGAGGCGGAACAGGTCGATGTTGTGGGCCGTGGTGCCATGCTGAACCAGATCCGCGCAGATCTCGCCGATCACGCTGGAAAACTTGAAGCCATGCCCGGAGCACGGTGACACCAGCAGTACTTCCGGCGCCCCCGGTGCGCGGTCGATGATGAAGTGCTCGTCGGGGGTGTTGGTGAACAGGCACGCGGCCGATGACCGCAACGCCCCGTTCGCGCCGGGGAAGTAGCGGGACACCGCCTCGCGAAGGGCCGCTTCATCGCGGGGATGACAGGCGCGGTCCATGGTATCTGGATGCACGCGCTCGTCGAGATGGTGATACCGCCCGATCTTGAACCCGGGCACGTCAAACTCGGGGAAACCATAGTAGGTGCCCTCCTCCGCCTCCAGCACGAACACCGGAAACGCGGACGGGGCAAAGCGAGGGCGATCGGCGATATCGAACCAGCCGAGCACCTGCCGCTCGGGCGTCAGCAGCGGACGCAGTGCCGGGGCGAGGTCGGCCATCCACGGGCCAGCCGACAACACCAGTTGCGCCGCCTCGTAGTCCCCCCGATCGGTGCGTACCCGCACGCGCCCGCCGTGGGCTTCGAACGACTGGATCGTTTCCCGGGTGCGGATCTCGGCGCCCAGCGACCGCGCCCGATCGGCGTGGGCCAGAATGCACCGTTCCGGCGTGAGGAATCCGGCGTCGGGTTGGTACACCGCCATCGCGTTCGCCGCCGGGCGCCAACCCGGAAACCGGGCCGCCAGGGCGGTGGCATCGAGCACCTCGTGTGGCAGGTCGTGCTCGCGGCAGCTGCGCAGCGACCCTTCGAACACCACGCTTCCCGCGGCGCCCACGTCGAGCCCGCCCGTGATGTGCAGCAGCGGCTCGTCGAGGCCGGCCTCCAGCTCACGCCAGAGGGCAAAAGCCCGACGCAGCAGCGGCACATACGACGGGTCCTCGAAGTAGGCCAGGCGAATGATGCGCGTGAGACCGTGCGACGATCCGACGTCGTGCCCCAGGTCATGCTGCTCCAGCGCAAGCACACGGAGGCCACGGGCCGCCAGATGATAGGCCGCGGCGCTACCCATTCCGCCGACGCCGCCGACGATCACGTCGTAAAGGTCACCCATCTGCCCGACCTCAATGAGGAATGAAGGATGCCGACGACGCCACGCTTCGGCGAATCCACGCGGAGCAGAGTGCGTGACTTTGGCGGTACTATAGAGGGGGGTCGCACGCGCCACGCGTGGAGCGCGTCAGGCCGCGACACCCTATTGGGCAATACGGCGGCAGGGTCCCGCCCACGCCTCCTGGTTTCAGCTGGCGCCGGGCTGTCTCGGCGGTCGGTCACGCTGTCGGACGCCGGCGGAGAACAGCAAAGCACGGCACGAAGCGCGCCCCCGTCCATAAAGTCGTGTACGGCGACCGTTTCCCATCTGGGACCGACGCAACCAGCGGGGGAAACCTTGACGAAACCGTGGCGAAATCTTCGGACTAGCGGTTGTTCGTTGTGATGAAGTATGCTCAAGCGCGGCTTGTCCCATTCCCGTCCCCATTGTCTCGGGGGAGGGGCTTCCCAACGGCTCTCTTCTCTCCTTCACCAGGATGGTTGTTCCATGTTTAGGGTGCTTCGAACACAGTTACCAACGTTGGCGGCGGTCGTTGTCGCCGCGTCCATGCTCGCCCCACGCGGTGTCATCGCGCAGGGCAACGTTGCCGTGGGTTCGCTGACCGGCTCCGTCACGGATGCTGCGAGCGGTGCTCCGGTAAATGGTGCCACGGTCTTGGTGAGCGGTACGACTCTGGTTGGCATCACGAATGACAAGGGCGAGTACACCATCGCGAACATTCGTCCCGGCCTGCTGTCGCTGTCCGCGCAGCGCATTGGCTACCGCGCCAAGAACGACACCGTACGCCTCGCGGCCGGTCAGCGCGTCACGAAGAACTTCGTCCTGACGGCCACGGTGTCCACGTTGTCCGAAGTCGTGGTCACGGGCGTCACCGGCAACACTACGCGTCGCGCTCAGGCGGCCGTCGTGGCTTCACTCCCCGTGGGCGACCTCGCACGAACCGCGCCGGTCTCCAATATCGGCGAAGTGTTGCAGTCACGTCTGCCCGGTGTGTCCGTCAATCAGTCCAGCGGCACGGCAGGTTCTTCGCGCCAGATCCGCATCCGCGGCGCCGCGTCGATCTCGCTGTCCAATCAGCCGCTCATTTTCGTGGACGGCATCCGTGTGTCCGAAACGCAGCCGACACCCGGCGTGGGCGGACAGCTGACCGATCGCCTGAACGACCTGAACCCCGACGACATCGAGTCGATCGAAGTGGTTAAGGGCCCGGCCGCCGCCACCCTCTACGGCGCCGACGCCTCGGCTGGCGTGATTCAGATCATCACGAAGAAAGGAAAGGTGGGCACGAACACCTTCACCCAGACGCTTCGCATGGATGCGTCCACGATCGACCAGAATTGGACGCCGCCCTCAAACTTCGGAAACTGTACCGCGGCCTTGATTGCCCCCGCGAGCACCAACCCGCTCTGCCGCGGCCAGGCACTGAACGCGCTGGTGCAGGACAACCCGCTGGAGCGCGTGAACGCCTTCCGTGACGGCAGCGAACGCAATATCGGCTGGACCGGTCGTGGCGGCGGAAGCAACTACGGCTACTTCTTGAGCGCCACGTCCGACAAGACCGAAGGCACGCTTCCGAACAACGCCTTCTCTCGCATTGGCTTCCGGTCCAACGTCAACCTGGCGCCGAATGCCCGCTTCAAGATGGACGTCGGCTTCAACGTGCTGCAGTCGAAGACAGTGCTGCCGGACAACGACAACAACATCTACGGCTGGCTCGGTGGCGCGATGCTCGGGTCGCCGACCACGCGACGCGACGACGGCCAACTCGGCCAGGACGGCTTTTTCGGCTTTGCCCGTCAGTATGACGCCATTGTCGGGATCAAGAATTCGGTGGAAACCCGCCGCTCTCAGTTCACGGTGGCGGCGAATTACCAGCCCACCCAGTGGTTCTCGAATCGCTTCACGGTCGGCGCCGATCTGGCTCGCGACGAGATCACCCGCTTTTTCCCGCGTAACGCGCCACAGCAATATGCGGGCAACCTGAACACGGGTGACAACACGCAAACGCGTGTCGGCGCGGATCGCTTCACGATCGACTACCTCGGCAGCATGCGCCGGAGCTTCGGCAAGGAAGGCCAGTTCGGCGCCAACCTGTCCGGTGGTTTCCAGGCCATTGTTTCCCGAACCGACGTGCAGACGGCCAACGGCTTTGGCTTCACGACGAACGCCGCGACCAGTATTGACAACGCATCGACTCGTACGGGCGGCCAGAACTTCAGCGAGCAGAAGGCGCTTGGCTATCTCGGCGAACTGCAGCTGAGCAATCAGGATCGCCGTTTCATTCAGATCGGCGCTCGCGTTGACCAGAATTCTTCGTTCGGTGAAGGCGCGCCGTCGTTCTTCCTCCCGAAGGTCGGCGCCTCGTGGGTCATCTCGGAAGAGGGCTTCTTCGACGGGCTTACCGGCATCTTCCCGCAGGTGCGTCTTCGCGCCGCGTGGGGCACCACGGGCCGTGCACCGACGCCTGGCGCATCGCTGACCACGTTCTCGGCCGCGCCGTTCGCCATTACCGGGACGTCCCAAGCAGGCGCCATTCCGCTCAACCCCGGCAACGACTCGCTCAAGGCCGAGCGTGGCACGGAAGTCGAGTTCGGAATGGACGTCACCACGCTTGGCGATCGCTTGAACGCTGAAGTGACGTACTTCAACAAGAACACCAAGGATCTCCTGCTGGCTCGCCAGCTGCCGCCGTCGCTCGGTTTCCTTTCCAATCCGTTCGCGAACATCGGCGAAGTGACCAACAGCGGCATCGAGCTCACGCTGACGGCACAGGTGCTGCGCATGAACAACCTTGGGTGGGAAGTCCGCTTTGGTGGCAACACGCTCAACAACGAACTCGTGAGCCTTGGCGGTGTGAACGCCTTCGGAACGCTCAATCGCTTCACGCAGGGCTTCCAGCTTGGCACCTTCGTCACCAAGACGATTCGCTCGATCGACGAAACCACGGGACGCGTGGTGGTGGCCGATACGCTTGAATCGTTCGGCAACGTCCTGCCCACCCGCGAATGGAACCTGACGAACACCTTCACGATCGCCAAGAATTTCCGCGTCTCGGCGCTTCTGGATGCGAAGTCGGGCTTCAGCGTCTACAACAACACCGACTTCTTCCGCGAAACGCAGCTGATTCGCAGCGACAATCGCCTGGATCCCAATAAGCTGTCACGGCGCGAACGCCTGCGCCGGTACGGCAACGATACCCCGGGACAGCCGGCATTCGTACAGCAGAACGGCGTCGCCACCACGGTGAACGAAGTGCGCGAAGCGTACATCCAGAACGGCGACTTCATTCGCCTGCGTGAAGTGTCGGTTTCGTACACGCTTCCCAAGAGCCTGACATCGAAGCTCGGCCCGATCAGCGGTGGGACCATCTCGTTCGCCGGCCAGAACCTGGCGCTCTGGACGGATTACCTCGGACCTGATCCGGAAGTGACCTCGGCCGCCGGCGCGCAGTTCTCGCGCGAGGAGTTCCTGACGCTGCCGAATCCGCGTCGCTTCGTGTTCAAGACCAACTTCACTTTCTGAGCGCTCAACTCATGACTCATATGCAACGCATCGTTCGACGTGGCGCTCTCGTCGCGTTCTCCGGGCTCAGCCTTGTCGGCTGCTCGGACTTCCTCACGGTTTCCAATCCCAACGTCATCAACGCATCGGCCATCGACCCGGTGAATGACGCGGCGACACTCGCCGCCTCGGCGCAGCAGAATTTTGCCGTGGCGCACGGCTGGTTTGCGATGTACCAGTCCTGGATGGTTGGCGAAACGCTTGTCGCCGAGACGTTCCCGACGCGCAACGAGTACGGTCGTCGCGAGGTGTTGAACACGAACGGTTCCCACAACAGCGACGTGTGGCAGCCAATCTCTGTGGCATTGTCATCGGCCTCGGCGGTGCTCAATTTGACCTTGCCCACGCCGACGACGAACCTGTCATATGCACGGGCTGCCGCGTTCAAGGGCATGAGCTTCGTCTACATGGCCGAAAGCTTCTGCGTGGGCGTGTCGAACGGTGGTGGTCCGCTCACCACGGCGCAGATGCTCGACTCGGCCGTCGCCTCGTTGACGCAGGCGGTAGCCGTCGGCACGGCAAACGCCACGGCTGATGGTATTCAGCTGGCAAACGTCGCGCGCGTCGGCTTGGCGCGCGCGCACCTTCAGGCTGGGCGTACGGCCGAGGCCATTGCCGCGGCGCGTGCCGTGCCGGCCGGCTTTGTGTTCAACCTGGCCACGATTGACGACCCGGCGCAGCGCACGCGCCTCGGCAATCGGTTGTGGCAGTTCACCCTCGACCGTGGATCGATCACGGTGGCGCCCGCCTACCGTATCACGGATGATCCGCGCATTCGTTTCAAGACGCCCGCTCAGCACAACCTCGCTCCACAGGATCCGGCAAGCGGACCGTTTTTCATTCAGGACAAGTACCCTGCGTTCAATACCCCGCTCCGGTTGGCCTCGAAGTTGGAAGCCGACTATATTGAGGCCGAGGCGACAGGTACCACCGCGCAGCTGGCGTTCATCGCCCTGCGTCGGGCGGCCAACAACCAGCCGGCATACGCCGGATCGCAGGCTGCCGCGGACGTCCTGACGGAGTTCTTCGAGCAGAAGGGGCGTGACTTCTATCTCGAAGCGAAGCGTATGGGCGACTTCCGCCGTCGTCCGCTGAACGTCCGCAACCTGCCCGTGCCGGGCGCGCCCTACTTCAAGCCTGGTTTTGCACAGATCGGCAATCAGACCTGCTGGCCGCTTCCGGTGCAGGAAACGGACAACAACCGCAATTTCCCGCGCAGCTAAGCATGGTGACCGTCAGCGTCGCGGAGCATGACTGACGCGGCCGCGACGCTCAGCTGACAGGACGGGCCGCTTCCCTCTGGGAGCGGCCCGTTCTGTCATTCGGCTCTGCCACAGCGATTCTGTTTTCCATTTACGGGAATGGGCCTGTGAAATCTCAAGGCGCGGTGATTGGAGTCAGCGACGGGCCCATCAGACCGTCACGTTTCCCTGACACTTTTACTGTAAGGAATAGTTGACAGTCCGCGCATTGAACCGCACCTTAGTTTGCATCGAGTCAGCGAGGCCGTAATGTCCGCCGCGCGGCAACACCTGCAGGAACTTGCCATCGTTTTCCGCGTTCAACTGGCGAGGGCTGTTTACTCCCGTCTGTTGACTCGCGGTAGTCGTCATCCCGCTTGACCACCGTTTTGATGAGTTTCCGTGCCGGCATGAGTCCTTTTACGCAGCCGATGCTGCCCACGGTAGCATGATCGCCCACGCGTCCTTGGACGACGCGTCCGAATGTGCCCGGATCACGATGGCGCATGCGCGGACCTTTTCGCTGGCGAGCAAGCTGCTCCCGGGCGCGAAGCGCCGCGCCGCCTATGCCTTGTACGCGTTCTGCCGGATCGCCGATGACTTGGTTGATCAGGCCGATCACGACAACGTGTCGGAGCTGGCGGTCCAACTCGATGCCTACCGGTCGCAGCTGCAGGCTGCCCTCGACGGCCGCCCCAGCGGGCCGATTTTCCGCGAAGTGGCGTGGGTGGCGCGGGAATACGATGTGTCACCCGCCCCGCTGTTCGAACTGCTGGACGGCGTCCAGCGTGACCTCGAGTCGCAGACGTACGCCACGTGGGAGGAGCTCGAGCAGTACTGTGAAGGCGTGGCCAGCTCGGTTGGCGAGATGTGTACATATGTGTTCGGCGTCCCCGCCGGTCCGGCCATGCGCACTCAAGCCATTCGGTATGCCCGGACCCTCGGCACCGCCATGCAGCTCACCAATATCCTGCGGGATGTCGGTGAAGATGCCCAGCGTGGCCGATGCTACCTCCCGGCCGAAGACATGGCCCGCTTCGGCCTCACGCCGCAGGATGTGCTGACCCGTGGCCCCGAGCTGGCCAGCCACGCCGGCTGGGCGCCGCTGATGGCGTATGAAGTGAGCCGAGCCCGCGCCTTGTATGCGGCCGCGATGCCCGGCATCGCGCTGCTCGACGGCGATGCTCAGCGCTGCGCGGCGGCCTGTGCCAACGGCTATGCCGGTATCCTCACGGCCATCGAAGCGCAGAAGTATGACACCATTTCGACCCGTGCACGCATTGGTCGCATAGCACGCGTCGGCATTCTCTGGAATGCTTGGCGTTATCGCGCGCCGGCGCCTGATCTTTCCGCCTTGGGACATGGTCCACGGATCGTGTGGGAACCCAACGCGGGGGCGTCCAACGCCGATTCCCTGATCCGACTGGCCTGAGGCGCACCTGGTATGACCGCTTCCCCCAATGTTCGGGACTCCCTTCGGGACTCCTCACCGTCCACGCTGTTCAAGATTGCTGGCCTCACCCTGCTGGGGCACGCCTTCTTCAGCGCGTTTTCGGCCTTCGCGTTCGCGACGTTCCTGGTGCCACCGTATCCCGAGTGGTTGCAAACCGCGCAGAACCAGAAGGTCATGGCCGTGGGCTTCGCGTACGGTGGAGCGACCACCGTTACCCTCGGCGCGATCGCCGGGCTGACGTTTCTCGCGCATTGCATCGGCGCCCGTCGGGCGATGCTGGTGTTCCTCGCGTCCTTCGTGCTGGCGTTCATCTCCGAGTATGCCGGCACGGTCACCGACTATCCGTTCGGCGCCTACGAGTACACCAGTCAGTTGGGGTACAAGATGTTCGGCCGTGTGCCGTTCAACATCCCGACGTCGTGGTTCTACATGTTGGTGGCCTCGCTGGCCATTTGCGGCCGATTCCTTCCGGCCAAAGACGACAACACCTCGAAGTGGTACTGGGCGCTCATGGGTGGGCTGGTGCTGACGGCGTGGGACGTGTCGATGGACCCGGCGATGGTGAAGACGAACCACTGGTTCTGGCAAATGGGGAGCTTGTCCGACCGCTCCGCCTTCGAACAGTTCATCGGCAAGCCGATCTTCTTCGGTATGCCCATCACCAACTGGCTCGGGTGGCTGCTGACCGGCATCATTGTGGCGCGCGTCATGCTCGCCATCGTGCCGCCCAGCGTCTGGGCCACCAAGGTGTCGCCGCATCGCCTGCCGATCACGCTGTACGCCTTGAACGGCCTCCTGCCGCTCGCCATCTGCTTCCGGCAGGACATGGTGTTGGCCGGCGTGCTGGGCACGATTGCGATGGCGATCCCCCTGTGGGCGGCGCTCCGCCACGACCCGCAGCCGCTCAGCACCCTCGGCACGACGACCGCGACGGCGCGTGTCGCCGTGCCCGGTCGATGATGCCGCCCACCGGCCACCGGCGGGCGGGCACGGTTTTGCGGATCACGGCGTTAGGCTCATGATCGCTCCGATGGATCGACTGGTCCCGATTTTCGATTCCGACGCGCTCCCGATCGGCATTCTGGTCCTCATCGTGATCGAGGCCACCGTGCTGTACCTGTGGCAGCGACGGACCCCATCGTCGGCGCTCGGCTCGCCCAACACGGCGCGCATCGTGTCGTTTCTCGGCGCGGGCGGATCACTGGTCGCGGCGATGATCTTCCATCGTCGCCCGGATCCGTCGCCCGAGGGGTTTGCTCTGGCCATGCTGGCCGCGCTCGTGATTCATCTCTGGCACATTGCCGTGCTGCTTCGCCGCTGATCAACGCGGCGGAGCGGCGCTCCCCGCTTTCTTCAGCACCTCGGTTCATGCGCATTGTTGTCATCGGCAGCGGCTTCGGCGGACTCGCCGCCGCCATTCGCCTGCAGGCACAGGGCCACGATGTCACGATTGTCGAAAAGCTCGACAAGGCCGGCGGCCGCGGGTACGTGTTCGAACAGGATGGGTTCTCGTTCGATGCCGGCCCCACGATCATCACCGCACCGTGGCTGATCGACGAGCTCTTCGCGCTGACCGGCAGGAAAACCGAAGATTACATCAAGCTCGTCCTGCTCGATCCGTTCTATAACATCCGGTTCGAAGACGGGTCGGTCTTCCATTACAACGGCGACCGCGACGCCATCGTGCGTCAGGTGGGTGAGTTCAATCCCGACGACGTCGCCGGCTACTTGAAGTTCCGCGACAAGGCGTGGGAAATCTTCAACGTGGGCATGCCGCTCATCGACAAACCGTTCCTCACGGCCGGTTCGATGATCAAGATGCTCCCCGACCTGATCCGCACCAGGTCCGACATCTCGGTCGCGGCACTCGCCGACAAGTATCTCAAGGACGAGCGCCTCCGGCAGGTGTTCTCGTTCCATCCGCTGTTGGTCGGCGGCAATCCGTACAAGACGTCCTCGATGTACGCGCTCATCCACAAGCTGGAGCAGCAGTGGGGCGTGCTGTTCGCCATGGGTGGCACTGGGGCACTCGTGCGGGGGCTCGTGCAGGCGTTCGAGGATCTTGGCGGCACGATTCGCTTCGAGAGCGAAGTCAAGGAAATCACGGTCGACATGGCCCGCCGCCGCACAACGGGCGTGAAGCTGGTAGGCGGCGAAGTGCTCAAGGCCGACGCGGTGGTATGCAACGGGGACGTGGCGCAGGCCTATCGCACGTTGCTGCCGCCCGAGGCACGCCCCTCCATGAGCAATGCCAAGGTCGAGCGGATGCGCTTCTCCATGTCGCTCTTCGTGATCTATTTCGGCACCGATAGGCAGTACGAGGACATTGCGCACCATGAGATCATCATGGGCCCGCGCTACAAGGCGCTGCTGGAAGACATCTTCGAGAAGAAGATTCTGGCGGACGATTTCTCGCTCTACCTGCACCGCCCCACCGCCACCGATCCGTCGTTGGCACCGCCGGGACACGACTGCTGGTATGTGCTGTCCCCGGTGCCCCATCTCGGCGGCGACGTGGACTGGGAAGCCGTGGGCCAGCGGTATCGCGACCGGATCATGGCCTATCTGGAAGAGCGCTACATGCCGGAGCTCAGCAAGCATATCGTTACCGAGCGCCGCATCGACCCGCGGTACTTCGAGAAGAGCCTCAACAGCTATCTCGGCAGCGCCTTCGGTCCGGAGCCCGTGCTCACCCAGTCGGCTTACATGCGCCCGCACAACGTGAGCAAGGACATCCCGAACCTGTACTTCTGTGGCGCCGGTACCCATCCGGGGGCCGGACTCCCCGGCGTGATCTCCAGCGGCAAGATCGTCGCGGAACTCATTGGTGGCGCGCCTGCTCGCGCTGCGACGCCGGCCCCGGAGCTCTCGCTGCGCTGACCGCATCCGGCCGGCGACACGCGTCGCGCTGGCCATCGTCCCCGATCACAGGGCGGCCGTTCGGACTTTTCCGTCGGCGGCCCTGTTTTCGCAGTTCACCCCGACTCCCTGCCTCACTTAGATTCCGCCGCATGACCATCACCATTACCCCGACCGAGAGCGCGGGAGTCTCGCGCCGGATGCAGATCTCGGTGCCGGCTGACACCGTCGCGTCCTACGAAGAAAAGGCGGCGCGCAAGTACGCGACGCAGGCTCGCATTCCTGGCTTCCGCCCCGGCAAGGCCCCGACCGCGATGGTGCGCAAGCGCTACGCCAACGAAGTGCGTCAGGAGGCGATCGAGCTCGCGATGAACGACGCGTTTCGCGAGGCCGTCGAGCGTGAAGGGCTCAAGCTCGCCGCCCAGCCGCACGTGCACGATCTCAAGGCCGAACCCGGCCATCCGCTCGAGTTCGAGTTGCACTGCGAAGTGCGCCCCGAGCTCACGCTGGAGAAGCTCGAGGGCTTCACGGTGGCGCGACGCGACTCGGCCGTGACCGACGACCAGATCGACGAGCAGATCGAGAAGATCCGCGAGCAGAAGGCCGACTGGGCGCCGGTTGAAGACAAGCCGGCCCCCGGTGACATGGTCACCGTGATGCTCGCCACGGCCGACGCCGATGGGTCCCTGCCCGAGGGCAAGGAATACCGGCTCGTGCTCGGCGGTGGACAGGCCATCGCTGGCATCGAGGAGCTCATCATGGAGACCACCCTTGGCGGCACCACGGAGCGTCAGGTGCGGTGGCCCGACGACTTCCCCGACGAATCGCAGCGTGGCGCCACCAAGCTCGTACGCGTGGTGCTGACCGACGTGAAACGCAAGTCGCTCCCGGCACTCGACGACGCGTTTGCGCGAGAGATCGGCGACTTCGACACCGTGCAGATCCTGCGCGAGGCCGTGCGCACCGACATGGGTGCGCATGCGAAGCGCGAAGCCGACGCGGACGTGCGTGGACAGCTCATCGACCAGATCGTCGAAGCCAATCCGTTCGACGTGCCGAAGGCGTGGGTGATGCAGCTGGTCGACGGCTACATGCAGATGTACGGCGTGCCCGATGCGGAGAAGCAGCGCTTCGCGCAGGAATTCATTCCGATGGCCGAGCGTCAGGTGCGTCGCGATCTCATCGTCGACACGGTCGCCGAGCGGGAGTCGCTCACGGCGAGCGCGGCGGCGGTGGATGCGCGCATCGAGGAGCTCGCGAAGGCCCGGAACGTGGATCCTGGCCAGGTGTACGCGCAGCTGCAGAAGTCGGGTCGTTTGCAGGAGATCGAGCGTGAACTCACCGAAGACCGTGTCTTCGGCTGGCTGCTCGAAAAGAACCCGGTCACGACGGCGTAACCGTACGATCCCCGTTCGAGACACCGCCCGACCAACCGTTTCAGGAGAGTTGTCGCATGGCATCGATCTACATGCCGTACATCATCGAGCGCTCAAGCCGTGGCGAGCGCACCTATGACATCTTCTCGCGCCTGTTGATGGACCGCATCGTGTTCCTGGGGTCGCCCATCAATGACGACGTCGCGAACATCATCATCGCGCAGATGCTGTTCCTCGAGGCCGATAACCCCGAGAAGCCGATCCACCTCTACATCAACTCGCCGGGCGGTAGCGTGTCTGCCGGTCTGGCGATGTATGACACCATGCAGTTCATCAAGGCGCCGGTGCACACCACGTGCATGGGCATGGCGGCCAGCATGGGCGCGTTCCTCCTGTGCGCCGGCGCCGCCGGCCATCGCAGCGCGCTCCCGCACTCGCGCATCATGATCCACCAACCGTCGCAGAATGGCGGCGGTGGTTCGGCGTCGGATATCGAGATTCAGGCGCGCGAAATCCTGTATCTCCGTTCGAAGATGAACGAGCTGATGGCCAAGCACTCCGGGAAGCCGGTCGAGCAGGTCGAGCGCGACACGGACCGTGATCGTTTCATGAGTGCCGAAGACGCCAAGGTGTACGGCCTCGTCGACAACGTGATTCAGCATCAGGCGGAACTGGTTGCGGTAGCGAAGTAAGGAACAACAAGAACTCCCTAGGAAGCAGGGGGGAGGGTATCAGGAAGGAGGGCGCAGGAACCGCGTGCGGTTCGCCTGCTTCCTGCCTCCTGAAACCCTCCCCCCTGCTTCTTGGGGAGTTTGCAGTTTGCAGTTTTCAGTTATCGCACTTCTGCCACCCGCATCATCACCTCCACCGCCGGTCGCGTGGTGAGCCGCGCGAATGGCCGCACGCTGTCTGCATCGAGCGTGGTGAAGTCGAAGCGGCGCACGAGACTGGCCAGGATCAGCGCCGTCTCGATCGTCGCGAACGCAGCACCGACACAGATGCGCGGCCCCGCACCGAAGGGGATATAGGCCCCCGGCGTCATCTCGCCTTCGCGTTCGGGGAGAAAGCGGTCGGGATCGAAGCGGTCCGGGTTCACCCACATCTTCTGGTGCCGGTGCATACTCCACGGCGCGATCATGAGCATCGTGCCACGCTTCACGCGACGGCCGGCGATCTCGGTGTCCTGCGCCGCGACACGCGGCAGAAAGGTGATCGGCGGATAGAGGCGCAGCACTTCCCGGAAAAAGTTGCGCACGTAGGGTAGCCGCTTCGTGTGCTCGAGCAGCACGGGGCCGTCACCGACCACGCGCTCCACTTCGTCGCGCATACGGGCGACCACGTCCGGGCGCATGGAGAGGATGTAGAACGCCCACGTCAGGGAGCTGGCGGTGGTTTCGTGCCCGGCCAGAAAGAACACGCCCAGCTGGTCGATCAGTTCGTCGCGCGTGAACGGCAGCCCCGTGTCCGTGTCCCGCGCCTCGAGCACGGCGCCGGCGATATCATCGAGTCCGGTGGTCGCGATGCGCGTGTCGAGCATCGTGCCCAGATGCCGGCGGATGCGCGCGCAGGCATCGCGGACCGGCTGCGGCTGTGTGGTGGGCGACCACGGCTTGTCCAACAGCAGTCGCTTGATGTCGATACTCCCCACCTGCCGCTCGAAGCGCATGAAGTCTTCGAACACCTGCTGCGACGTCTCCCCTTCCAGCGGCACCGAGAAGATCGTCCGCGTGATCACGTCAGCCGTGAGATGACTCATGGCGGCGTCGAGCGAGAAGGTGTCCCCCGACGCCGACAGCGCCCGCAGCCGCTGCTCGAAGTCCTGGACGGCCGCCGCCATGAAGTCGAAGGCGCGGTTGATGCGCATATGCGAGAAGGCCGGGTCGACCATTTTCCGCTGCCGCCGCCAGGTGTCGCCACTGGTCACAAACATCGAATTGCCCACCAGATCTTCGAGGGCTTCCACGAACAGGTCGTTCTTGGGGAAGAGATCGTGATCGGTGAGAATCTTGTTCACCCAGGCCGGATCATTGATCAGCAGGATGCCGCGACGCGACGAGCCCAGCGGCGTGACCATCTCGCGGTAGGCTAGGTCGGGGAGCAGGCTGAGCAAATCCTTCTGACGGCGCCAGAGCAGCCGCAAGAGCGAGGTGACCGGCGCGCGAGGCACGGGCGCCGGCGGGCGATACAACGGGGACAGCGTAGCGTCAGGCACCCTGAGTGGTCATCCGCGCCGTTCGGCGCTGCGTGAGACGAATGCGCATCTGGTGGTAGATGATGATGGCCAGACCGACCACCAGCGGGATCGACCACATCTTCGGATTAAGCGCATTATGTGGCATGAGGCGGACGAATCCGAACGCCATGAAGGCCGTGTAGACGGAAATGCCCGAACCGACGATCGCCTTGACGTGCTCCAGCTGGTAGGCGATGCGCGACGGGTTCGGCGTGTAGATGAACCAGAGGTTCGTGAGCCCGGAGGCCACGCCGACCACCGCGATGCCCATCATGAGCACCTCATCGATCAACCAGCCGCGGTAGGCGCAGAGCAGCGCGGCGGCGATCACGAGCACATTGAGCCCCACGTTGGGCCATCGGCGATTCTCGAGGTGCTGCTTCTTGTTGCGCACCGTGACCAATCCGTGCCACACCAGGCTGATGGTCAGGATCGCCAGATACAGCATCATCCAGCCGAAAATGCCCTGGATGCGGGCGGGGGGCCAATCGGTGAGATGGGGGTGGGTGGCCACCGGGGCCAGAATGGTGTTCGCCCCCATGCCAATGGCCATCG
>NZ_JBILKJ010000182.1:0-4839 GCF_044376735.1 Gemmatimonas sp.
CGACGGCAGAGGTGGCGCCACTCGAGCCGAAGAATGGCCTTGTGATCACTGTCGATCGCGACGGGGAGATCTTCATCGATGACACCAGACTGACGTTCAAGGAGTTCGCCGGCAGTATCAAGGCGTTGTCGGACAGGAAGGGCGGCGGTGGGGTCTATCTGCGCGCCGATGAAGCCGTCCCGTACGGTATCGTGGTGCGCATCGTCGCCGCGATGAAGGCCAGGGGTATCACGGACGTTGGGCTCGTCGCTGAACCGGACGGCGATCGGTGAGCCTGTCGTGTGCTGCGACCGGCCGGACGACGCTTGGCCGTGGTATCGCGTTCTCGGCGACGGTGCACGTAATGCTCGTGGGAGCGGCGCTCTGGTGGGGCTCTCGTGCCGAGGCGCCGCGGCCACCGGTGTATCGTGTGGAGCTCGTAGGCGCACCGCCGGGACCCAGGCAGGCCGGTGTGGTGACGCCCGCCGCGCAGCCCACGGTGCAGGCCCCGGACATCGCCGGCGCCGAGCGCGTCCCGGAAGAGGCGGTGGTGCCGACGCCCTCGACCGCGAAAAAAGTGCTGCCGTCGCCGAAGGCGACGCCCTCGCTCTCGCGGACAAAGAAGGCGGGTTCGAAAACGGCAACCGCGACGGCATCGAAGTCGACGTCGGCGCCCAAGGCGGGTGCTGGCGCGCAGGGCGGGAAGGGAGCGGATGTCGCGAACCTCAACATCCGCGGGATCGAGTTTCCGTATCCCGGGTACCTGCAGAATATCGTGAGGCAACTCACGCTGAACTGGACACCGCGCCGTGTTTCCGCATCGCTCGTCTCGGAGGTGAAGTTCACCATCCGGCGCGACGGTTCGGTGACGGCGATCGAAGTCGTGAAAGGCTCCACTGACCGGATCTATGACCTCGACGCGATGGGGGCGATCGAAGCGGTCGGCTCCACGCGTGCATTCGGCCCGCTCCCACCGGGATGGACGGACGACGTGCTGATCGTGTACTTCACGTTTGACTATGCCTTGCGACCCAACTGACTGCATGTTCCAGATGACGTCCCGCTCCCCGTCGCGTGGTGCTTGGCCGAGGCTCGTCGGCACGCTGATGGTCGCCGTCGCTGCTGCCGCGCCGTGGCGTGCCTCGGCGCAGGCGCAGCCGCCGGGGGTCAGCCTCAGTACGCGCTTCGTTGCCGGGCAGAAGACCTCGTTGATCGTGCTGCCGGTGAAGGGGGCGAACGGGGATTCGGTGGCGACGATCCTGTCGCGGGATTTCGACTATAGCGATCGCTTCAACGTGGTGTCGACCTCGAGTGCGCCGGTGGTGAATGGCCCCCCGAACTACGCGCTGTTCGCAAAGCTCGGGGTGGATGGTATTGTCCAGCCGACGTTGCTGCCGTCGGGTTGGGTTCGGGTGGCGCTGCATGACGTGTCGAAGAAGGCCGTTCTGAACAGCAAGGATTTTGCGCTTCCGTCGCCGGCGCTGTCTCCGGCGTGGCGTGCGGCATTGCATGGCGTTTCGGATGCCGTCGAGGAGTGGATCACCGGGCAGCGTGGGATCGCGCAGACGCGCATCGCGTTTACGCGTGGTGGCCGGGTGTGGATAGTCGACAGCGATCGCGCGAACGTGACGCCGGCGACCCCGAGCGGCATGTCGCCGCAATGGCTGCCGGGGGGGCGCAGTCTTGTGTATAGCGTGCTCGACGGCGTGCGCAACCCGATCATGCTGACCGATCTTGGCACCGGCTCGCAGCGGACACTGGCGTCGTCGCCGGGCATCGAGCACAGCTCGCCGGCGGTCGCTCCCGATGGTCGAACCGTGGTGTACGCGCGGGGTTCGGAGAGCGGCACCGACCTCTACGCCATGCCCATCGAGGGGGGGGCGCCGCGTCGAATTACGGTCGGACGCGGTCGGGCGAGCACCCAGCCCACGTTCAGTCCCGATGGTCAGCGAATCGCCTTCATGTCCGACCGCTCGGGGCACCCTGAAGTGTATATTAGCGATCTGGATGGAACGAACGTGGAGCTCCTGACGGCGGCGGCGTTCGGCGATCGCGACTATCGTGCGGGGCCGGACTGGTCTCCCGATGGGCGCCTCGTCGCCTTTCAGTCACGCAACGGCGGCACTTTCCAGATCATGACCATCAACTTGCGCGATCAGTCGGTGAAGTTCGTGACGAACGATGGCCGGAACGATGACCCGTCATGGGCACCGGATTCTCGGCATATCGTTTTCTCGTCGACGCGGAGCGGAACGCGCCAGTTGTGGATCGTGGATGTTGAAACGGGGCGCTCCCGGCAACTCACCTTCGGCTCGGAGGCCAGGCTGTCCGCGTGGTCCCCGCGGTTGTTGTCTCAGTAACCACCATCTCCTTCACTTTACCTTTCGGAGTATTCCGACATGATGCGTGCGATTCGTCTGACCGTGGTGTTGGCTTCTGCAACGCTGGTGCTGGGTGCCTGCCGCAAGAAGCCGGTCGTGGCCCCGAAGCCTGACGTCGCGCCCACCGCGCAGCCAGAGCCGACGCGGCCAACGAACACGCCGCCCGCCGCCCGCGACACGATGGAGGAATACCGGACGAAGCTGGCGGCGACGCGGGCCCGCCTGCTGGAGACGATCTACTTCGAGTATGACGCCGACGAACTGCGCGACGATGCCAAGGCGAACCTTGACGCCAAGATTGCGGTGTTGAACGCGAATCCGGCCGTTCGGATCCGTATCGCGGGGCATTGCGACGAGCGCGGGAGCGACGAGTACAACATTGCCCTCGGCCGTCGTCGGGCTGAGGCGGCGAAGCGTTATTTGATCGACCGCGGTGTCGATGCCGCGCGTGTCGAGACGGCGTCGTTCGGGCGCGAGCGTCCAGCGGTGCAGGGAACGACCGAGGATGCGTGGGCGCGCAACCGCCGCGACGAGTTCGAGATCGTGGCCGGTGGCGATCAGCTGCGCGCGCAGTGATGGGCGCCGCTGCACTCGGACTTCTCCACGCGCTGCGCTCCCGGGTGTCGCGGCTTGTGCCTCTCGTGGTGCTGGTCGGCACGGGCGGTTGTTTCGCGACCCGCGGCGATGTGCGCATCGTGCAAAGTGATGTGTCGTCCCTGCGCGCCGAGCTTCTGAAGAACCAGATGGACCAGCGTGACGCGTTGACCCAGACGATGCGGATGTTGCAAGTCGCCAGCGACTCGTTGTCCAAGGTCAGTGCGCGTACCGTCAGCATTCAGGGCGACATTCGCGGGGAGATGCGCGCGATCCGGGAGCAGATGCTGCAGGTGCAGACGCTACTGGGGCAGAGTCAGGCGACTATCGCCCGACTTCGCTCGGAGATCGAGTCGCGCAGCGCGGCCCCTGTGGCCGCGCCGGCCGCTGGCGCAGTGCCGCCAGCCGTTCCGCTGGCGGGAGGCCGTATTCCGCCGGCGGGAGCCGATAGTGTGACCACGCGCGCGCCCGGACCCAACCAGCTCTACACGGACGGGCGCGATCAACTTACCCGCGGTAGCAGCGCCACGGCGCGGATCTACTTCCAAGAACTGATTACGAACTATCCCTCCTCCGACTACGCCCCCGACGCGCAGTTCTGGATCGCGGAATCGTTCGCGAAGGAAAAGAATTTGCCAGCTGCCGATGCCGCGTACGCCGCGGTGGCGAGCGTCCACCCGACGTCGGAGAAAGCCCCGACCGCCTTGTACAAGCGGGCGCAGCTGGCTCTGCAGCAAAGCAACATCCCGCAGGCCCGGCAGCTGCTCGAGCAGGTGATCGCGCGATACCCGCGCAGCATTGAGGCCGAGCTCGCGGCCGATCAACTCAAGACGCTGCGCTGACCGCGCGACCAGGACGACTTCACCGATGTCCAGCAGTAACAGTGTGGAAATGCCGTTTCTCGACCATCTCGAGGAACTGCGCTGGCGGCTCTTCAAATGTGCCGTGGCCATCGCCCTCGGTGTGGGCGTCGCGTTCGCGCTGTTGTACACCAAGCAGGTCGACATCATCGCCTTCCTGTCGCAGCCAATCCAGCCGTACCTGAAGCAGCCGCTCATGGTGACGCACGTGAGTGACCTCTTCGATATCGTG
Organism: Gemmatimonas sp.; assembly: GCF_044376735.1. Classification (GTDB taxonomy): domain Bacteria; phylum Gemmatimonadota; class Gemmatimonadetes; order Gemmatimonadales; family Gemmatimonadaceae; genus Gemmatimonas. Next base: position 4,047 of record NZ_JBILKJ010000182.1, read on the forward strand.
ATGGACGCCTCGATTACGCTCGGGCTGATCGCCGCGTCGCCAGTGTTGGCCTGGCAAATCTGGGGGTTTCTCTCCCCGGCGCTGTACGGACATGAGAAGAAGGCCGTGATCCCGGCACTTGTCGGGGCGGCCGTGCTCTTTCTGGCCGGTATGGCCCTGTCGTTCTACTATGTGCTGCCGGTCACGCTCGGGTTCTTCATGAGCTTCCAGAGCGGCTCCGTGCAGATCATGCAGACGGTGGATCAGTACGTGAGCTTCGTGATCTCGATGTGTCTCGCGTTCGGTGCCATCTTCGAGCTGCCGATCGTGATCGCACTGCTCTCGGCCATGGGCATCGTGCAGCCGCAGTATCTGTCGAAGTTCCGGCGCCATGCGTTCCTGGGATGTATCATCGCGGCGGCACTGATCACCCCAGGTAGCGACCCGACGTCCTTGATCGCACTGACGATCCCCCTCTATCTGCTGTACGAGGTGTCGATCACGGTGTCGAAGTTCATCAGTCATCGCCGCGAGCGGCGGATCGCTGCCGGGGACGAGTGAGTCGCTCGGTGCCCGCACACGCGGTCAGTGTTCACAACCGATGGTGCTCGGTCGTGAGAGTGATACTGGGTATGGTGCTCGGTTCGCTTATGGTGGCGGCGCCACTGACCGCGCAGCGGCCCGTTCCCGCTCGTCCCGGGGCTGGCGCCAAGCCGGTACCGGGCAAGACGCCGGCGAAGGATAGTCTGGCGCAACTGAGCAAGGATCGTGAGGTGTTCAATTGGACGCCGCCCGACTCGCTCATGCGCGCGCT
>NZ_JBILKJ010000017.1:0-51253 GCF_044376735.1 Gemmatimonas sp.
CGACGGCGTTCAACATGCCGGTCATCGTGCACTCGACCGAAGATGAGGCCCCGGCGTCGGTCACGGATCCGGGTGAGCTGTTCGCCGACGCCGGTGATCCTGTGGCGCCGGACGCGGCGTCGCTTCCGTGGATCGATGTGTTTCTGTCCTCGACGCCCGCGATGCCGATGCGCGCGGTCGACGAGCGGATCGCGTCATTGACCGTGCCCTCGACGGAGGCCATCGGAGATGACGTGACCGCCTCGGACCAGTGGCCGCCGAGTGCCGACGAGCTTGAGGCACCGACACCCGCTGACGCGTGGGCACTGGACGACGCCGCCGCGCAGATGCGGGCGTTGGCCGACGAGCTGCGTGAGCACGACGGCATCGGGCTCGCATCGGGCGAGTCCGACCGCCTGTTCGAGGGCGCGGCACCGCCGCCGCCGGTGCTGGCGTCATGGGGCGACGACGATCTGATCGACATCATGCCGACGAGGACGGCGGGCCCCGTCGTGACGCCACGTGTGCCGACGCCCGGGTCGCCCTCCCCGCTTGCGCCGTGGGCGGATCGCGCGCGTCGGGCGGGAGACGAGAGTTCGGAGGCTGCCGCCCGTGCACTCGAGGTGCTCGCCCGGCGTGTTCGCGACGGTGAGATCTCGTTGGCCGGCTACGAACCTCGTCTTGGTGACGCCGCTGCCCTGGCGGCGGCACTCGCCGCACTGCTTGGCGTCCGTCGGTAATGGCACCGGCGGTTCGCCGCTATCGCGTGGACGGGAGGGTGCAGGGCGTTGGCTTTCGTTGGTATGTGCGGGAGCACGCGCGCGCACTTGCGCTCACTGGATGGGTGCGAAATGAAGCCGATGGCGCGGTGGTCCTAGTCGCGGCCGGCGAGGCGGCGATGTTGGAGACGTTCGAGCGTCACCTCCGCGTTGGCCCCCGGGATTCGACCGTCACCGGGATTGTCATGCGCGAGCTGACCAGCTTCGACGCCAGGGGGTTGCCGGCGCCGTTCGCAATCGAGCGATAGTCTCGAGCGATAACGTCGAGCGGTAACGATGGGACGGGGAGCGCGCCCAGGTCGAACCCGGCGCGGTACCGGAGCGGTCACGGGCTCTCGGCGCTACCTTCCCACGATGCTTGGTACTCTCATCGACCGACTGTCGGCCTCGCTTCGAGAGGTCCCGGACTTTCCCAGCGCCGGCATTCTCTTCAAGGACATCACCCCGGTTCTCGCCGATCCGGCCCTGCTACGCGACGTGATTACGGCGATGGTCGCGCCGTTTGGCCATGCGGGCGTCACCCATGTGGTCGGCGTGGAGAGTCGTGGCTTCCTGTTCGGGGTGCCGATGGCGTTGCAGCTTGGCGTGTCGTTCGCGCCCGCGCGCAAACCCGGCAAGTTGCCGTGGCACACCGAGCGCGAGTCGTACGACCTGGAGTACCGAAGCGATGTGCTTGAAATGCATACGGACGCCGTGCGGGTCGGTGATCGCGTGTTGGTGGTCGACGATGTGCTGGCGACTGGCGGCACGGCGTCGGCGGCCTGTCGGCTGGTCGAGCGCCTCGGTGGAACGGTCGTCGGGGTGTCGGTGCTGGTCGAGCTCGAGGTGCTGCAGGGCCGGGCGCGGCTACCGGATCGCCCCGTTCACGCCGTTGTCCGCTGCTGAGCACGAGAACCGGCGCACCGCCTTGAGCGGCGGGCCGGAATCGGCGAGATTCGCAAGGCCGGCGTGGCGAGGCTCGCGCGCGGTTTTGTCCCCGTAGCTCAGTTGGATAGAGCGGAAGTTTCCTAAACTTCAGGCCGCAGGTTCGATCCCTGCCGGGGACATCTTTTTCACGACAATGCGACTGCCCCCGTGCATTCCGGGCACGATCGCCGCTATGTTCCACCAGTTCCTCCGTCCACACCGGACGCCCCATCACGAACGGGCGCCCGGTTCGTGGCGTCCTCCTCTTTGCCCCTCATCGCTGGTCTTCCGCATGGCCCAGTCGTCCCGTTCCGCGTCGTCCTCCTCGAGCCTCTCCGACGATCCTCTGGAGAAGTTTGGCGAGTGGTTCCAGTTGAACAGCCGTCCGATCGGCATGGCGGTTGGCGGCGTCGCGGTTGCCGCGTTGGCGATCTTCGGCTATCGCAGCTACTCGACCGGCCAGAACGAGAAGGCCTCGACCGCGCTATACGCCGCCCAAGCCCCGATGGGTCAGGGCAAGTTTGACGAGGCCGCGAAGGCGCTGGACAAGGTGGCCAAAAGCTATTCCGGAACGGCTGCCGGCCAGCAAGCCGCGTTGCTGTTGGCCCAGTCGCTGTTCGAGCAAAAGAAGTACGCGGAAGGCATCGCCGCGCTCGAGAAGTTGGTGGGCGGCGCGGGCGCGGATTTCAAAGCCTCGATGGAATCGATGATCGCGGTCGGCTACGAGCTGCAGGGGAAGTTGGCGGACGCAGCCTCCCACTACGGCAAGGCCGCGGCGGCAGCCAAGTTTGCGAACGACAAGAGCAGTTATAAGGCGTCCGAAGCGCGCAGCCTCATGGCCGCTGGCAAGAACACGGAGGCGCGGAAGATTTGGGAGGAGCTGGCCAAGTCCGACGGCCCCTCGTCGCAGGAAGCCAACGTCCGCCTGGGCGAACTGGACGGCGCGGGTAAGAGCTGATCCGCGTAGCTGGTGGCGCGCTCGCGCGATGTGGATGAAGACTCGCGCCGATGTTTTGTGAGATGGCTTGTGGTGATGGCGGTCCGGAGATGCTCCGGGCCGCCATTTGTTTGTGGACATCTCGCTCGGGGAAGGCGCGCCGGCTGCGCCCAGGCACGGACGGATCCGCCAATTGTGTGGAAATCCGCGTCTCTTTGCATGCGCATAATACATGTTATGTAAACTTATGTCCGTGGATAACTGTGGGAAATATCCGACCGTTTGGTCTGTCACTATGTGGAAGAACGCCGCAAAGCATTGATGATTAACGCGTTACAGCGTATCGGCCGCGGTGCTGTCCGACGAGAATCTCACGAAACGTCAACCTCTCCACCTTCCCACATCTATTCGGTGGCGTTTGGTGCGGCTGATTGCGTTCGCGAGGACGCGCGCACGATGTGCACAACGCAAAACCGTGAGCTGCTGCGCGGCGCCGATTCAGATCGAGTCAATCACGCCGTGAAACACCACGCGGCCTTCGCCACGCAATGTCGGCATGTAGCCGACCGACGGTGACCATGTCGGGGTCAGGCGGACCTCGAGGTCGCGCCCGGATCTGGTTCGGATGGTGACTGTCGACGCCTTCGCTTCCCCCCATGCCGTCAGCAGAACTGCCGTCGCGATGGCGCCGGTGCCGCACGCGAGGGTCTCGCCTTCCACACCGCGTTCAAAGGTCCGATACCGCCAGCGACCACCGGGCAACGGAGACACCCAGTTCACGTTGGCCCCGGCAGGTCCTAAGGCGAGATGGCGGCGCAGCAACGGCCCGCGACGTTCGACATCTACTCGATCGGCATCCTCACAGAGGATCACGACGTGCGGAATCCCGGCGATGGCGAAACCGATGCGCTGCTCCCCCTGGACCGGAGGAATAGGTAGCTCGGTCTGTATCGTCGTGACCGGCGGGAGGTCGATCTCGGGCCCCCCCGTCGTCACGCGGCTGGCGATGAGCCCCGCCGGCGTCGTCAGCGTCATCGCGGATTCCGCCGCCAGGCCAAGGATCGCCGCCATGGCCGTCGAGCAGAGCGTGGCGTTTCCGCACAGGTCTGCCGGCGTACCGTCGTTGTTATAGTAGTGGATCCGGACATCCGCGTCCGGAGTCGCGGGCTCGAGAACGACTAGACCATCGGCTCCTATCCCGTTGTTCCTATTGCAGATAGACCTGATGATCTCCGGTGATGCTACACGTTCGAGCGACACCTGGCGGCCGTCAAGGACCACGAAATCATTGCCGGATCCCGTCATCTTTATGAAGGCGATGCCCTGCAGCGTCGAACGCGGCGACATCAGGCACTCCCCGTGATGGCCCACCAGCGAAGTCGCCAGACCATCCAGATCGCCTCGCGGACGATCCCCTTGGACATCTTCGATTCCCCTTCCGTGCGGTCATGGAAGACGATCGGAATCTCAGCGATGCGGAATCCGCGCTTCCACGCCCGAAAGCTCATTTCGATCTGGAAGGCGTAGCCGTTCGACCGGACCTGATCGAGTGGGATGGCCATCAGCACTTCTCGGCGGAAGCACTTGAAGCCGCCCGTCGCATCGCCCAGTCGAAGACCGGTCACCGCACGCGCGTAGATGTTGGCGCCGTACGACAACATGAGCCGGGTCATCGGCCAGTTGACCACCGTCACCTTGCCGTCGCGGTACCGGGAACCCAGCACCAAATCGCTGTTCCGAATCGCGGCCAGAAACTCCGGCAGGTGGGCGGGATCGTGTGAGAAGTCGGCGTCCATCTCGAAGATGAACGCGTAGTCGCGTTGGAGCGCCCACTTGAACCCTGCCAGATAGGCACGGCCGAGTCCTTCCTTCCCCGCGCGATGGAGCACGTGGACGCGTGGATCGGCGGCCGCCAGTTCGTCGGCGAGCTTGCCGGTACCGTCGGGCGAGTTGTCGTCGACCACCAGCACGTCGAGCCGCGGATCCTGAGCAAGGATCAGCGGGACGATACGGGTGACATTCTCGCTCTCGTTGTAGGTCGGGACGATCACCAGGGCGCGTTCGCCTTGGGCGAGCGCGCCGCGAGCCGGAGTCGGAATTCTGGTCACGTCGTTTTCGCCTCAGCCTGCGAAGACATTGGCCGCGGATCCGGCCTTCCGATCGAGCGCCGTCCCGATAATCCACCAGAGCAACGCCGCGCCAAGTGCCAGCAAAGTCAACAACTTCCCCGTGTGATATGGTGCACTGTCGAAGCGAAGCTTCACGGACGTTGCGCCCGTGGGCAGCTCGACGCCGATAAGGGTGTAGTCGGCTCTGGCGATCGTGGTGGGCGTTCCGTCCACCGTCGCGGTCCAGCCGGGATAGAAATTTTCGGACACGATCAAGGCGCTGCCGCTCGGTGCCGGTCTGCCGAGAGTGACGTCGATGGCTCCGGGCTGATACCGCGTGACTTTCACACCGAACGGCACAGGCTCAGGCAACGGCGAGTTGACCGGTCTGGCTTGAGTCGTCGAGGTTGGATCAAAGATCGCCACCCGCTTCACATCGAACAACGGGTTCAGTACGGTCGCTTTGGCGGTCGGATCGTCGAGTTTCACGATGAGAGGGGCAACCCAAGCCGCCGGGTGATTGCCGGGCAACTCGTAGAGATACGTCATCGTCCCGGCCGCGTTACGGACCGGGCCGGCGGCCAACTTCGCCCCCTGGAATGGCACGCCCGGGGCGTTTGTATAGAAGAATCGCGCGTTGGCGAGCGACCAGAAGTTTGGGTTCGCGACGGACTGGAGTCCCTCGCTCTTGCCGTAGAGCTCCTGATACCGGCCAAGTTCGTTCCCGTGGTAGCCGAGAACGCCGCGGATGCCGTGGTGCATGAGAGCGTTCCCCAGGATGAATGGATCATGCGGGGCCATGTTGTCGCCAAGCGGAATGGCGATGACCCGGGCCGGTTCCGGCTGCGACTTGAGGAACCGGATGATGTCGTCTTCCGCGTACAGCCGGTCGGCGCGGGCCGAGAAGATCCAATAGTGCCGCTCCACGCTCCACAGATCGAGCGCGACCACGACAACGAGCAACCAGCCGGCGGCGGGAGCCTTGAGTGCGCCACGCGCGACCGCGAGGATAAGACCGACCATCGCCAGAACCGCGACAGCCGATCGCCACGCGCCAGCGACGACGTTGCCGGCGTTGGCCTGAATGAGGTCGCCCCGCGAGTCGCCAAGAATTGACAGCGCGAGGTTCGTGAAGCCGCCCGACGTGGCGATGATCGCGACGCCGATCGCGAAGCTTCCCCAGCCGATCGCGTAGCCGGTAGTCCCCTTCCCCGCGAGTGCTCGTTCGGCACCGAATGATGCAAGGGCAGCGCATGCGAAGGCACTCACATAGGCGACGGTGCTTGGTGCGCGGAAGAATTTGGATCCGGGCACGACCGCATACACCAGTTGATAGAACGGCGTATTGCCGCCCCACGCCCACAGGAGCGAGATGATCAGGGTGCCCAGCCAGAACCACGCGTGCGAACGATGGCGATTCACGACGCCGCCGCCGAACGCGAAGAGGGCGAGCACGAGCACCGACGCGCCGATGTACTCGCTATGGAAATGGATCCCGTTGCGGCCCCAGTACTGCTCCAGAAGACCGGAGAACTGCGGGAGATAGAGGTTGATCGTTTCCTCGAGCGGGAACGAAAACGTCGTCGCGTAGTCGTAGCCCTTGCCACCCGCCCGGGGTGACCAGGGCACGTACTCGAGCACCGGGAGATACTGCACCGCGCCGATCACCGCGCCGAGCAACACCGCACCCAGTGCAAGCGCCAGTCGGGGGAGCGGGAAGGAGCGGGATGCGTCACGGGACGTCGTCGACGAATCCGACGCGAGGCTCCACGGCCGGAGCGCGAGAAACAGCGCATAGGCGCCGCACGTGAGCAGCAGGTATTGCAGGAGTTGCGGATGCGGCGAGAGCACAGCCAGACCGACGATCAGCGCAAGCAACCCCCAGGCGCCGCGACGTCCGTCGCGCATGCCGCGAATCAGGGCCCAGAGGGCGGCTGGCAGCAGGGCACTCACAAAGAGCTTCCCATCGTGTCCGGGCGACGCATAGGAGGCAACGGTCCCACTGAGAAGGTACGCGACGCCGCCCACGATCGCGCTCTGGAACCGCACGCCAGCCGCCCGAAGGAATCCAACGGTGAAGACACCGGCCAGCACCATGTGCAGCACGAACCCCCACGTCATCGCGATGTCGGTCGGCAGCACCATCCGCAGGAGGAACGTCGGATAGAAGATGTCGCCGTGCATTGCCGCGATGTACGGCATGCCACCGAACTGGAATGGATTCCATTGCGGGACCCCCTGCCCGTCCCGGATCGCGCGCGCTGCAAAATCACGAAAGGAATAGCCGGCGATGTACTGATCTGAATTCGGATTGACGAGAAACGCCCCGCCCAGCGCTGGCCAGGCGAGCAGCATCGTCGCGACCACGCACACGAGCGCCGCCCACGTCATGGGGAAGCGCGGTACCGTAGGATGTGCCGTGGGCGCTACCGTCGTCGCGTCAGGGCGAGCCATCAGGAGAGCGGGATGGGGGATCGGTGTGCACGTGCCCTGAGGAATCGCGCCGGTCACGCGTCGCCATGCCGCGATGGAGCACCGCGCGCTGTGGCGCGGGACGGACGAGGAGGCTGACAAGCCCCGGAAGCACTTCGAGCACGGTCAGCCAGAGCCTTGAGGTGACACCGAGGATGACGGCGTCCCCCTGCCCCGCGGCTCCGACACCCACGAGCAGCACGGTCAGCGCCGCCTCGCGGAACCCCAGGCCCCCGGGCGAGAACAGCACGAGGTACCCGATGAGGTATGACGCGGTAAAGACGGCGATGAACACAGCCGGCTCGCTCCTGATACTGGGAGTCACGCCACGCGAGAACAAGGCGAACGCCAGCCCGTATCCCAACCACGAGGCGGCGTTTATGGCGGCGGCTGTCCAGAGCGTACGCGCCGACAGGTTTTTGCCGGTCAGCGGCACGCCGCGTTTGGCCGCGAACCACGCGAGGACTGGCGGAAGAAGCCTCGGCAGGGCCAGAACACCAATCACGAACACCGCGGTCGCGACCACCGCACCCGTGTGAAACCCGGGGTAAAGCGTGTCGAGTCCTTGGGCCCCCATGATCACGGCGACGCCGAATCCAGCGCCGATGTTGAGGAGTGTACCGAGGACGGCTGCACCAGCCGCCGCTGCACCCGAAACACCTTCGCGGGCGGCCAGCACACTCAAGGCGCCTACGGACCAGACTTTCCCCGGAATCCAGCGTCCGAGATTCGCGATGGTCCATATCCGCACCGCGGCCGGATAGGCCAGCTCACCGCCCCAACCGCGCAGCAGCAGCCGCCAACTCTGGATCAGCAGCGCATAGACCGCGAGTACGGTCGCGCTGGCAGCGGCAATCCATCGCCAGTCGACGCGCACTGCGCGTGCCGAGGCGCGCATGTCTGTCCATTGGCCGTGCAGCGCCCACGCGATGAAGAGGCCCGTGAGCAGCAACACGGCGACTTTGAGCGCCGGATGATGCCAGACGCCGCGCTCGCGCCACGGTGCGGCGTTGGTCATCGTACCACCTGTCGGTAGTGCGTGAGGTAGCGCTCGGCCACCGCCTCTGGAGCAAATCGGGCGAGCATGTCGTCGCGCGCAAGTCGACCGCGCTCGTCCGCGGCGCCCTCGTCCGCGAGCAGTCGGGCGAGGGCGTCGCCAAGCGCCGGAATATCGCCGACCGTGACGAGCGTGCCGCCATGCGCGGTGCGGACGACATCGACCACTCCACCATCGGCGTACGCTACAACGGGAGTGCCGCACAGTTGCGCTTCCACAGCAACGAGCCCGAGTCCTTCCTCGCGCGACGGCATGGCCAGGACACGCGCCCCTTGGTAGAGCGGAACCAGCGCGGGTTGCGGCAAGGCACCGTACCACCGCACGCGCTCCGCCAGTCCGAGGGCGGCGGCTCGGGCGCGTAACGCCTCGCCCTCCGGCCCGTCACCGACGACGTCGAGCACGGTGGTTTCCCCCGCGCGCTGCGCCTCATGGGCGCGCATCGCGGGGGACACCATCGCCTCGAGCAAGTCGGCGAGTCCCTTCTGCGCATTCAGTCGACCCACGAACAGGATGCCGCGGCGCGACGACACCGGCATGGCCGGGGGAACGAAGTGCCGCGCGTCCACCGGCATCGGCGACACGGCGATCGACGCGTCCGGTGCGATGCGGAGCGCCGTTTCGGCCAGCCATCCCGACACGGCCGTGCAGATTGCCGCTTCGCCCAGCACGGCGCGCATGACGCCATGCGCCGGCGCCGTCCGGTGCGCGAGGCGCACGTCGGAGCCGTGCATCGTGATGACCAGCGGTGGGTCACCGACGTGGCGCGAGCGCCACAGCGACAGGCCGGCAGGAAACCACCAGTGCGCATGCACAATGTCGTACGGCTGGCCGGCGTGGGCGGCCGCTTCGATCCGCTCGCGAACGGCGCGGCGCATGGCTCGCAGCATGCCCACCAGCGCTAGCTTGCCGCTCCACGACGCCGTCACCTGCTCGGCCATGTTTCCAACATAGGCGAGCGTCATATGTGCATCGCTGGCGTACCGCACACGCTGGATGCGAACGCCCTCAAGGCGTTCGTCGAGCGCCAAGCCAGCCGCCGCCGGTGCGATGACATCGACCACCGCTCCCGCGGACTGCAGTGCCACGGCTAATCGCAGCACAAATGAGCCGGCTGCGTCACCGGAGAAGCGCGGCACATTGTGAGTGACGAAGAGCACGCGCACGGCGCGGATTACCGGAGTGCCGCGCGTCAGCGGTGGTCGCGATCGGCGCTGCCCGTCACGTTGATCGTGACCTCAGCGGCCTCTTCGTCGTGCTGCGCGCTGGCCAGCTCGTCGAGTTCACGGCGCAGTTCACGCACTTCGGATCGCTGCTGCGCGATCTGCTCGCCAAGAAGTCCGGTGGCGAAGAAGATCGAGCCGAGCATGAGGCACGTCTGGATGACCGTCCAGACCCAGCGTTGCCCCTGTCCGGTGACCGCAAGCCAGCCGAGCGCGCCGAGACCGGAGAGCACGCCGACGGCAAAGAGCGCCACGCCGAGCATGCCGAACGCCAGTAGCGGCTTCTGGCCGAACTTGAGTTCGAACCAGACCGCAATCATGTCGAGCACGCCGATGGGAATACGCGACAATCCAAACTTGGAACGACCGGAATGGCGGGCGTACAGCGGTACCGGCACCTCCGTGACCGTGAAGCCCTGGGCTGCCGCCATCACGATCATGTAGCGATGGAAATCCGGCCGCATCGGGAGCGCCGCCATGATCTCGCGACGGTAGGCTTTCACGTTGTTCAGGTCGCGCACCGGCACGTGGAAGAGCGTACGACTGAGTTTGTTGTAGATGCCGGAGACGAACGCCTTCTCGTACTTGCCCTGCTTGTACCCGGTGACCATATCCGACTCTCCGGCCAGGATCGGATTGACGAGCCGGGGGATATCCTCGGGCTTGAACTGCAGATCGGCCGGATAGAACACGAGCACTCGCCCATGCGACTGCAGATATCCGGTACGCAGCGCCTCGGCGATCCCACGCTGTGCGCGGTGGCGCACCGGTCGCAGGAACGGATACTGCGCACGGAGTTCCTGAAGCAGGGCCCAGCTTCCGTCGGTGGAGCCATCGTCGACCACCACGACTTCGTAGGCGGCGGATTCGTGGTGGAACGTGGTCGCGCACAGCTCGAGGAACAGCGCGAGGTTGCCCGCTTCGTCCTTCGCGGGCACGAGCACGCTGACGTCGACGGTAGCGTGAGACGTCGAACGGGAAGCGCGTCGGAGCGGACGGGCGGAGACGGCCATATCGGGAGAGAGGGAATCGCGTTGGGTCGCGCGCTGTTCAGACGCGCTTGCGCATGCGGGCGGGCAGCACGCCGAGTTGGTCACGGTACTTGGCGACGGTACGACGTGCAATCTGTACACCGGTCTGCTGCAGAATCTCCACGATCGCTTGATCAGTGAGCGGACTCTTGGTGTCTTCTCCAGACACCAGCTTGTGGATCTGGTCCTTGATGCCGCGCGCGGAGACATCGTCTCCGTCGCTGGTCGCGAGTCCCGATGAGAAAAAGAACTTGAGCGGCAACACGCCGCGCGGGGTCTGCACGAATTTCTCGTTGGTCACGCGACTCACGGTGGACTCGTGCATGCCAACCGCTTCGGCTACTTCACGCAGCGTGAGCGGTCGCAGTGCCTGCACGCCGCGCTCGAAGAAGTCACGCTGCCGATCGACGATGTAGTGCATGACCTTGAGCATCGTCTGGCGACGCTGCTCGATGGCCTGAATCATCCAGTTCGCCGAATTCAGCTTGCTGGCGATGAAGTCCTTACTCTCGGTGTCGAACTTCTTCTTGTCACGGGCGATCTCCTGATATGCCCGCGACAGCTTGAGCCGCGGCAGATTCCCGTCGTTGAGGAAGATGTGGTACGCCTGACCGATCTTGTCGACGACGAGATCCGGAATGATGTAGTTGTCGGCGCCGCTGCTGTAGCGAAGGCCAGGCTTCGGATCGAGCTTGGCGATGTCGTCGGCGGCGCGCTGCACGTCCTGTGCGCTGATCCCGTATCGCTTCGACAGCTCACTCCACCGGTGCGCGATGAGTTCTTCGAATGCGTCTTCGACCAACCGATAGGACAGTGACTCCCGATGTCCGGCGGCGCGCAGCTGCAGCAGCAGGCACTCGCGCAGATCGCGTGCGCCGACGCCGGGCGGATCGAGCTCCTGAATGATCTCGAGCATCGCCTGCATCTCCGCGCTGCTGAACGGCGCCACTTCGGCGTCGCGCTCCTCGGCCTCAGCGGCGATCCACTCGTTCACCCCGCGCTGGATCTCGTCGAGGGAACAGGCGAGATAGCCATCGTCGGAAATGTTGCCGACGAAGTCATCGGCCAGCACCGCTTCACGCGGCGAAAGGTCGAGCAGCGACAACTGCTCAGTGAGGTGGTCTGCGAGATGCTTGGTGTCGACCGTGACGGGCTCGAACCACTCGCGCTGCTCGTTCTCCTCCCGCTGCCCACCGGTCTCGAATCCATCGAGCAGCACGGCTTCCCAATCGACGTCGTCGTCTCCGGCCTTCTCCGGCTCCGGCTCGACCGTCGTCTCCGGCTCGGCCAGGTCCTGCGCTTCCGGGACTTCGTCCTCGTCGGCCGACTCGTCCTCCTCATCCTCGGGCTCGACGAGATCGAGGAACGGGTTCGTCAGCAGCTCCTGCTTGAGGTGCTGCTGGAGGTCGAGCAAGGGCATGTAGAGCAGGTCCATCGCCTGATAGAGGCGCGGATTGACCTTGAGCTCCTGCCGCAGCCCGGTACTCTGTTGGAGACCCGGCCTCATGACGTGACCACGGCTTCATCCGCTTCGGCGAAGCGAGCGCGGAGTCGCGCTGTGAGCGTCGGCCCGAGGTAGATCTCGGCGACGGTGTCGTCGAACACCAACTCACGCACGGTCCCCGAGACCTTGACCTGCCCATCGAACATGATGTAGGCGCGGTCCACAATGTCCAATGTCTGCTCGACATTGTGATCACTGATGAGCACGCCGATGCCCCGGTGGCGCAAACCGGCCACGATGGTCTGGATGTCGTGCACGGCGATCGGATCGACCCCAGCGAACGGCTCGTCCAGCATCATGAACTTCGGCTGCGTCACGAGCGCTCGCGTGATTTCGAGGCGTCGGCGCTCGCCGCCCGAGAGCTGGAAGGCGCGACTGCCACGAAGGTGTTTAATGCTGAGTTCGTCAAGCAGTATCTCAAGGCGTTCCTTCCGTTCGACCGCCGAGAGCGGCAGCGTTTCGAGGATCGCCAGGATGTTCTCTTCGACGGTCAGTTTTCGGAAAATCGACGGCTCTTGCGACAGGTACCCGATACCTTGGCGGGCGCGCTGATACATCGGCATGCCGGTGATGTCCTGCCCATCGAGCTTGATGCGTCCCGACTGCGGCTCGATGAGGCCGACCAGCATGTAGAACGTGGTCGTCTTTCCCGCGCCGTTCGGTCCCAACAGGCCGACGATCTCGCCTTGGGCCACGTTCAGCGCGACATCATTCACGACGCGACGGCCACGGTAGGCCTTTACCAGTCCCTCGGCACTGAGCACGGCGCTGCCGGTGACCGGCAGGCTTGCGGCCGGCGTGCGACCGACACGAGCATCCTCACCGGTCGCCTTGAGCTGACGCGCCAGGGCGGCGCGGTGTGCGCGCAGCGCCGTCCAGAGTACGGGCGTGACCTCGACCGTGGACTCCGGCGATGCGAGGCCGTGCGCCGGGAGTTTGATCACACCGCCTGCTGCAAGTCGCGGCAGAATCGCCGTCGCCAGATGCGCGCGCACCTCATCCATTGGGAGACGCGTGCCGTCGGCATGCTGCTCGATATACCGTCCAGCGATGGCGTGGAGCGCCGCGCCGCCGTGGGCGTCCGCCGCCTCGATCACCGCGCCGAGGGCCAGCGCCAGCGACCGATCGCCATGCACGACACGATCGACGAGCGCGAGGGTCTCCTCGAGCGAATTCGGCGTGGGCAAGGCGGAATCGGTCATGACGTTCGGCGGGAGATAGTGGCGGCGGCGGGCAGCGGGGCGACCAGCGGAGCCGAAGGCTCCGGATGCGGGGTAACAGGAGCGAGGGGCGGCTTGCGGGCCGGCGGCTTTTGGGCGGGCGGCTTTCGAGCAGGAGGCTTTCGAGCAGGAGGCTTTCGAGCGGTGCTGTCGGAAAGACTGTCGGGAGCGGGCTCGAGATACAGTCCTGATGCGCTGGAATCTACTCGAACATCCCGAACGGAGCCCGTGTCAAACTGCACGAAGATGTGCTGCCCCCGGACGTAGTTGAGCGCGGGCGGTGACGTCGGGCCCTGCTTTGAGGCGATCTGGAAGAGCGAACTGGCGTTTCCGAAGGCTCGGATCTCCTTGATTCGCGTCTGCTTGCTCGTGTCGGCCGGCGCCTGCGTGGTGTCGAAGTAGGCGAACAGACTGTCCCCGCGCAGCATGTCGCGATCGGATGACTTGATCTTGAGCGTGTCCGGCACGCCCTTGGCCACCGCTCCGCCAATGGCGCGCACTTCGCGCGGACGCTGTTCGGTGAGCACGATACGCATCGAGTCCGCCTCGACGTCCTGCTGTGGCGTCTTCGCCCGCGCCCGCCCCGTGCCAAAGGCGTACGCTTCGTCGATCTTCTGCTCCTTCAGCCGGAGATCGATGCGTTCCGCATTGATCACCAGGTCCTTGTTCGTGGCCGTCGCGCTGTGCAACGCGAAGACCCGATCGAGCTTCTTGTCGGTCGTGTACAGATCGATCGTGTCGCCGTTGAGCGTGAAGGCCTGTGACGTGTCCGTGCTACGAATGCGCGCGGCGCGCACCAAGCGCGCCAGCTGCGTCAGCTTGTTATACGCGAGCGAATCAGAGCGCCCGAGGATCTTCTCCCGGGTGATGATCACATCGCCCCACGCCAGTACGAGCGTGTCACCGAGATCTTCGAAGCGGTCGGCGGTCACGATCGTGGGCTGCCCCGGCTTTCCGGTGCTGTCCTTCTCGATGAGCCGGGCGGTGGGCCGATTCGGAGCGACCAGCTTCGCCACCGGACGGCCGGGCATCACGCGATAATACTCGATATTCGGGCCGGTGAACGTGCTCCCCGTGGCAAGCTGCGTGGCGACCACACCACCATCGGCGAACAGGCGGCCCTCGCGCGTAAAGTATATCGCGTGCGCGGCGGTCACCCGCAGCTTATTCGGTTCTTCGTAAACGACGTTCCCGTACATGTTGACGATGCCGGCCGATTCGAACTGCTCGGCGCTGTCGGCGCGGATGCGGTTATTCTCGCCCTGACAGCGTCCGATGAAGCCGCCGCCGATGAACGTGTTGGCCGTACTGTCGGGAAGCCGCGTGTAGAGCAATCGCGTTTCTGGCGGACTGTCCGCGAAATCCAGCACGCAGTTTCGCGTCGCGGCGGACGAGGCGGCCTTCTTGGCGGGACGCTTGGTCGCGGCCGTGGCGCTGTCGCGGCTCGCAGCCCCGCGCGCCAAGCTGTCCCTGGTCACCGCGCTATCCGTGCCCGCCGCCTTCTTCGCCTCCACGAGCGAGTCGACCCGCATGGAATCGGCACGCAACGAATCCGCACGCGCACCGACCCGGACTGCGCTGTCCAACGCCGCCGCGGCGACGGCAGGCGTGACCGACGCCGTCCCACGCCGCGCACCGCGGCATCCAGCCACGATGGCCAGCAGCATGACCGTGCCGAGTACGGTAACCGCGCGAATTCGCGAGCGTCGAGGAGTCACGCGTTACTTGGTGGGAATCTTGACGGGCGCGAGGCCCTTACAGTTACGAATGCAACGGAACCGCGTGAGCTGCGGATCGGACTCGAATCCCAGACCCGTGAATGTACGCGACGGCTCGTTCAGGACGAACGCACTATCGGTGAAGATCTGGTTGCGAACCTGATCGTACACGAGTTGTGGCGACGAAAGCCGCTTTCCATCATCCCGGACCACGACCACATCCCCGCGCGCATCGAGACGAGAGAGCCGCGCGTTGTAGGTGCCCGCCTTGGACGTGAGCACCCCATCCTTTACTCCGACCGACGTGTAGAAGGTGACGTTCACCCGGCGCAGCTCCATGCGGGTGCCATCGTCGTAGTTGAGAATGGTGTCTGCCAGCAGCACGCCCTTGGAGACGCCCTGATCGGTGAGGAAGATGCGACCGCCGAAGATGATCTGATCGGCCGAATCGGGGATCACTGTTTTCGTGGCCTTCGTCTTGACCGGCGTTTTGCCCTTGGCGCGTGGACAGGCGGCGGCGGCCAAGACGAGCAACGCGAGCGTCGGCATCGCCACGGAGGAACGCCAGCTCATGCTGCGCCCGCCCGCAAGAGGTCGTGCAGATGCACGATGCCCACGAGCTGGTCCTCTGCATTCAGCACCGGCATCGCCATGATGCCATGCGTTTCCATCCGATGCACCACAGCGCTCCCCAGTTCATGATCATGTGCCATCCGCGGCGTGGTGGTCATCACCGACGCGACGGCTACGGAGAGCACGTCCGCATGCCGCTCCAGCAACCGCGTCAGGTCGCCTGCGGTGACGACCCCCAACACGCGTTCCTGTTCCACGACCACGGCGATTCCCCGGCGCTCCGCGAGCAGCACGATGGCCTCGCGCATCGTCGCCGCTCGGTCGAGCAGGGGCAGCCCCGTGGTTACCATGACGTCACTCACACGGGTGAGCAAGCGCCGGCCGAGCGACCCTCCGGGGTGGAACCGGGCGAAATCTTCGGCCCGGAAGCCCTTCTCTCCCATCAGCGCGACCGCCAACGCATCACCCAGGGCCATGGTCACGGTGGTGCTCGTGGTCGGTGCCAGGTCATGCGGGCACGCCTCCTCCCGCACGCCAAGATCCAGCGTGACGTCGGCGTGTCGTGACAGCCGCGAGGAACGGTCGGCCGTCATCGCAATCATGCGGACTCCCAACCGCGAGAGTGCGTCGATCAACCCGAGCAACTCCTGACTCTCGCCACTCTTCGAGATAAGAATGGCGACGTCGTCTTCGCCGACGATGCCCAAGTCTCCGTGCACGCTCTCTACGGGATGTAGGAACATCGCCGGTGACCCGGTGGACGTAAACGTCGCCGCCATCTTGCGGCCGACCAGCCCCGACTTCCCGACACCGGCGATGATGACACGTCCCCGGCAGGCAGCCAGCAACTGCACGGCGCGCGCAAAGTCATGGCCGAGCGCGCGCTCGGCGTCGGCCAACGCGGCCGCTTCGAGATGCAACACGCGGCGACCGCGCTCGATGATCAGGTCAGCCGTCATGCGTGCGCGTCCTCACGAGCGTTCTCTTCATCAGGAGCCGCCGCAACGCTGCGGCTGGCCACGTAGCGCTCGACCGCATCAGTCCATTCGTTGCGCGCGACCAAGAGCGCCTCGGCGAACTCGCGCACCGCACCATGCCCACCGTGCGCCATCAGCTGCAGATGCGCCGCACGACGCACCTCAGCCACCGCATTGCCCACGGCGACGGGCAGTCCGACGCGGCGCAGCACGGCGAGGTCCGGCAGGTCGTCGCCGACGAACGCGACGTCGTCGAGCGTGCAGCCGAAGTCGGCGGCGAGCGTCGTGAGTGCCGCGAGCTTCCGGGCTTCCGGGTCCTGCACGACCGCATCAACACGAAGTTCACGTGCCCGCTGCGCGACACTGTCCGACACGCGACCCGTGATGATCACCACCTTGAGGCCACAGTCCCGCAGCAGCTGAATGCCCAGTCCGTCCTGAATATCGTAGCGCTTCAGCTCGAACGGCACGGCCGGCGCGCCTGACTGTGCCGATCCCAGGTAGATCCCGCCATCGGTCAACACGCCGTCCACATCGAGACCGACCAATCGGATGCGTCGCGCGAGCGACGGCTCTATACGCGGCGCCTCGATGACGAGCGGCGGGAGGAGGTCGGCGGGGGACTGGGGAGCAGACGGCATCACGAACGCACGCGATCCCAGATGTCGACCACGCGCGCCATGAGATCCCCCAACTGCTCGAGCGGGAGCATGTTCGGCCCGTCGCTGGGGGCACGGTCTGGCTCGGGGTGCGTCTCGATGAACAGCCCCTGCGCACCCGCGGCGATCGCGGCCAGCGTGAGGGGGGGAATGAATTCGCGGGCACCGCCACTGGTGCCGCCGGCACCTTGCCCCGGACGTTGCACGCTGTGCGTGGCGTCGAAGATCACGGGGACGTCGCAGGACTCGCGCAGTCGCGCAAAGCTGCGCATGTCCACCACCAGATCACCGTAGCCGAAAAACGTTCCGCGTTCAGTCACGGCCAGCGCCCCCGCTTCTACCGAGGCGAGCGTCGCCCCGGCTTCCACTTTGCGCACGGCGCCGCGCATGCCTTCGGGGTGCATCCATTGCCCCTTCTTCACATTCACCGCCTTGCCCGTCGCTCCAGCCGCCAGAAGCAGATCGGTCTGACGGCACAGGAACGCCGGGATCTGCAGCACGTCCACCACCTCGGCGGCCGTCGCGCACTGCGACGCTTCGTGCACATCGGTCAGGATCGGCAATCCCGTGGCCGCCCGGACGCGGGCGAGCGCGGCGAGTCCGGCTTCGAGCCCCGGACCGCGCACCCCGTCGACGTTCGAGCGATTTGCCTTGTCGAAGCTGGCCTTGAAGATGATGCCGCCGGGGACGTGCTCGGCTAATCGCGCCAGCGCGTCGGCGACGCGCAAGTTGAGCGTGTCATCCTCAAGCTGGCACGGGCCGGCGATCAGGAAGAGACGATCGGCCGGGAAGAGTGACGCGGTCATCGTGGCGGCGTCGGTCATGAATTCACGTGCACCAGTGTCGGTTGATCAGCTTGCTCGTGCGCGTGGTGGTAACGCTCGGCGGCCGCCACGAACCCGGCAAAGAGCGGATGGGGACGGAGGGGACGCGATTGCAGTTCCGGGTGGAACTGGCAGCCGATGAAGTACGGATGCGACGGGAGTTCGATCATCTCCACCAGCGAGTCGTCGGGGGAGAGCCCGCTGAGGCGCATACCGTGCTCGATCAAGGCGTCGCGGTACCGGTTCGAGACTTCGTACCGATGGCGATGGCGCTCGCTGACCTCGGGCTGCCCGTACACCTCCGCGGCCTTCGAGCCACGCTGGAGACGACACGGATAGGCACCAAGGCGCATCGTGCCGCCCATATCGGTCACCTCGCGCTGCGAGTCCATCAGCGAGATCACCGGATCGCTGCAGTCGGGAGCGAACTCACTCGAATGACTGTCATCAAGGCCCATCACGTGGCGCGCGAACTCGATGATCGCGACCTGCATGCCGAGGCAAATCCCGAAGAACGGAATCGAGAGTTCGCGCGCCGCGCGAATCGCCTCGACCATCCCTTCCACGCCGCGGACGCCGAAACCGCCCGGCACGAGCAATCCGTGATAGTTCGAGAGGATCTCACGCGACCGTTCCGGTGAGGTGAACAGGTCGCTCGACGTCCAGGCGAGATCGACGCCGACATCGTTCGCAATGCCGCCGTGAATGAGCGCTTCCTGTACGCTCTTGTAGCTGTCGACGTAATCCGTGTATTTGCCGACGACGCAGATCTTCACCCGGGTGTGCGGATTCGTGATGTGCTGCACCATCGTGCGCCAGTTCGTCAGGTCCGGCGTCGGCGCGACCAGGCGCAAGCGCTCCATAACGCGCTCCGCGAAGCCCTGCTGCTCGAATGACAACGGGATCTCGTAGATCGTTGGGACGTCGGGACTCTCGATCACGGCCCCGAAGTCGACGTTGCAGAACAAGGCGATCTTTCGCTTCACGTCGTCCTGCAACGGCTTCTCGCTACGGCAGATCAGGAAATCCGGCTGTATTCCGATTTCCATGAGCTCGCGCACGGAATGTTGGGTGGGCTTGGTCTTCACTTCGCCCGCGGCCGCGATGTACGGCACCAAGGTGAGATGCACGAATAACGCGTTCTCCTTGCCCACCTCACGGCGGAACTGCCGGATGGCCTCGAGGAACGGGAGCGACTCGATGTCGCCCACCGTCCCGCCGACCTCGACGAGCACAACGTCATTGCCCGGCGCGATGCGCTTTACGGCGCCCTTGATCTCGTCCGTGATGTGCGGAATCACCTGCACCGTGGAGCCGAGGTATTCGCCGCGGCGCTCTTTGGTGATCACATTCGAGTAGATGCGTCCCGTCGTGATGTTGTTCGCCTGCGAGAGCGGCCGGTCGAGGAAGCGCTCATAATGCCCGAGGTCGAGGTCCGTCTCGGCGCCGTCGTCCGTCACGAAGACTTCGCCGTGCTGGAACGGCGACATCGTGCCGGGGTCGACGTTCAGGTAGGGATCGAGCTTCATCATGGTGACGCGAAAGCCGCGTTCGACGAGCAACCGTCCAAGCGACGCAGCGGCGATTCCCTTGCCCAGCGAGGACACGACGCCACCGGTGACGAAGATGTATTTCGGGGTGGTCATCTGGCTCGCGCTCGTGCTCTTGGTAGTCATCAGCGGGTTCTCGCGCAGGTGGGACAAGGAAGCGGTCGCATCAGGTGCGTCACGACCGCGTATTCGAAGACAGAGCGTACCAGTGCCGATTAGCGCGGTCGAGATCGGCTTCCGTATCGATGCCGCCTTCGGCCATGGACACGTCAGCCACACCGATCGCCAAGCCGTGGGCCAGCGGGCGGAGTTGCTCGAGCCGCTCGACGAGTTCGAGAGGATGCGGCGACCAGCCGACCCACGCCTCGAGGGCACCGCGCGTGTACGCGTAGACGCCAACGTGCTGACGGATCAACGCCTGCTGGCCCTCGGCATCACCCGGTTCACGTAGGTACGGAATGGGCGCCCGCGAAAAGTAGAGGGCGCGGCCGTCATCGCCACACACGACTTTGACGATATCCGGCTGGAGCAGCGCCGCGGCTGGCACCGGGACGGCGGCCGTTCCGATCGGAGCCCGCCCCTCGGCGACGATTGACACGGCGCCGGCCAGCGCGTCGTGCGACACGAACGGCTCGTCGCCCTGCACGTTGAGAATCACGTCGAAGTGCGCAAACTCCGGACGGGCGGCAACTTCCG
Source organism: Gemmatimonas sp. (assembly GCF_044376735.1). Taxonomy (GTDB): domain Bacteria; phylum Gemmatimonadota; class Gemmatimonadetes; order Gemmatimonadales; family Gemmatimonadaceae; genus Gemmatimonas. The sequence continues at coordinate 20,211 of NZ_JBILKJ010000017.1, forward strand.
CGACGCGATCCGTGCCGCTGGGATGGTCGGCGCGGGTCAGGATCGCCGGGATTCCCCGTGCGGCACAGGTGGCGAGGACCTCCGGATGGTCGGTCGCCACGACGATGTGGTCACTGACGCCCAGCGACACGACCCGCTCATAGACCCGGACGATAAGCGGTTCGCCCGCGAGGAGGCGAAGCGGCTTGCGGGGAAGTCGGGTCGCACCGAGGCGCGCCGGGATCACCGCGAGGACTGGCATTGTCCGATTCGCTTGGGCGTGGTTGCAGCAAAATTCACGCCAGTTAAGATACGCAGCGCGGCGCCTGAAGGCAAACACGTCGTCGTTTCCCCCTTTCGCCTCTTGCATGCCGACGACCTGGTGGTGGATCGCCTTCAACGCAATGGTGCTCGCCCTGTTGGCGTTGGACCTCGGCGTCTTCAACCGCAAGGCCCACGTGGTGACGGTCCGTGAGGCCCTGGGGTGGAGCGCGGTCTGGATTGCCCTCGCCATCGGTTTCGGGCTCTGGATCGGGTCGGCCATGGGGCGTCAGTCCATGCTCGAGTTCTACGCGGGCTACTTGGTCGAGCAGGCGCTGTCGGTGGACAACCTGTTCGTGTTCATCCTGATCTTCGGCTATTTCGGCATTCCGTCCGAGCTGCAGCACCGCGTGTTGTTCTGGGGCATCATCGGTGCGCTTTTCATGCGCGGCGCGATGATCGGGGCGGGCGCCGTCCTGATCGCCCAATTCCACTGGATCATCTACGTCTTCGGCGCATTCCTCGTGTTCACCGGTGCCAAGATGGCCTTCGGCGGTGACAGCGAGATCGAGCCGGAATCGAATCCCGTCATCCGCCTCCTCCGGCGCTTTCTTCCCATCACGACGACGTTCCACGGCGAGCGCTTCTTTGTACGTGAGCGTATCGATGGCACGGCCGCGCGGCTCGTTGCCACGCCGTTGTTCGTGGTGCTCGCGCTCGTGGAAACCACCGACGTCGTGTTCGCCGTCGATTCGATTCCCGCCATCTTCGGCGTCACGCGGAATCCTTTCCTCGTGTTCACCTCGAATGTGTTCGCCATTCTTGGCCTGCGCTCGATGTACTTCGTGCTGGCCGGCGTCATCGGCAAGTTTCACCTGCTCAAATACGGCCTGGCGCTCGTGCTGGTATTCGTCGGCACGAAGATGCTCGTCTCGGAGCTCTGGCCGGTGGGCATCGGGGTTTCGCTCGGTATCGTCGGTACTTTGCTGGCGGGCAGTGCGCTACTCTCGCTCGTGATCTCGCCGAAAGCGGCGGCTGTGCCCGAAGCAACCGCCGGCGACGCCGCGTAGAGACGCCGCGTAGCGACTCGGCCTAGCTCGCTACTCCGCGGAAGGCGCGCGACATCGCCAGGAAGTTGACCAGCAGCTCACGACCGTGCTCGGTCAGAATCGATTCGGGATGAAACTGCACGCCCCACACGGGATGTGCGCGATGCTGCAGCGCGTGGATCTCCTGCGCATCGTCGACGGCGACCGCCGTCACGAGCAACTCGGCCGGCAGCGTGGCATGCTCGACGATCAGTGAGTGGTACCGCATCACGCCGAAGGGCGATGGTATCCCGGCGAAGAGCCCTGTGCCGTTATGGACGAGCTGCGACATCTTGCCGTGCATGACTCTGGCGGCCCGCGTGACGACGCCACCGTACGCCTCGCCGATCGCCTGATGCCCCAGACAGACCCCGAGTAGTGGGATGGAAGCGCCGTAGCGCTGAATTACCTCCACCGAAATGCCCGCCTCGCGGGGCGAGCACGGCCCAGGGGAGACGACGATGGCATCGGGGGACATGGCACCGACCTGATCGACGGTGATGGCATCGTTCCGATGCACCTCGATCGTCTCACCGAGCTCGCCGAAGTACTGCACGAGGTTGTACGTGAACGAGTCGTAGTTGTCGATGACGAGCAGCATGGACGTCGAGGTCAGGGACGCGGATGGAACTGGCGGTGCACGCTTCGAAGATACTCGCGATCCACATGCGTGTAGATCTGTGTCGTGGCGATGTCGGCGTGGCCAAGCATCTCCTGCACGGCGCGGAGGTCCGCCCCCCCTTCCAGAAGATGGGTCGCGAAGGAGTGCCGCAACGTGTGCGGCGAGACGGCTTTCTCGATCCCGGCCATCGTGACGTACTTCCGCAGGATCTTCCAGGCACCCATCCGCGTGAGCGGCTTCCCCTGGGCGTTGAGAAACAGGATGCCCTTCCCTTCTCCTCGCTCGAGCACCGGGCGCAGTTCGCGCACGTACACCGCGACGGCGCCGATTGCCGATCGGCCGATGGGAACGAGCCGTTCCTTGTTGCCCTTGCCCAGCACGCGCACCAATCCGTCCTCCAGCAACACATCCTTGAGCGCGAGTCCGATCCACTCCGACACGCGCAAGCCCGCGCCGTACGCCAGCTCGAGCATCGCTCGGTCGCGGAACGCCAGACGTTCATCGAGCCCAGGAGCGGCCAGCAGCTTCAAAACCTCCTCCACACCGAGCACCTCCGGTAAGGTGCGGAATCGTGCCGGCGAATCGAGTCGCTCGGTGGGATCGTGGGTCACCAACCCTTCGGCCAGCATGATGCGGAACCAGGTGCGCAACGCCGAGATGTTCCGGCGAATCGACGTTCCGGCAAGCCCGAGATCCTTGAGGTGATACACGAATTCACGCAGCGTGCCCGGCGTGATCGCGCTCGGGTTGGCCACGCCTTGCTCCCGCATGAACACGGCGCAGCGAACGACGTCACGACGGTAGGCCTCGATCGTGCGCGGCGACGCCCCTTCCTCGAGCGACAACGCATCCTCAAACGCGAGCAGGTGGAATCCGCGACGCAGGGCCTGCTCTTCCGGGGACGGGGACGGCAGCGACGCGGTCATCGACGACGGCTCTGCGCTCGCCACCACATCACGCCGATCGTAACGACCACGATACCAGCGGCGACCAGACCAACGGTTCGCTGCTGTCCGGCAATCCTCTCGAGCAGCGCGTCCGCGTTTGCGCCGGCTCGAAAAGCCAGGACGCACACGAGACCGTACCACGCGCCCGAGGCCAACGACATGGCGATCAGAGCACGCACGGCACCGATACCCATGGCGCCCGCGAGTGGTGGCACCACGGCTCGGACGCCAGGCAGAAAGCGGCTCACGATCACGGCGACCAGCCCCTGCGTCTTGAAACGCTCGGTAATGCGCTCGGCAGCACCAGCCGGAAAGAGTACCGGGAACCGCCGCAGCAGCCACGGCAGACCATAACGATGTCCGAGTCCGTACATCAGCATGGCTCCGCCGATGTTGCCCAGCATCGTGGCGAGCCAGACGCCAAGCGCACTCCCATTTCCCCGAGCTGCGACGAAGGCCCCGAGGGCGATCACGGTGTCCGCCGGCACTGGGGGAAAGACATTCTCGGCGAACGCCGCGAGCACGAGCGCACCGTATAGCAACGGCTCCGGCAGCGACGACAACCATGCGAGAAGGTCGGTCATGCACCCATCCGGTGCATGGGCGATGCCGCAGTCCCTGCGGCGGCGGTGCGGCGAATCAGCGGCGTGGTAGGACGGTCGCGGTGGCCATGACCGCCAGCCCTTCCTCCCGGCCGATCCAACCCATTGACTCGTTGGTCTTCCCCTTTACGAAGACCTCCGTATCCGAGACGTCGAGCAGCTCCGCGAGCCGCGCGCGGATCGCGGCGCGATGCGGACCGATCTTCGGACGTTGTGTAATCACCGTGATGTCGACATTCCCCACGTGCCAGCCGGCCTGGTGAAGCCGCGCGACGGCGGCCGCCAACATCACTGTCGAATCCTTCCCCTTGTTGGCGGCATCGGTGTCGGGAAACATCTCGCCGATGTCGCCCAGCGCCGCTGCCCCGAGCAGCGCGTCGGTGACGGCATGGCAGATGGCGTCCCCATCGGAGTGGCCGGCGCAATGGATGTCGGCCGGGATATCGACGCCGCCCAAACGCATCGGCCCGCCCTCGCCGAACCGGTGCGAGTCGTAGCCGATGCCAACGCGCAGCGGCAGCGTGATGCTCACGCCGCCACCGTCGCGTGCGCCTGCGTACCCGTGGTGATGAGCGAATAGTCCTGACGGCGCCGTGCGGGCGAGAAACCCGCATCGCGAATCAGCCGGTCGAGCTCATCGACGGTCGTGCGATGCGTCGTGTTGGCCGCCGATACGACGTTCTCCTCGATCATCAACGAGCCGAAATCGTTGCAGCCGTAGTTGAGCGCCATCTGCCCGACCTTCATCCCCATCGTGACCCAACTCGACTGCAGGTTGGGCACGTTGTCGAGTACGATGCGCGAGATCGCCACCGTGCGCAGATAGGTCACGGCGTCGGTCTTGGGCATGTGCGACATCGACGGCGTGTTCTCCGGCTGCAAGGGCCACGTGATGAAGGCCGTAAAGCCGCCGGTGCGTGCTTGGAGCGCCTGGACACGCTGGAGATGCTCGATGCGCTCGGCGAGCGTTTCCCCGATGCCGTACATCATCGTCACCGACGTCTTCATGCCTTCGTTGTGCGCGAGCTCCATGATCTCGAGCCAACGGTCGGCGCCGGCCTTCTTCGGTGCCACGATGTCACGAACGCGTTGTACGAGAATCTCGCCGCCGCCGCCTGGAATCGAATCGAGGCCGGCGGCCTTGAGCTCGCGGATCACATCGCGCGCGTCCATGCGGAATCGCGTTGCGAAGAAATCGACTTCGCTGGGCGAAAAGCCGTGAATGTGAATCGGATGATGCCGCTTGATGTAGCGCATCAGGTCCAGATACCACTCGAACGGGATGTACGGGTTGTGCCCACCCTGAATGAGGATCTGCACACCGCCCAGCGCCTTCGTTTCCTCGATCTTCTCACCAATCTGCTCGAAGGACAGGGTGTACCCTTCCCCATGCTTCGGACGACGGTAGAAGGCGCAGAACCCGCAGTCGGCCACGCAGACGTTCGTGTAGTTGATGTTACGGTCGACGATGTACGTGACCACGCCGTGGGGATGCTTCGCCTGCCGTACGCGATCGGCTTCCATGCCGAGTTCGAGCAGCGGCGCGTTGGTATAGAAATCGAGAAGGTCACGCATGGATGATTCTCTTGCGACCGGCGGCTTGCAGGAAGTCGATCACGCGGCCGGCAGGAAGGCGAGCGTGCCATCGGGCACGCGCCCAGCCAGAACGAGTCGACGGAAGAATTCAGTGAGGCCCGCGAGGTGCGGGTAGGACAAACGGTAATCCAACCCGGAGAAGTACTCCGCGCAGGCTTCGCGCGACACCCCTGTGGCCAGCGCTGCTTGGGCGGACAGCTGATCGAGATGGGCCAGTCCCCAATCACGCGACGCGATCAGCGAGGCATGTGCCGCAAGGGCGTCATGGACCGGCGCGCGACGCTGGGCCACCCAGACGGCGAAGACGAAGGGCAATCCCGTCCAGTCCTTCCAGACGCCTCCCAGGTCTTCTCGATGCGGGTAGCGAACCGCCCACGATCCACCACGGTTGGCCTGATCGAAGAGCTTGAGCGCGGCGTCACCGATCACAAGGCGCGCCTCATGCGGTTCGTCTTCGAAGCGGGCGACGTCCGCCAGCTCGGCATCACCCGGCACGAACTCGGGACGGCAACGCCACACGTGCTCGAACAAGAGCTCGAGCAGTGCGACCGACGTCATGGAGCTCCGACTGACGATCACCTTTTGTCCACCCAGTTCCGACGGCGGACGTTTGCTGAACAGCATGACACTACGCACCGGCCCGTCACTCGTGATCGCCAGCTCGGGGAGCAACAGATACCGCTTTGCATCGCGCGCGTACTCGACGGCCGACACGACGCTGACATCGAGATCGCCGGCGGCCATCAATCCGTTGAGGACCGTCGGGAAACCGGTGACCAGACTGCCGTCGAGTGGTACGATTCCACGATCGATCGCGCCATACACGGGAAAGCAGTTGATGTAGGGGATGCGTCCGACACGCAGCATGACGGTCAGCCTGCCGCGCCGGCGAGCGGCGCCGGCGTCTCGTCGATCGCGCCAGTCTGGTCGGGTTCGAATTCGCGCAGCACGCGGTAAAACGAATCCCGCTCCGCGGGCACCTTACCAGCGCCGCGGATCAGTCCGAGGAGCTGCGGCAGCGTCATGCCTTGCGGGGTGTGCGCGCCGACGGCGTGGTAGATCTTCTCGCGGACCACCGTGCCTTCGATGTCGTTCACGCCGAAGTGCAGTGAGATCTGCGACACCGGCGTGGACACCATGATCCAGTGCGACTTGATGTGCTCGAAGTTGTCGAGGAAGAGCCGGCCGACGGCCAGATTCCGCAGGTCATCGAACCCGGTCGTCGCGGTGCCTTCGCGGCCGAGCGTCTTCCCGAGTTCGTTGTCATCGGGGTGATACGCGAGCGGGATGTAGGCGAGAAAGCCGCCGGTTTCATCCTGCAGTTCACGCAGCATGTTCAGGTGCTGCATACGATCCTCGAGCGTCTCGATGTGCCCGTAGAGCATTGTGCAGTTGGACCGGATGCCAAGCTGGTGCGCTGTGCGATGCACGTCGATATAGTCGGTCCCGCCGAGCTTCTTGTCCGCGATCACGTCGCGAACGGCGGCACTGAATGTCTCCGCGCCGCCGCCGGGCATCGTATCGAGGCCGGCTTCACGTAAGGCGATCAGCACATCGGCCCGGCTCATCTTTTCGATCCGCGCGATGTGCGCGATCTCGACGGCAGTCAGGGCCTTGATGTGTACCTGGGGATGCCGTGCCTTGAGCGCGCGGAACATCGTCTGGTAGTACTCAAGCCCAGCCTCCATGTCGAGGCCGCCCACGATGTGGAACTCGCGGGTGATCGAGCCGTCGGCCCGGTCGGATTCGGCGAGCACCTGCTCGATGCTGTAGCGGTACGCGCCCGCTTCCTTCGGCAATCGCGCATACCCGCAAAACACACACGTCTTGCGTAGGACGCAAACGTTGGTGGGGTTGATGTGCTGATTCGAGGCGAAGGTGACCCGATCACCGTGACGCGCTCGGTTGGCCGCGTCGGCCATGGCTCCCACGCCGAGCAGATCCGGCGAGCGGAAGAGCGTGACACCATCGGCGATGGACAAGCGCTCACCGGCGCGCAACTTCTCCCCAATGGGGCGCAGCGCGGGGTCACGAAGGCGATCGAGATCGAACGGAATGGAGACGGGCATCAGGGCGTACTCGGGCAAGTGCGCGAACCATTCGCGCAGACCTTCACCTCGATGAACGCCCCGACGGGCCTAGTCGTGCCACCGTCGGAGTGCGATCGAGACATTGTGACCACCGAAACCGGAACTGTTCGAGATCGCGACATTCACCGGCCGCGCCCGCGGCGTGTTCGGCGTATAGTCGAGAACGCACTCCGGGTCGGGAGTCGAGTAATTGATCGTGGGGGGAACCATGTTGTCGCGCATCGCCAAGGCACAGGCGATGAACTCGACGGAGCCGGCGGCACCAAGCATATGTCCGGTGGCCGACTTGGTTGAACTCACTGAAAGCACATGCGCATGCTCGCCGAACACCGCCTCGATGCCTTTGGACTCGTTGGGATCGTTGAGTGGTGTGGACGTACCGTGCGCATTGATGTAATCGACGTCGGTCGGCACGAGGCCGCCGTCCTGCAGCGCGCCCCGCATCGCCCGCTGCAGTCCCTCGTGCGCGTCCGGCTGACCCGTGAGATGATAGGCATCCCCTGTCGCGCGGTAGCCGACGATTTCGCCGTAAATGCGAGCGCCGCGGCGACGGGCGTGCTCAAGTTCCTCGAGCACCACCACGCCGGCCCCCTCACCCATCACAAAACCATCACGATCCTTGTCGAACGGCCGCGACGCGCTGGCTGGCGACTCGTTCCGCGTGGACAGCGCACCCATGTTGGCGAACCCGCCGATTGCCATCGGGGTGACCGCCGCCTCGGATCCGCCGGCGAACATCACATCGGCATCGCCGTACTGGATGATGCGGAAGGCATCGCCGATCGCATGGGCGCTCGACGCACACGCCGACACCGTGGCGTAGTTGGGCCCCTTCGCCTGGAGCCGCATCGACACGAGCCCCGCGGCGATGTCGCCGATGAACATCGGAATGAAAAACGGCGAAATCTTGCTCGGGCCCAGCGACCGATACACATCGTGCTGGTCCTCGAAACTCCGAATACCACCGATCCCGCTGCCGATGATCACACCCATCGACTCCGGGGCGATTGCACCCGGAATGATGCCCGCGTCGGCCGCTGCCTGTACGGAGGCCGCCATGGCGTAGTGCGAATACACATCGGCGCGCTTCACTTCCTTGCGGTCCATGCACGTGAGCGGGTCAAACCGCTTCACCTCGCACGCAAAGCGCACCGAATACTGCGACGCGTCGAACTTCGTAATGTCAGCGCCCCCGGACACGCCGGAGAGCAGAGACTGCCAGGTCGTCGCCACGTCGTTTCCGACCGGCGTAACGGCACCAAGCCCCGTAACGACGACCCGCCGCCGCATTAGCCCGCGACCTTCGCCTCAAGGTAGGCTACCGCGTCACCGACCGTGCGGAGCTTCTCGGCGTCCTCGTCCGGGATGTCGATCTCGAACTCTTTCTCGAATTCCATCACCAACTCGACGATGTCGAGCGAGTCGGCGCCGAGGTCTTCGATGAAGCTCGCCTCGGGCGTGAGCTTCTCGCGCTCCACTCCGAGCTCCTTTTCGATGATATCCTTGATCTTCGACGCGTGATCCGACATGGGAACGATCCTCTGGGATGATGGAGTAGTTGAGAAATGGGAAGTTAGCCATGCCACGGCGTCGCTGGGAGGGCTTGACGGCAAGAACCGCAAAGTTCACCCCCAGCCGCCGCCTCTACATAACCATGCCGCCGTCCACCACGAAGACCTGACCGGTCACATAATTGGTCAGGTCGGACGCGAGCACAGCGACCATGCTCGCGATGTCCTCGGCGCTACCGAGGCGCTCGAGCGGGATCCCCGCACTGAGCGTCTGGCGGGCCTCCGGCGTCATCGCCGCCGTCATGTCGGTGTCGATGAAGCCGGGAGCCACTACGTTGGCCAGGATATTCCGTGACCCGAGTTCCTTGGCGATCGACTTGGTCATGCCGATCAACCCCGCCTTGCTCGCCGCGTAATTGGCCTGCCCCTTGTTGCCGATCAGGCCGACGACGCTGGCCACGTTGATGATGCGGCCGTACCGGCGCTTCATCATGCCGCGCGAGGCGGCACGACACGTCGCGAACGCCCCGCGCAGATTCGCATTGATCACGGCGTCCCAGTCGTCGTCCTTGAGGCGAATCAGGAGGTTGTCCCGGGTCAGGCCGGCGTTGTTGACCAGAATGTCGAGCTGCCCGAAATCCTTCTCGACGGACTCCACGAGCGCGATGGCTTGCCCTGTCTCGGAGACATCGGCGGCGTACCCCCGCGTCTCGACGCCCGTCTGTGCGGCGATCTCCCGCGCGGCGGCGTCAGCGCGGGCCTGATCGCGTCCGGTTACGGCAACCCGCGCCCCGGCCGATGCCAACGTGCCGGCGATCGCGCGTCCGATGCCGCGGGTCGATCCGGTCACCAGCGCCACGCGACCGGTCAGGTCGATGCGAAGTCCGCTCATGAAACAGTCGTGGGGTTCGGGTTCGCGAACGTTACACGGCGCCGCCGGCGAGGGCGAGCAGCTTCTCGACCTCAGCGACGGTCCCGCACGAAAGAGTCTTCACCGACGGCGCTTGACGTCGTAGGAGGCCGGTGAGTACCGCCCCACTGCCGATCTCGACGAAGGTGGCATCCGGGTATTGCTCGACCAGCAGGCGACTGACGCGGGTCCACTGGACGGGCGCGGTGAGCTGCCGCACCAGGAGTTCACCGGCGACGCTGGCTGACCTGACTGGCGCCGCGTTGACGTTGGCCACGACCGGCACCCTCGGGTCGCTCCATACTTCCGCCTGCAGCGCGTCCTGGAGTCCGCCGACAGCCGGCTCCATAAGCGGCGAGTGAAACGCACCACTGACCGGCAACGGGAGGCAGCGCTTGGCGCCCGCCTCCTTGGCCAGTTCCATGGCTCGCTCGACTCCGGCCACCTCACCGGAAATCACCACCTGCTCGTCGCTGTTGTAGTTCGCCGGCACGACGAGACCGCGCTCGGCGCTGGCCTGCACGCAGATGTCGTCGATCGGCGCCGACAGCACACCCAGAATCGCCGCCATCGCGCCCGGGCGGGCCACGCCCTGTTCGTACATCAACGTTCCGCGTCGGCGCACAATACGCGCGGCAGCCGCCACGTCGATCGCACCGGCGACATGATAGGCCGAGAACTCGCCGAGCGAGTGACCTGCCGCGGCGCGGACCGACGGACCGATCGCGCGCTGCACGACCGACCAGACGGCGGCGCTGTGCGCCAGCAAGGCTGGCTGCGCGTTGAGGGTGCGCGTGAGGTCGTCGGACGGCCCGTCGAACGCGAGCGTCGAGATGGACGCCCCGACGGCGTCATCGACCGCTTGAAAGACTTCGCGAGCCGCAGGAAAGGCCTCGGCGAGATCCTTGCCCATCCCCACCTTCTGCGACCCCTGACCGGGCAGCAGCAGCACGTATTCCATGACGGTCCGGATGTCGAGGGCGGAGTGCGGGTCGCTCAGAAACGAGCGACCAGCGATCCCCAGGTGAAACCGGCGCCAAACGCCACGAACAGCACGGTTGTTCCGTCCTTCACGCGTCCCTGCTCCACCGCATCACTGAGCGCGATCGGGATCGAGGCCGCGGAGGTGTTGCCGAATCGATCGACATTGACGAAGACCTTGTCCATTGAGATGCCGGCGTGCTTCGCCGTGGCTTCGATGATCCGCACGTTCGCTTGGTGCGGAATGAGCAGATCGACATCGGCCGCCGTGAGGCGCGCGCTGTCGAGCGCCCGATCGGTGGCTTCGGCCATGGAGCGAACGGCGTGTTTGAACACTTCGCGGCCGGCCATCCGCACGTAATGCCGCTTCTGCTCGAACACTTCGGGCGAGAACGGCTCCGCGCCGCCGCCCGCCGGACGCCAGAGTAGCTCGGTGAGCGCTCCATCGGAGCGCATGAACGACGAAAGCACGCCCTTCGTACCGCCCCGTTCCTTGTTGCGGCGCAGCACGGTCGCCCCGGCGCCGTCTGCGAACAGGATGCAGGTGTTGCGGTCGGTCCAATCGACGATCGTACTGAGCTTTTCGGCGCCGATCACGAGGACCGTATCGGCCGAGCCACTCGCGATCAGCGATTCCCCCATAATCGCGGCATAGAGCCAACCGGAGCAGGCCGCCGAGATATCGAAGGCGGCAGCCCGCGTGCACCCGAGCGCGGTCTGAATCTCCACCGCCGTGGCGGGAAGCAGGTGGTCGGGCGTTGCTGTTCCGAGAATAATGACATCGATCTCGCCCGGCTGCACGCCAGCACGGGCCATCGCGATCCGCGACGCCTCTGCGGAGATAGACGTCAGCGTCTCGCCGTCTTTCGCGATATGGCGCTGCTTGATGCCGGTGCGATCGACGATCCACTCATTGTTCGTTTCGAGCCCCATCGCCGTAATGTCGGCGTTGGTCATGATGTTCTTCGGGACAGCATGACCCGTCCCGGCGATGTAGGCGATCGGTCGCTTCATGCGGCGTTTCCGGACGTGGTTGGCATGGATTCGGCGAGGCGCCGGCCGATCTCGTCGGACATGCCGGACTCGTAGGCGCGCAGCGCCACCAGGATCGCATTCTCCATCGCGCGCGGCGAACTCTTGCCATGCGAGATGATGCTGACGCCCCGAACACCGAGGAGGGGAGCGCCGCCCTGTTCGTCGACATCGAGCTGTGTCAGCGAGCGGGCAATCTCACGGGCATCAAGCCCGGCGACGTTCGCGACCATCCCGATGAGCATGGGGCCAATGCTCTCGTAGAACTTGAGCAGCACGTTGCCGGTGAAGCCATCACAGACGACGACGTCGATGACACCGCGATCGCAGCGCCCGTTGGGAATGTCGCGCCCCTCGATGTTGCCGACGAAGTTGAGTCCGGAGGCGAGCAGTCGCTGATGCGCATCCTTCACAGCCGCGTTGCCCTTCTCCGCCTCTTCGCCAACCGAAAGCAGTCCAACGGCCGGGTTGCTCCGCCCGAGCAAGGCGCGGGCATAGACGGTGCCAATGCGGGCGAACTGCACCAGTTCCTCGGGTGAGCAATCCATGTTCGCGCCCGAATCGAGCACCAGGATCGGATCGTTGGCCGTGGGAAAGAGCGTGCCGATCGCCGGACGTGTGAGGCCGCTATGCAACTTGAGGTGCACGAGGGATGCGGCCATCTGGGCGCCGGTGTTCCCGGCGGAGACGAAGCCGTCGGCGTGCCCATCCGCCACGCGTTTGATCCCGACGACCATGGAGCTGTTGGTCTTGCCCCGGAGGGCGACGGAAGGCTTGTCCGTCATGGCGATGACCTCCGGCGCGTCGATGATCGAGAGTCGATCACGGACACGCGCCAGCGAGGCGAAGTCGCCGCGCACAAGCGCGTCGAGCTCCGCCTCGATGACCGAGGACTGCCCTACGAGTTCGATGTGATGCTGCGGGGGCAGCGCTCCGAGCGCTTGAAGTGCGCCGGCGATGGGGGCCCGAGGGGCGAGGTCACCCCCCATGGCATCCACGGCAATGCGCGCCAAGTTTACGCTTCCTGCGCAGTTACCCGCTGCTCACCCGCGTAGAATCCGCACCCGTTGCACACGCGGTGCGGGCGCTTCATCGTGCCGCACTGCGGGCACGACTGAATGACGATGGCGGGCGCGACCTTGTGGGTGTTGCGGGCGCGCTTCCGCCGCTTAGATGTGCGGCGCTTCGGTACGGCCATGGGACTCTGACCTGAACGTTCGAGACGAGAAGAACCGTTTAGGCGTCGGAGCCACGCAGATCGCGCAGTCCGGCCCAACGGGGATCAGTTGAGGGAGCACAGCGGCATGCTCCCGTATTGCGATCGGCACCACAGGTCGCGCAGAAGCCCAGACACTCCTCCCGACAGAGCGCGAATGCCGGAACGGCCAGCAGCCATTCCTCACGCACTGCCGGACGAAGATCGAGCTCGCGCGCGCCAGCGGGGATCGGGAACACGTCCTGCTCGTCCGCGTCGTCGAGACCCGACTCCGCAAACAGGAGATGAACGTCTTCCGATACAGCAACCGTTACGTCGGACAAGCAACGCCTGCACTCCGTGACGGCTGCCCCTTCCAGCCGGCCGCTCAGATAAAAGCGACCGTGACCTGCGGCGGAAAGCCGGCCAGTGACCTGCACACCGGCCCCTGCCGGACGCGTGTCCTGGGACTCCCACACCGGATCCGATGTGTCGAGCACGCCGTCAACGCTCTCGGCGCGAGCTTCCAGGCTTCGGATGTCAAAGCACAGCATAGCCGTGTAACGTAGAGCGGGAGCCCCACTGACACAAGGGCTCCCGAGCCATGACTTTCCTCCGGTCGGCACGTCCAAGTAACGCGCCGACCGCAAGTTAGCTAATGCTGATGCTCAGCTCGCGAGGATGTCCGTACCCGCGAAGAAGAACGCGGCTTCGATCGCCGCGTTCTCATCGGAGTCGGACGCATGAATCGCGTTCCGCCCCTTTGACTCGGCGTACAGCTTCCGCACCGTGCCCTCGGCCGCCTCGGCCGGGTCGGTGGCGCCGATCACCGTGCGCAGCGTGGCCACGGCATCGTCGCGCTCCAACACGAGCGGCATGCATGGACCGCTGGTCATGAATTCGACGAGCTCGCCGAAGAAGCCGCGCTCGCGATGCACGCCATAGAACTCGCCCGCCTGAGCGGTCGTGAGGTGCGTGACGCGAGCCGCCTTGACGGTGAAGCCCGACTGCTCGAGCAGGGCGATGATGAGGCCGGCCTTGCCATTGGCGAAGGCGTCCGGCTTGACGATGGTAAGAGTGCGACGACCAGCCATAAGTCAGGATCCGATCAATTTGCGAACGATGTCCCCGCGCGTGAGGAAACCGACGAGTCGGTCATCCTTCACCACGGGCACCCGCTCGACGTCCTTGTTGAGCATCAGGGACGCCACCTCGGCGAGCGGCTGCTCGGGCGCCACACACAGGACCTGGCGGGTCATGATGTCGCGCACCGTGCGCCGCGCCGCGGCTGGCGGCTGGGGTGCGTTCGCACCCCCGGCGCGAGGAAGATAATGACTCAGGAGATCCCGCAAGAGCTCACGTTCACTCAACATGCCGATCACCCGGTTGGACTCGTCCACGACGGGGAGCCCGCCAACGCCGGCCCGGAGCATCTCGAGCACGGCGCTCCGGAGGGGCACGTCGGGGCCGACGGTCCGCGGACGCTCCGACATGAGCTCTCGCACCGTCAGCTGAGCCGGCAACGTCAGTCCCGCGAACTGGGGCAGCGCGAGGAGCTGCCCGGGAGTCTCGGCCGACAGCGCCGCCGTTACCGTGGACGCGGTGGACAGCACGCGGACCAGGGCGCTGACCACCTGCAGATGACGCGCCAGTTGCCGGGGCGGCGCGCACACCAGCACCACGACGCGCGCCCGCTGCATCGCATGGTCGTCGAGGACGCGTACTACGTCGTTCGGGGCGACGCCGATCGACACCACCAGATCCCGCACGGCGTCGGTCCGATAGTGCAGCACGAACGCCCGATCGGCGAGCGCCACGAGGTCTTCGCTTCGTGCCTCCTCGATCCGCTCGCGCAGGAGGTCGGCATTCGACAGGGCGCCGCTCCGGTCGAGCGCCCGACAGAGCGCTTCCGCGGCATCGGCAACGGTGCCCGCCACCAGCGGCATGACGATGCGGGAGGCGACGAGTAGATCGGAGACGCGTTGCGGCGAGGTTGGCATGCGGGAAATCTGCGCGCTCGTGCGTGCGCGACGCAGGGGGACGTCATAAAGAAGGGCGGATCACGTCCGTCGTGATCCGCCCTGCTCTCTGTCTCGGCCCTCGGTGCCGCAGCACCGAGCGCGATTAGGTCAATCGCGCTTTGATCAGGTCGACGAAGTCCACCGGGCGCTGGGCGACACCCATGCCAGCCGCCAGGAATGAGTCGATCTTCTCGGCGGCCGTCCCTTCCGAGCCGGAGATGATCGCGCCAGCGTGACCCATACGGCGGCCCGGCGGCGCCGTCTGACCGGCGATGAATCCAACGACCGGCTTCTTCATGTGCGCCTTGATGAACGCGGCGGCTTCCTGCTCGTCGGTACCGCCGATCTCACCCATCATCGCGATGGCCTTGGTCTGCGGATCCGCTTCAAATGCCGCGAGGCAATCGATGAAGTTCGTGCCGTTGATCGGATCTCCCCCGATGCCGACGCACGAGCTCTGGCCAATACCGGCCTTCGTCAGCTGGTTCACGATTTCATAGGTGAGCGTGCCGGAGCGGCTCACGACGCCAACGTGACCGGGCATGCAGATACGCCCGGGAATGATGCCCACCTTCGACTGGCCGGGCGTGATGAGCCCCGGGCAGTTCGGGCCGATCAACCGTGCGCCATGTTCCTTGACGTACGGATACACCTTGGTCATGTCCAGCACGGGCACGCCTTCGGTGATGCAGACGATGAGCTTCACGCCGGCCGCGGCCGCTTCCATCATCGCATCGGCGGCGAACATCGGCGGCACGTAGATGACCGACGTGTTGGCGCCCGTGGCCTGCACGGCGTCGTGCACCGTATCGAAAATCGGTACCGTGCCTTCAAACGTCTGACCGCCCTTGCCCGGCGTGACGCCGGCGACGACCTGCGTTCCGTATTCGATCATTTGCTTGGCATGGAACGAGCCGTCGCGGCCCGTGATGCCCTGCACGATCAGCTTGGTGCCGTTGTCAATAAAGATGCTCACGCGGCACCTCCCTTCGTTGCGAGTTCCACGGCGCGCTGCACGGCCGCATCCATGTCGTTCGACGCCGAGAAGCCGTTGTCCTGCAGAATCTTCACGGCGATCTCCTCGTTGGTGCCGGTGAGGCGGATGACGATGGGCACCTTGAGCGGATTCGCCTTGGTCGCCGTGACGATGCCATTGGCCACGTCATCGGTGCGCGTAATGCCGCCGAAGATGTTGAACAGAATGCATTTCACGTTCGGATCGGACGTGATGATGCGGAGCGCGTTCACGACCTTTTCCGGATTCGACGAACCACCGATGTCGAGGAAGTTTGCCGGATCGCCTCCGTAGTACTTCACGAGATCCATCGTCGCCATGGCAAGACCGGCGCCGTTCACGACGCAGCCGACGTTGCCGTCGAGCTTGATGAACGTGAGGCTCGAATTCCGCGCATCGACTTCGCTCGGCGCTTCCGACGATTCGTCACGCAGGGCGGCGATCTCCGGGCGGCGATCGAGTTCGTTGTCGTCGATGACCATCTTGCCGTCGACCGCGATCAGTTCACCCGTCGGCGTGAGCACCAGCGGATTGATCTCGGCGAGCGAGCAGCCGGCGTTCATGAAGGCGGTGTACAGTTGCTGCATGATCTTCGCCGCCTGGCGCGCGAGCTTGACGTCCTTGAACAGGAAGAAGCCCATGCGCATCGCTTCGAACGACAACAGGCCGTAGCGCGTGTCCACCGGGTGATAGAGGATCAGCTCCGGCGTCTTAGCCGCAACTTCTTCAATGTCGATACCGCCGGCCGCGCTCACCATGAACACCGGCTTCTTGGTTGCCCGGTCGACGATGATGCCGACGTACGCTTCGGAGCCGATGTCGGCCGCGACCGTGACGAGCACCTTCTCGACCGTCAGATCCTTGATCGTCATGCCGAGGATGGCCGTCGCCTTCTCTTTGGCTGCCTCCGGCGTCGGGCAGAACTTCACGCCGCCGGCCTTGCCACGCCCGCCGGCATGCACCTGCGCCTTCACCATCACCGCGACGCCGTAGCGCTGTGCGATGGATTCCGCCTGTTCTGGCGTTGTCGCGATCTCGCCGGGCGGGATCGGCACACCAGCCGCCCGCAACAGCTCTTTCGCCTGATACTCGTGTAGGTTCACGCGTTCTCCGAATCGAGGAAGGTCATCGGTTCAAGGTGGTCGTGCCTGACGACAGCAACCGGCCTGTCGTGCAAAGCCCGCCCGTACGTACTCAGCACCGTGAACCGGCGATGCCGAGCACGGCCGCGTTCATTGCGGCGGTCGTTCCAATACGCGGCCCAGACTGTCAAACGCTGCACCAAATGCGACCCAGTCGCCACGGCGCAGCGCCTCGCGCATCGCCGTGTACCAACGGCGGGCCGCGTCGGACGACGCGCCCTGCTCGACCGACTCGTCGTGGGGCACCGCTGGTATAGGGATATCACCAAGTCGTCCCAACGCGTCGGCCAACGTCGCGCCGACGCCCAGCCGTAGGCCGTCGGCCGCCACGAACCGGGCGATGGTGGGTGGACCGTCACCACGATTCCACAGCAGTGGCTGGACCATGAGCGGCCCCGTCGTGGTCATGATCGTCGTAATACGACCGTTTCGGAAGCGCGGCTCGCGACGGGCACCGTCGGGCAGCGCCACGCGCGCGCTGTCCAGCGCGGCCTGCATCCGCCCGGCGACCGCTCCCCATTGCAGACGGGGGTTCGTCGTCGAATCCCACCACGTTTGCCGAGCGATGCCGCCGCCCACGGTGACCACGCCGTTGATCCGATCCGCGCCGTCCAGCAACGGGACGCTCCACGCGACCAGACGCTCGCGCGGGTCGCCGATCCAATGCGGGGGGGGCGCACCACCGACCAGCGCGCTGTCCGGCAGCCGTCGGCTCACCGATCCGTCGCGCCGCGAGCCGTAGCGCGCGAACGTCTTGATCTGCGCCATCGCACTCTCAGTGGCCGGCGGCAGCTGCGCCACGAGGGGCGGGGGCAATTCGCCCGTCACGGCGAACAACGTCGGTAGTCGCGTCATCCACGTGCGCGTCGGCGGATCGGGCCGCGGGGCGGCGACGAGTCGCACCCGTCCCGTCGCCGCTTCGACCACCGCGGTCGCGGCCAGCCGAAAGTAGCTGTACACGCCTGACCCCAGCTGCCATTGCTGGCTGAGCGGATAGCGATCGGAGGCGCTGTACAGCTGAAGCGTCCAGTACAGTCGACCCGCATACACGAGCGGCAACACGTCACTGCCCTGCACGAAGATGGGTGCGAGCCGCTCGACCCGGTCGCGCACGTCACGATGCGTGACCAGCAACGGCTCGACGGTCGTGCTGTCGGTGTCGAGCAAGGACAAGTCGCGCAGTGCCCACGCATGCGCGATCCGCGCACGGAGCGTTGTGAGCGGGACGCCACCAACCCCACGGGTATGCCGGCCGTCGATCCGGCGCGCGCCGCGCAAGCCTGGCCCAACCAGCTGGGCGTCGCTCGCATCGGCATCCCCCGTCGGCGCCAACTCGACCTGGCTGTCACGTACGGTCGGACGCGTGGCATCGACCGCCGATACGAGCCAGCCTTCGGCGCTGCCGACAGGACGACGCACGACCAGCGCGGTGGGGCGATCGCCGACCACGGTCCACCCAATCGGCGACACGTCGACCATCGCTGGTTCCGGAGAGCCCTCCTCGCGCGGCTCGCTCTCGAGCGCACGGGTCGCGGGCACGGCGAACGCCAGCGTGGCGCGATCCCAAAGGCTCAGTTGCGTTGGCACGGCGGCACGCGCAAGGCGCGTTTGCGCGGCGGCTACGCTGTCGCGCGGTACGGCACGGATCCCGTCGACGTCGAACGCGCGCCGGCTGTAGAGTGCGCGCGACGCGAGGTAGTCACGATCGCGCGTCGCAGGGTCGCCGAGTAGGCTGGTACGGGCAAGCACGGCGGGAGCCACATGCCGTAGCCCGACAGCGGCTGCCAAGATGACCGTCAGCGTGAGGAACGCCGCACGCAGCTGCCCGACCCAGCCCGTGCGAAGCACTACCAGGGCAGCGACGGCACTCCCGAAAGACAGCACAGCGTCCATCCGGAGCGTGACACGATGATCGACCTTGAGAAACAGCCCGTCAGGTCCGCTGCCCTGCTGCAACAAGTCAAACGCATCGAGGCGGTAGCTCCACGCGAGGAGCAGAAGGACGAGGGCACCCAAGGCACTGAGATGGCGGCGGACATGCGTTGACGCGGCGACGCGGCGCCCTTCCATGCGGAGACTACGCGTCAGTGCGTACAGCACGACCACGAGCGCGGTGACCGACACGACGGAGACCAGCGCCCAGAGGTACAGGGTCTCCTCAACTGGCAACCAGTAGCGATAGAAGCCGAGATCGCGCCCCAGCACGCCTTCGATTTCACCGAATGCCAGCCCGTGACGCAGCAACGCGAGGTCTACCCAGTTGGTAAGGGGTATCGCGAGTCCGCCTCCGACCAACACCGCCAGCGCCGCCGTGGCCGCCAGCAGGCGTTCGCCAGAGATCATCGTGGTCAGTTCAAGATTCGCCACCCGCGAAGGTACCGCGACCGCCACGATCGTGCGGCGTACGGCATGCAAATTGGCGAACGCGAACAGCGCCCCCACGCCCCACGCCCCGCCCTGCAGGATTGCGGTGTCGATGACTTGTTCCCAGAACAGCGCCGGCAGACCCATCGCGGTGAACCACGCGTGATCGACGAGCATCGCCGTGACCGCGCGCCCGACGAGCAGCAACGCGGCGGCGATCGCCAGACCGAACATCAGCCCGCCGCGCGCACCCATCTCAGCGACCCGTACGCGTGATCAGAGCGAAACGCCCTGAGTCTGCAGCCATCCTTCCATCACGCCGCGGATCTCGGCCAGCCGCTCGGCCGAACTCGCCTCGAAGCGCGCGACGATCACCGGTTGCGTGTTCGATGCACGCAGCAGCCCCCAACCGTCACCAAAGAGCACTCGTACGCCATCGACATCAATGACCTCGTGCGTCGCCTTGAAATACGTGGCAGCACGAGCGACGATGGCAAACTTCGACGCCTCGTCGGCATCGATGCGCAACTCCGGCGTCGAGACGAACGGCGGTACATCGGCGAGCAGCTCGTCGATACGCTTTCCTGAGTCGGCGATGATGCGCAGCAGTCGCGCCGCCGCGTACAACGCGTCATCGTGGCCGTAGAAGCTCTCGGTGAAGAACATGTGCCCCGACATCTCGCCGGCAATCGGCGCGTGCATCTCCTTCATTTTGTCTTTGATGAGGGAGTGTCCCGTCTTCCACATCACGGGAACACCGCCGGCCGCTTCGATGCCGTCCATCAGCGCCTGCGAGCACTTCACATCGAAGATGATGGGCTGGCCGGCGCCGGTGCGGGCCAGGACATCGCGCGCATACAGGATGAGGATGTGATCGCCCCAGATGATTCGTCCATCGCGATCCACCACACCGATCCGATCGGCATCACCGTCGAAGGCCACGCCGATTTCCGCACCACTCGCCTTTACCGCCGAAATGCAGTCCTCGAGATTCTCGGGGACCGTCGGGTCGGGATGATGATTGGGGAAGGTCCCATCGCTCTCGGTGAACAGACCGATCCCGTCGATACCGAGCGCGGTCATCAACTGAGGGGCCACCAGTGCGGCCGCGCCATTGCCGCAGTCGTACACGACCTTGAGCGTCGAACCATCCGAGCGCGTGATGCGGCCCACGCGCGCCGCGATATCACTGACGTAGCGATCGATGACCGGCACCTGGCGAACGACACCGGTACCCGACGGAAAGACGCCACCGACGATCATCCGGTACAGCAGCTGGATCTCTTCACCATGCAGCGAGCCCGTACCGACACACATCTTGAAGCCGTTGTACTCCGGCGGATTGTGCGAACCGGTAATCTGGATGCCACCGACTACGGGCTCGTGATGCAGCGTCCAATACAGCAGGGGGGTGGGGACCACGCCGACGTCGACAACATCGACACCGCACTCGGTGAGCCCACGTACGAGCGCATCGCGCAGCGCGTCACCACTCGGCCGATTGTCTCGCCCTACGGCGACGGCCCCGGTGATGCCATGGGCATCAAGATACGCCGCATATCCGCGACCGAGTCCGTACGCCACCTCCTCCGTGAGGTCGGTACCCACGACGCCACGGACGTCGTACTGCCGGAAGATCGTCTGGCTGATGGCCATTATCGGAGCCTGTCGAAACTTGGGAATGAGATCAGACGGCGTTGATCGAGCGCACTCACCGGATAAAGCTCGCTGCCTTCAAACGCGGGGCACCGTTCGACGTCGGCAGACCCGCCGACGCAGCCGTTCCCGGCAGTGCACGACGCGCGAGTTCGATCATCGGTGTCGGATAGACGCCCAGCACCAGCAACAGCAGACAGGTGGCCGCGATGAGTGACTGCGCCATCGGAATGGTAGACGGTACCGGATGCCCTTCCGGACGCGGGCGCATGAACATCGCCGAAATCACGGACAAGTAATACGCCGCCGAGACGGCACTACTGAGCACCACGATGACCGCAAGGATCGTCTGGGGCGTGGTGGCCTCCAGGGCCGCCTGCAGCAGATACCACTTGGCGAAGAAGCCCATGCCACCGACCAGCGGCATTCCCATGAAGGCCAGCAGGAAAACGGCCATCGACACGGCAAGCCATGGACGGACCAACCAGAGTCCTGCAACGTCGTCGAGCGTGGGTGACCGGTCGCGACCGCCATTGACGACGATCAGCACGCCGAAGGCGCCCATCGTGGCAAGCGTGTAGGACACCGCGTAAAAGACCAACGCCGTCGTGCCCGCTGTCGAGGCGACCACGATCGTGACGAGCAAATAGCCGGCGTGCGCAATGCTGGAGTACGCGAGGAGACGGACCAGATTCTTCTGCGCCAGGGCAAACACATTGCCGGCAACCATCGTAACGACCGCCAGCCACCACATCGCCGAGTGCCAACGCGAGGCGGCCCCCGGCATCGCTTCGATCATGACGCGCGCGAAAACGGCGAACGCTGCCGTCTTGACGCAGGCAGACATGAATGCCGTGATCGGCAACGGCGCGCCGTCGTACACGTCGGGCGTCCACAGATGAAACGGGGCGGCCGCGACCTTGAAACCGAAACCCGCGAGCAGCAAGCCAGTACCGACGATGAACATCGGCGCCAGATTCGGCTGCGTCGAGACCCACTGCGCGATATCGACCAGACGCGTGCTGCCGGTGGCACCGTAGATCAAGGCGATGCCATACAGAAGGAAGCCGGACGAAACAGATCCCAGAATGAAGTACTTCACGGCGGCTTCAGCACCGCGCGCACTGCGCCGATTCACGCCGGCCAGCACGTAAATCGCAAGGGACATCAACTCGATGCCGAGGAAGACAAACATCAAATCTCGTGCGGCCGCGAGCACCATCAT
The DNA here is from genome assembly GCF_044376735.1 of Gemmatimonas sp. Lineage (GTDB taxonomy): Bacteria > Gemmatimonadota > Gemmatimonadetes > Gemmatimonadales > Gemmatimonadaceae > Gemmatimonas. The sequence continues at coordinate 42,448 of NZ_JBILKJ010000017.1, forward strand.
GCCGGTGGCCGCGAGCAACATCAGCACAGGGACCTCCGGACTGAACGCCGCGCTGCGATGGTGTTCGGCGTCGAGAAGGATGAGAGAGAGCACCGTACCGAGCAGGATCACGAGATCGACCGCCCACCGGAACCCATCACCGGCGATGCGCAGGTCGGGCGTGCCGTTCACGCCATCGCCCCACGCGATCATCACAACCAAGCCGACCAGCAGGCACAGCACGACGCCGAAGCGGGTTAGGGCGCTGGTCTTCTCGGCCCCCTCCGCCATGGCCGCGTCGTTGCTCTGCGGATTCCAGACGGTCGCCAGCAGCATGACCATGGCGCCGGCCGACATCAGGAGTTCGGGAGCCAGCGCGCGAAACAGCACGCCGGCGGACAGGGTAGCGCCCATCAGCGGACCACGGAGACGTTGGGGAGCGAAGTGGCGGCATTCGGACCGAAGCGCACCGACTCGATGATGTTCTGTGACGCGCGCTCGATTCGCTGCAGCATCGGTTGCGGCGACACGCCGAGGTAAATGATCGCTACAGCGAACGCCGCCATCACCACGCGCTCACGGCCGGTAAAGTCCGTGAGCGCTCCGTTCTTGGCGGTATCGATGCGTTCGAACAGCACGCGCTGCAATGCCCCAAGACCGTAGGCCGCGGCGAAAATCACACCGCTCGTCGCAATCACCGCCAGCACGGGACGTTCCGCGTAGGTGCCGATGAGCACGAGAAACTCACCGACAAATCCATTCGTTCCAGGCAGTCCGATCGTGGACAGCATGACGAGCGTCAGCATCACACTGAACATCGGGACCACTTTGGCGATCCCGCCGAAACCGGCCATGTCGGTAGTACCGCGCCGATCCTCGAGCATGCCTACCAGCAAAAAGAGCGCGGTCGTGGAGATGCCACTGTTGACGATCGTGACCACCGCCCCCTGCACCGCCTGCTGCGTCAGCGCGAAGCAGCCGAGCATGATGAAGCCGAGGTGACTGATCGAACTGTAGGACACCATCCGTTTCATGTCGCGCTGCGACATCGCGAGCAACGCGCCGTACACGATGGCGATTACCGACAGCGCGAGGATCGTACCGCGCACCGTCGGTTCCATGGCAGCGGCCGGAAAGAGCGGAATCGCGAAACGAAGGATCGCGTACGCGCCGACCTTGATACCGAGCGTGACGGCGGCAAAGGTCGGTGCGGCACCTTGGGCATCCGGCAACCAGGTGTGGAACGGCACCAAGGCCGATTTCACCGCAAACGCGAGGAAGAACGCACCGAACATCCAGAGCTGAGCTCTCGGCGTGAGGGCGAGTCCCATGAGCTGATCAAGGTGAAACGACGAACTGCCGCCCAGCGTCCAGAGTGCCAGAATCGCCACCAGCATCAGGAGTGAGCCGACGAGCGTGAAGAGCACGTACCGCAGACTGGCGCGCGAATGGCCGGCGACTCCCCAGATACCGATCAGCAGGTACGTGGGAATAAGCATCAGCTCCCACGCCAAATAGAACGCGAGCAGGTCGAGCGTCACAAACACGCCGATCACTCCCGTGGTGAGCATCAGCGCGAGTGCGCCGAACGCGGGCGTGCGCAGGCGGACGTTGTTCCAGGAGCCGAGCAGCGCCAGCGGCAACACCAGCGCTGTCATGACGACCATCGGCAGCGACAGACCGTCAACGCCGAGACTGATGGTGGCACCGATGTCGGTGAGCCACGGCAGGTCCACGCGCGCCTGCCATCCGGTGGCGCTGGGATCGAAGACCGTCCACAGGGCAAGGCTGAGCAGCGCTTCGATCGACAGCGCTGCCAGGGTGAGCATACGAGCGTCCGGCCCGCCGCTGGGCGCCTCCGTGCCGTCTTCGTTGCGCGACATATCTCGCCCGCCGAAGCGCACGAGGAGCGCGGCCGCCATTGGCCATATCAGCATGGCCGGCAATACCCACTGCGCGGCCCCGATCGAGAGAAGGAAATCGCGCATCGGTCAGCTCAGGGTGAGGGCGGCCAGAAGCGCGAGTGCACCGGCGGCCAACAGCCAGGCGTACTTCCCCACGTCTCCATCCTGCAACTTGCTGCCCACGAGGGCTGCGGTTCGCGATAACATCGAGCCGCCCGCGCTGAACGCGCGGTCGACGCCCGTCTCCACGCCACGGGTGAGCACCACGTTGGCGAACGCGGATATGGGTCGCACGAGGATGGCGTTCACCAAACCGTCCACGTGGTAGGCGCGTGCGAGCAGGCTGTCATCGACCGGCGAGTGCGCCTTGTCGGCCATGGGCTTCCGATAGCGGAGCAGCGCGAACACGATGCCGACGACGGCAACGGTGGTCGCCACGGCAACGAGCACGGTTTCGGTTCCGTGATCAAGATGACCGGGGCCAGCGAGCCGGGTCGTACTAGCGCCCGTGACCGGCTCCAGCCAGCGCTCGAGTACGCCGACCGGGCCGATCGGAAGCAGCGCTGGCAAGTTCAGCCAGCCACCACCTACCGTCAGCGCGCCAAGTATGAGAACCGGCGCGGTCATGATCATCGGCGCTTCGTGGAGCATCTCCTGCTCCGCCTCGCCTGTGCGGTTGTTGCCGTAAAAAGTGAGCAGCAGCATACGCGTCATATAGATCGCCGTCAGCAACGCAGTCAGCACACCGATCCCGTACGTGGCATACAGCACGGTGCTGCCTGGAAGTCCCAACAGCGAGGCGCTGGCGAGTGGGCTGCCCTGGGCCCGGGCAAAGACCGACGCGAGAATCTCGTCCTTCGAGAAAAAGCCGGCCAGCGGAGGAATACCGGCAATCGCCAGCGTGGCCAGCGTCATCGCGGCCGCCGTGGCCGGCATGTACTTGGCCAGCCCACCCATGTTGCGAAGATCCTGCGGATCGTCGTCGCGATGGGTGTGATGATACGCATGGTGCATCGCGTGAATCACCGAGCCCGCGCCCAGGAACAGCAGCGCCTTGAAAAACGCGTGCGTAACCAGATGAAACACGCCGGCGGTGTACGCGCCGCTGCCGACGCCGACAAACATGTAGCCGAGCTGGGAGACGGTCGAGTAGGCCAACACCTTCTTGATGTCCCACTGACGGAGCGCGATCGTGGCGGCGAACAGGGCCGTGAGGGCCCCGACGGCCGTGACCACCAGCGACGCCTCCGGGGCGCCGGAGAAGATCGGGGCCGCCCGCGCGACGAGATACACGCCGGCGGTCACCATCGTCGCCGCGTGGATCAGCGCCGACACGGGCGTCGGACCCGCCATGGCGTCTGGCAGCCAGATGTACAACGGTAGCTGCGCGCTCTTGCCCGCGCAGCCGATAAACAGAAAGAGGGCAATCGCCAGCACGACCGGCGAACCGACCATGCCGCCAAGCACGGCGTGGGCGCCGACGAAGTCGAGCTTCTGCGTCGTGACCCAGATCAGGAACATGGCGACGAGAAATCCAAAGTCGCCGACCCGGTTGACGACGAAGGCCTTCTTCCCCGCCTCGGCGTTGGCCTTGTCGCTGAACCAGAAACCGATCAGCAGGTACGACGCGAGGCCGACGCCTTCCCAGCCGACGAACAGCACCGGGTAGCTCGCGCCCAGCACGAGCACCAGCATGAATGCGACGAACAGATTGAGATAGGCAAAGTACCGCGCGTAGCTCGCGTCATCGCGCATGTAACCGATGGAGAACAGATGGATCAGCGACCCGACGCCTGTGATCACGAGGACCATCAGGATCGACAGCTGGTCAAGCTGGAGGCTCCAGTCGATGACGAGGTTGCCCACCGGCATCCACCGCCCATATCGAACGACATGTAACGCCAGGTCTGGCTCGCGCTGCATGCCGAGGAACAGGGTCACTGCGACGCCGAACGCTGCCAGAATCACGCCCGGACCAATCACCGTCACGAGCGGGTGGCGCGCCGTGGTCGCGTTGTCGCCATCCAAGCGCTTCCCGAAGAACGCGATCGAGCCGTTGGTCAGAAAGCCGAGGATCGGGAGCATGATGAGCACGCCAAGCATGGTCGGGATCATCCGCGAAGCGTCCGCAGCGAGGACAGATCGACCGTACCGAAATGCCGGAAGACCGCGATCAGGATCGCCAGACCCACGGCTGCCTCCGCCGCGGCGATCGTCATCACCATCACCACGAAGACTTGCCCGGTGACGTTGTGCATCTTCGCCAGCGCCACGAAGCTGAGGTTCACGGCATTGAGCATGAGCTCAGCGCACATGAAGAGGATGATCGCGTTTCGGCGGGTCATCACGCCGACCACACCGATGACAAACAGAATCGCCGAGACGATGAGTGCTTCGGAGATCATGCGCGTACCCGCTTCTTGGCAAGGAGGACGGCGCCGACGACCGCCACCAGCAGCACCAGACTAGTGAGTTCGAACGCCACGAGATAGTCGGTAAAGAGCGAGGCGGCGACACCTTCGACGGCATTGTCGACCGCCGGCGCCAGCGCGACACGCGGAATCTTCTGTCGCTGAACGACCAACAGATTCGCCAGCAGCGCCAATCCGACCACACCGGCCCCCAAGCGCGGGCCAATCGACCGGATATCGGAAATCCCGCTCCGCCCGAGGTTGAGCAGCATGACCACGAAGACGAACACGACCATGATCGCGCCCGCGTACACAAGCACCTGAATGACCCCGACGAACGGCGCGTCGAGCATCACGTAGAGGCCAGCCAGTGCGATCATCACGTTGACCAGCCACAAGGCAGCCGGCACCGGATTCGTTCGCGTCACGAACAGCAACGCCGAGACGATGGCCAACAACGAGAACAGGTAGAAATGGAATTCGAAGAAGCCGTTCATTCGCCCTTCGGGTCGGCAGGATCCCAGAGTTCGCTCACCGGATGCGACTGCGCCATCAGGCGCTCCAGATCGTACACGAACGAGGCGCGATCGAACTCCGCGTTCTCGTAGTGGCGGCCCAGATGGATGGCCTCCTCTGGGCACACCTCCTGACAGAACCCACAAAAAATGCAGCGAAACTCGTCGATCTCGAATACGAGCGGATAGCGATTGCCCTGCTCATCCTCACCCGGCGTGAGCTTGATACAGTTGGCCGGGCAGACGGTCGGGCACAGACCACAGGCGACGCACTTCGCCTTGCCGTCTTCGGTCGTGAGCATACGATGGGTGCCGCGCCAGCGCGGCGACAAATCCCATTTCGTTTCAGGATACTGCATCGTGACCTTGTGGGGATCCACCAGGTGCTTGAGCGTGGTGGCCATCCCTTTCAACGTCGCCCGCACGTAGCTCACGCGCTCGAGCGGGCGATTCATGACCTTCACACCGATGGCCATCAGTCGCCTCCCTCGGCGATCAACGTGGTCGTGACGGGGAGCGCTGCCGTCAGCGAATGCGCTGGCGCCGGAACTGATCCCTGGCGCTGCGAGGCAAGTTGGCGGCGCGAGAGGTCGAGCCCTCGGGCGCGCAGGCGCTCGAGATCGGTCGGGCCCACGCGCGCGCTGGCCGGACTGATCAACTTGCCCTTATCCAGCCAGGCGAGCAGCCCGGCGATGATCACAATGTTCATACCGAGCAGCGCCATCGAGAACATCGGACCGCGTGCCACGCCAAGCATGTCGAGTCCCAGCGTCGCCGCCGCGATCACAACGATGTACCCCAACGCGATCGGCAGCATCACGCTCCATCCGAGCGACATCAGCTGATCGTACCGGAAACGCGGCACGGTCCAGCGCACCCACATGAACACGAACAGAAAGAAGCCGGTCTTGATGGCGAACATGGCCATCGTGGCCAGGGTCTTGAGCACGCTGTACGGTCCGACGTTGTCCCACTGCGTGAACGGGATGTCCCAGCCGCCAAAGAAGAGCGTGGCGGTCAGGCCGCTCGCCGTCGCCATGTTTGCGTACTCCGCAATGAAGAACATCGAGAACTTCATTCCGCTGTACTCGGTGTGATATCCGGCCACCAACTCCGACTCCGCCTCCGGCAGGTCAAAGGGTAGGCGGTTCGTCTCGGCGAACGCGGCCACCAGGAACGTGAACCACGCGACGGTCAGCGACAACACGTTCCATCCCATGTGCGACTGCTGCTGCACGACGGTCGTCAACGAGACGTTCCCGGCCAGTAGAATGACCGGAATGGTCGACATACCCATCGCGATCTCGTAGGAGATCATTTGCGCGCTCGACCGGAGTCCGCCCAGCAGCGCGTACTTGTTGTTCGATGACCAACCCGCCAGCACGATGCCGTACACGCCGAGCGAGGAGATCGCGAGCGTAAACAGGAAGCCGACCGACAGCGGGGCGACGGCCATGTCGATCAGCCCCCACGGCGTCGGCAGCGAGGACGCGAGGGGCAGTACCGCCCACGTCAGCATCGCGGGAATGAACGCCAGCGCGGGCGCGATGAGAAAGAGCCAGCGATCGGCCGCGGCCGGATTCGTCTCTTCCTTCATGAAATTCTTGATGCCGTCAGCGACGGGTTGCAGGATGCCCCCCGGCCCAGCGCGATTCGGACCGCGCCGGTCTTGAATCCACGCGGCGAGCTTTCGCTCCGCCAGTGTCAGGAAGGCGACGCCTACCATGTAGAGCCCGAACACCACCATGATCTTGATGGCGCTGGCTACCACATACGTGCCGATCGCCGTCGGCTGTGACTGCGGATCGGCCACCGGGAACCAACGCAGGAGGTCGAGCGCGGGAAGAAGCGCAACGGGTATCACGCTGTCACCTCAGCCGCGCCCGCCGGGATGGCGTGGTCGACGATTGGGAGTCCACGCAGCCCCAGCGCCTCGTAATCCAATCCCGCAAACGACGCATGCGTGGTGGCAAGGGCGGCGAAGACTTCCGCTGGCAAGTAGTAGTGGCCGTTGCCACCGACCGCGGTGAGCAGGTCGGCCAACACGTACCACGTGGGACGCGCCACACCAGGCGCCGCCTTGGCCTGCAGGAAGCGCTGCACGCGTCCACGCAGGTTGGTCATGGTTCCTTCTTCTTCCAGAATATTCGTAATCGGCAACACGACGGCCGCGCGGGCCTCGAGCGTCGCCGGCAACGCCGTCCCGACAAATACGATCGAGGAGGCGCGATCGAGATCCGCCGCAGCGATGCCGCGGAGTTCGTCGCCGACGATGAGCAAGGCGTCGCCCTCGCGAAGCGCGGTCCCGATGACATCCGTCTCGGTGAAACCGAGCAGTCGCGCCGCGGTCGCGTTCGCCGCGCGCTCGCTCCGTAGCGCCAGATCCGGTGCGCCCGGCAGCACGGCTTCATCACCACGCTCGAGGCGGAACACGGCGGCACCACCAGCGGTGTCGACGGTTCGCTCCAACAAGAAGAGCGCTTCGTTGGACAGGCTCGCCGAAGCCAGTACGACCAGCCGGCGACCCGTCAGCGCGCGCGCCGCACTCCCCACCGCCTCATCCCACTCGGCGATCGCCAGGGCATTGCCACGACGAACGAGCGGCTGATCGATGCGATCACGACGATTGAACTCGCGATATCCCTGACGGCCAACCTCGCACATGTAGTACTGATTGACCTGATCGTTGGCGCGTGGTTTGAGCCGCAGCACCACATTGTCGCGCGTTTCCGCGACCGCGTTGCACCCCTGGCTGCAGCCCGTGCACACGGTCGGCGCGCGATCGAGTTCCCAGGCGCGCGCGCGATTCAGGAAGTCCTTCGAAAGCAGCGCGCCGACAGGACAGAGATCGATCACGTTGCCAGCCCACGGGTTCGTGAGGTCGTGTCCCTCGGCCTTGCCGATGAACGCCCGATCGCCACGCTCCGAGACATTCAGCACGGGCTCCTGTGCCACATCCGCCATGAAGCGGACACAGCGCGTGCACAGAATGCAGCGGTTCTGTACGTAGAGCACATCACCACCGAAATCCTCGACCGGACTGAATCGCTTTGGCTCGCGATAGCGCGAGTCGGCCCGCCCTTCGGCGAACGTGTAGTCCTGCAGTTCGCACTCGCCCGCTTGATCACAGATCGGGCAATCGAGCGGATGGTTGATGAGGAGGAACTCGAGCACGCCCTTGCGGGCCTCGAGGGCCTTCGGCGAGTGGACATGCACCACCTGCCCCTCACCGACCGACGTCGCGCAGGCCGGTGTGAGCTTCGGAAACTTCTCGACTTCGACGAGGCACATGCGACACACGCCGGCCACCGGGAGTCCCGGATGGTAGCAGTAGTGTGGAATGAGCACGCCAGCGGTCTTGGCCGCCTCCAGAATCGACATCCCATCCGGTACGGTGACCGGACGGCCTTCGATCGTGAGCGACACCATCTTCACATCAGCCATCAGTTCCTCACGCGGCGGAGGCGCGGAGCGCCCCCGGTACGGAAACCATCGACTTGTTCGCGGCGATCTTCGCCTCGAATTCGTGTCGGAACTTCTTGAGACCGGACATCACGGGGGTTGCGCAGGAGTCACTCAGCACGCAAATCGTCTTGCCCGTCATCCCCTCGGAAATCGCGACCAGCGTATCGAGATCCTCGGCGGTGCCCTGCCCATCACGAATGCGCTCCATGATGCGGGTAATCCACGCCGTGCCCTCGCGACACTGCGTACACTGCGCGCAGCTCTCGTGTGCGTAAAAGCGCGTGAGGCGCGCGATCTGCCGTACCATATCCTGCCGATCATCGAACACGATCACACCGCCGGAGCCGAGCATGGTGCCCGACGCGACGAAGCCCTCGTAGTCCATGATGGCCCCCTCGGCCTCATCACGGGTGAGGATGGGTACCGACGAGCCACCGGGAATGACGGCCTTGATCTCACGGCCCTCGAGCGGACCGCCGCACAGATCGTACAGAAAATCCTTGAATGGAAATCCCAGCGCCACTTCGTAGTT
>NZ_JBILKJ010000063.1:0-15479 GCF_044376735.1 Gemmatimonas sp.
ATGGCGCGCCCAACGCGCGTCGATGGTTTCGCGCGCGATGTATTCACCCTGCACCGCCGTGGCATACAGCAGCGAGATCGCGGGCGTGCTCGGCGTCTGGTTCTTGTGGACGAACTCCTCGAACTCGACCATGTCGAAATAGAGGCCACGTGCGGTGGCCTGGCTGGCCTGCTCGATGTAGCGCGTGGATGCCACCCCGAAGGCGAGACCGGGGGGCAGCGCGAGCGCCTTCTGCGAGCCCGTGAGCACGAAGTCGAGGTCCCAGGCCTCGGTCTCGACGCGTACGCCTCCCAGACCGGTGACCGAGTCGACCAGCACCGCGGCGTCGTACTGATGCGCCAGGGCGGCGAGTTCCGGCAACGCTGTGAGCGTCCCCGTGCTCGTTTCGGAGTGGACCACGGTGATGGCCGAGTAGCGCCGTTCGCGCAGCGCACGCTCGACGACATCGAGCGGCACGGGCTGATGCCAGTCGCCGCCGACTACGTGCGTGTCGCGGCCGCAGGCCACTGCGATATTCGCGAACCGCTCACTGAAGGCGCCGTTCACCATCGACAGGATCGGCCCCGGCGCCGCGCAGCGGATCGCCGCTTCCATGAGTCCGGTGGCCGACGAACTCGAGACGTACACCGGGCGCGTGGTCCGAAAAATCGGACGCAGGCCAGCCTGAATGCGGGCGAAGAGCGCCTCGAAGATGGCTCCCCGGTGCGGGAGCATCGGGGCGAGCATCGCCTCGAGCACTTCACGCCGCACCTCGGTGGGCCCGGGAAGGAAGAACGTGCCGAAGTCGGACATGGCTCCTTACCTCGAGGGCGCGGCGTAGAAGAGCAACGGATACAGCGCGGCGAAGCTGTCGGCTTCGGCGTCGGCCACGGCCACGACGTTCTCGCGGCGCGCGACGCCGGTGTAGGCGATGAATTCGGTGACCACGCCCCGCACCGCCGCGTCGGTGGAGCCGTCACCGATCATCACGGTCGGCTTCGCCAATGCGAGTTGCTGCACTGTGAGCGGCTTGCCGCGCTGCGTGGAGAGCGGCTGATCGCCGTCGAGCAGGCTCATGGTGCCGTCGGTGTCGCGCACGATCGAGACGGCATGCACGCGATCGATGGGGACCCCCAGCTGCAACGCGATTGGCACGATGGCGATGCGCAATCCGCCGCTGAGCAGATGCACCTGACAGCCGGCGCGCTGCAGCCGCGTGAACAGCTCCTGCGCGCCGGGTTGCAGCGACTCACGGTATGCCTCCGCCAGCGCGATCAACTCGGCGGCGGTGGGACGGATGCGCTCCAGCCGTCGCGTGTACACCGCCTCGATCGGGAGTTCGCCGGCCATGGCCTGCGCCGTGAGCGCCTCGCTCTCCCGGGCGATCTCCGGGTCGCGGCGCGCGGCCAGCCAATCGATGCCCTCGAGTGCGCAGACCGTGGAGTCGACGTCGAAGATGACCGTCTTGAATCGCGGACGTCGCAGGTCGACGGCCGGCGCCGTGGTCGTGGTGTTCACAGCACGTTGCCCTGCGCCAGCAGACCAAGGGGGTCGAACTCGTGCTTGATCGCGCGCATGACGCGCAGCTGTGCGGGGCTGGCCTGCATGGGCAGCCAGCGGCGCTTGAGTTTGCCGATGCCGTGTTCGGCAGCCACGGTGCCACCCATGGCGATCACGTCGCGCAGCGTGGCTTCGACTACGCGTTCGATCTGATGCAGCTCGTCGGCATCCTGCGCGATGAAATTCTGATGCGGATGGCCGTTGCCGGCGTGTCCGTACGCGATGCCTGAGGTGATGCCGGCATCGGCGGCATAGCGCCGCGCGATGTGCAGTGCGTCGGCGAGTCGTGGATACGGCACAGCCCAGTCGGTGCTGACTTTGCGGCCGCCGAACGGTCGCCGCGCGGCGCCGCGCTCGTTCATGGTGGCCGGCACGGCATGGCGCAGATGGCGCGCCTCGCGCAGGGCTGTGGCCGAGTCGTACACGCGGATGTCGGCGCTGAGCGCGGCGTGGGCATCGGCGAGTTCGAGCCACGCCTCGAGTGGTAGCTCGTCGTCGGGGCGCGCTTCGTCATCGCCGGTTTCCTCGACGTACACCATGGCCGTGGCGTTGGTGGCCCACCCCGTGCTGCCCTCCGCCGCGCGCGCGATGTCCATCGCGCCCTGATCGAAGAACTCCAGACAGCGCGGATGCACGGAGGTGGAGCGACGGGCCGACACGACGAACGCGAGGGCGTCGTTTTCGTGCTCGAACGGGACCATGAGACCGAGCACCTGCGTGGGGAGCGCATGCAGCGCCAGCTCCGCTTCCACGATGACGCCGAGGGTGCCTTCACTGCCCACGAACCAATCCACCGGGTCGTGCGCAATCGGATAGCCGACGGTGTTCTTCTCCAGTTGCGGCCGACGCAGGTCGAGTCGCTCCCCGCTGGCTAGCAGCACCGTGATCGCCCGGACATGCGGCCGCGTGGCGCCGTAGCGCAGCGAGCGCGCGCCGGAGGCGTTGCAGGCGATCGCGCCGCCGATGGTGGACTCTTCTTCGCTGGTGGGGTCGGGGGTGAAGAGCAGGCCGGCCGCTTCCGCGGCCCGGCGCACATCCGCCACGATCGCGCCCGGCCCCACGCGTACGCTGCGCGTGTCGGTGTCCACCTCACCGATCGTGTCCAGCCCGCGCAACGACAACAGGAGCCCGTGGTCGGTGATGGAGGCGCCGGTCGTACTCGACTGCCAGCCGGCGGGGGTGACCGCCGTACGCGCCGAGGTGGCCTCGCGCAGCAGCTCGGTGACTTCGTCGATGCTGGTGGGACGTGCCACCGCGTCGGGAATCATCTCGAGTCCCGAGGCGTCGCGCGCAAAGGCGCGACGGATGTCGATGTCGACGGTCGTGACGTCGCTGGTGCCACTCATAAACGGCGCTCGCCTACTCGGTGCCGAAGTGGGCCACGCTGGCGGTCAGCACGTCGGGCAATTCCAACAGCGCCTTACGCGTCTCTTCGCTGACGGTGCCGTCGACGGAGATCGCCGCCAGGGCGTCGCCCCCCTGGGCCAACCGGGCCTGATGATACTCGGCGATGTTGACCTTGCGTTCGCCCAACAGCGTCCCGACGCGTCCGATGACGCCCGGCACGTCGTGATTCGTGAGAATGAGCAGCGTCTGCCGCGGATTCACATCGACGTGGAACTGTCCGATGCGGGTGAGTCGCGGTTTGCTGCCTTCGGGCGCGGCACCGGCCACCGCCAGCTGCTGCATGCCGCCGGCGAGTGCGACCTCGATGGCACGCGGATGTCCGAGCTCGCTGGATTCCCCGACCGAGAGTTCGAGGCCGCGCGCTTCGGCGAGACTGCGGGCGTTGATGAGATTGAGGCGATCCGTTTCGATCACGCCTTCAAGCACACCCGCGGCGGCTGCGGCGAGCAGCGGCCCGGCGCCGTGCGCGAGATCGGGACCGATGCGCAGGGCCAGCCGCCGTACCGCGCGCATCCCTTGGTCGGCCAAGACGGCCCGGGCCACCGCGGCAGCGCGTCGCGCGACGAGCATGGCGGGCTGCAAGTCGCCCCACTCGCCCGAACCGCCCGCCACGTTGATCGACTTCGAGAGGTCGTTACGCAGCAGCGCATCGCGCACCGCCAGACACACATCGCGCGATACGTTGCGCTGCGCTTCGACCGTGTTGGCGCCGAGGTGCGGTGTGAGCAGCAGATTGGGCGCCGTGCGTAACGGCGAATCGGCCGCGAGCGGCTCCGCGGTGAATACGTCGAGCACGGCGCCGCGCAGCTGATCGGCTTCCAGTGCGGCCAGCAGCGCCGTTTCGTCGATGATGCCGCCACGCGCCATGTTGACCACGACCGAGCGGCCGGGCAGGCGGCCCAGTTCCCGCTTGCCGATCATGCCGCGCGTTTCGTCGTTGAGCGGCACGTGCATCGTGAGGATGTTGCTCTCGGCGAGCAGCGTGTCGAGCGAGGCCGCACGACGCACCCGAAGCGCGGTGAACCGTTCGTCGGCGATGTAGGGATCGAAGGCCACCACGGTCATGCCGAAGGCATGGGCCCGCATGGCGACTTCACTGCCGATGCGACCGAGTCCGACGATGCCGAGCGTTTTCCCCTTGAGTTCGCGACCCATGAGCTTGGAGCGATCCCACACGCCGTTCTGCATGGACAGCGCCGCGGCGGGCAGCTGACGCAGCAAGCCGATCACCGTGCCGAAGAACAGCTCGGCGACGGCGACCGTATTACCGGCCGGCGCGTTGATGATCGCGACGCCGAGTTCGGTGGCGACATCGAGGGCGATGTTGTCGACACCGACGCCCGCCCGTCCGACGACGCGCAGCTTCTTCGCGGCGCGCAGCAGCTCGGCGGAGATGCGGGTCGCGCTGCGGCCGACGATGGCGTCATAGTCGCCGATGCGACGAAGGAGCTCGTCCTTCGGCAGGGTGGGGACTTCATCGACCAGCAGCTCCGGCTCGGCGGCGAGCAGGGCCAGGCCTTCCGGATCGACATCGTCGGTGACTAAAACGCGATACGCCATGTGTGCACACGAAAGAGGCCCCGCGTGGTGCGATACCCGGAACAGGCATCAACTCACGCGGAAAAACCAGAGCGGAATTGGATACAACGGGGGAGATGCACCGTGCCGTGCCGACCTGCCGGATCCCGACGGGATCAGTGATCCGAGATCGGAGTCAGGTCCCGTAGTCGTTTCGGCCCAGTGCGTTACGCAGCAGGTCGCGCAGCGAGACGAGGAGGTCGTCGCGTGCGGCCGGCGAATCGTCCCGCACATGCAACTCCACGCCATCCGCAATGGGTACGTGTCGCCAGCTGGCGACGCCGTTCTGCTTGGGAGCGCTGGTGTCCATCTGCAGCGTGAGCGCCGGCGCGAGCGAGGCGGCGACGCGCCGTTCGAGCGCATCACCGGTGACTTCCCGCATTTCCTTCTTGATCGCCTCGAGGGTCTGCCCCTCGCGCTGGCGGATCTTGATCGCCAGCAGCTGCAGCAGATGTCGATAGCCGTACGTGGCCGCCGTGCCGGCGCCCTCCGGCCGATCAAGGAGTCCGTTGGCGACATAAAAGCGCACCGCCCGCGCGCTGGGCATCGCCCGCGCCGAGGCGTTGGTGGGCTTCATCCCGGCAGAATCCACCAGATTGGCGGCATGGGCCGCGAGCCCGCGGGCATTCCACGGGGCATGTCGCGCGTGAGCGCGGAGAAGTGGGACGGGAGACTCGGCCATGGGGAGGGCAATATACGACGGATCGCCTCCGTGTGCTGGCCTCAGGTCAACCGTCGCCCTTCGGTCGTCGCGTCCGTCGCGTGACCGTCCCCGCCAAGCTGGACCGCGTCAGCTGCGGTTGGTTTGGGCGAAGGCGGAGCGAACACCCACCGTGGCCGCATGCTGCGCAATCGTGGCGAGGTCAACCGGCTTCTCGAGAAAGTGCAGCGCGCCCAGGCGGAACGACGCTTGCCGATTGGAGTCGTCGGGGTAAGCGGTGAGCACCAGCACCATGGCATCGGGTGAGAGCATGCCGGCGACTGCCATCACCTGCAGTCCACCGTCGCGCTTTCCGCCGAGCCGCAGGTCGGTGACGACCAGATCGAAGCGCTGCGCGCGCAGTCGCTCGAGTGCTTCCGGGAGCAAATCGGCGGAAGTGACCGCGTTGCCTTCGACCTCGAACAGTTCGACGAGAACGTCGCGAATGGACTGCTCATCTTCGACGATGAGCACGGACTTGAGCACTTCAGGCGGGGTAGTCATACCCCTGTGCTCGGCGAGAAGTGGGCCGCGGCGCGCCGACTCACCGTAACTGCTTGCTGAGTAATGATTTCGACGACCGTCGGCTCACAAGACTGATGCCGTGTCTGCCGGAAATCCGGTCGAAGACGCTCAGGGCTGACCGAATTCCGGTCGGTCGGATCCGGGGTGCTGTGCAGGCTCAGGAGAAATCGGCCGGGGACTGTTTGAGCTTCTCGAGCAAGGTGGAGCGGGCAATCCCCAAGATGCGGGCGGCGTGGGTGCGGTTGCCGCCGCTGGCGGTGAGTGCCTCGCGAATGACCTCGCGTTCGGCCTGGGCCAAGGTCCGCGGCTCGGTCGGTCCCGGATTCGCCGTCGCGGTCTGTGGTGTGTGGATGAGCCCGAGGTGCGCCGGCTCGATCGGCCGTCCTTCGGCGAGAATGGCGGCGCGCCAGATGGTGTTCTTGAGCTCGCGGATGTTTCCCGGCCAGCGATAGTCGGCCAGGAGGTCTTCCGCTTCGTTCGTGAACGAACTACCCTTGGGCGCCATGGCCATGGCCATGGGCAGGATTTCGTCGCGACGCTCCCGTAGAGGCGGCAGGGTGATCGTGAGCACCTGCAGGCGGTAGTAGAGATCGGCCCGGAAGCGCTTCTCGGCCACCGCCTCGGCCACCGACTGGTGTGTGGCCACGACGACCCGAGCCGACGAGCGGAGCATCGTGGTGCCCCCAAGTCGCCGGAAGGTGCGCTCTTCCAACACCTTGAGCAGCCGCGGCTGGACGTCGGGGCTCAGCTCGGCGATCTCGTCGAGAAACACGGTGCCATCACCGGCCACTTCGAGTAGACCGCGCTTTGCCTGTCGCGCGTCGGTGAACGCCCCTCGTTCGTGGCCGAACAGCTCGCTTTCGAAAAACGTGGCGGAGAGCGAGGCGCAATTGATCTCCACGAAGGGCGATCGGTTCCGCACCGAACGATCGTGGATCTGTCGCGCGATGTACCCCTTGCCGGTGCCCGTTTCCCCTTGCAGCAGTATCGGGGCGTCGGGATTCCGGGCGGCCAGCTCGATGAGGTCGGCGACCGTGGGGGCCATCGCCGGCGTGGTTGCCTCAGCGCGTCCGCGGGCCCGGAGCAGGGCAACCTCCTGTCGGAGTCGCGCGCGCTCGGCGGCACGGGTGACGGCGGCCGTGAGCCGTTCGAGATCGACCGGCTTTTCCAGCAAGTCCGCCGCGCCGTGCTGCATGGCGGCGACGGCGGTTCGTACGTCGGCGTATCCGGTGAGCACGATGACGGCGAGGTCGGGATCGTCGGCCCGGAGCGCCTCGAGTGCCCGGATCCCGTCGGCATCGGGGAGGCGCAGGTCGAGGAGCACGACATCGGGCGCGTGCTCGGCGGCCATCCGCCGCCCTTCGGTGGCGGTGGACGCCCCACGCGCCGTGAAGCCGAAGGTCTCGAAAAATTCGACCAGCGTCGAGCGGACCGTTTCGTCGTCGTCGATGACGAGCAGCGACAAGGTCACGTGGCCGCCGTGGGGGGAAGCGTGAGGGTGAGCGTCGTCCCGTGTTCGGGGGTGCTGTCGATACCGATCGTGCCGCCGTGTTCGTCCATGATGCGCTGGCAGAGCGCCAAGCCAATGCCGGTGCCGCCCGCCTTGGTCGAGAAGAAGAACTCGAAGACATGGGGCAGGACATCGGGCGGGATGACGGGACCGCCGTTCGACAGCCGGCAGCGCCAGCCACCCACGGGCGATACCTGCGAGGTCAGCACGAGCTCCGACCCGTCTGGCGCGGCGTCGCAGGCGTTGACCAAGATATTGCGGCAGACCTGTCCGAGTTGCTCCAGATCAATCAGGCTGCGCACCGGATGGTCTGGGCGCACCCGCCGAATGGCGAGCTGCCGCGATTCCAGGCGGGCACGCTCGGCGTCGAGGATGTCGTCCCAGACTACTTCGGGATCGGCGGGCATGAGGTGCGCGGCGTTGGGTCGGCCGAAGTCGAGGAGCGACGTCACCATGCGGTTGAGTCGTTCGACCTCGCGCAGAATGCGGCCGACGTTCTTCTCGACGACCGGATCGTCCCCGGCGCGGAATTGCAGCAGCTGCGCCGCCGAGGAGATGCCAAACAACGGATTGCGCAGCTCGTGGGCGACGCCAGCGGCGACCTCGCCGATGGCTTCGAGGCGGCGCTTGGACTCCACGCGCCGCACCAGCCAGGCGCGCTCGATGGCGACGGCCGTTTGCGCGGCGATCACGGCGAGCACGCGCTCCGCCTCCTCGAGCACCTGCTCGGAGTCAATCGGTTCGGCGGAGAGGGTGATCGCGCCGAGCACGCCCTCGGTGGTGACCAGCGGGGCGGTGATTTCGAGGCCGACGGTGGCGGACGACTGTCGGGTCACGTTGCCGGTGGCGAGCGCGTCGAGCCAGGTGCGGAGCAGCCGGGTCTCGAGCTGCCGGCTGGTGTGCGCGTCGTAGCCCTGCCGGTGGGTGATGCGGAACTCGGCGGTGTCGTCGTCGGCCAGGGCGATGACGAAGCCGGTGGAGGGGACGGCACGGAGGAGCTGTTGCGCCACCTGTTCGTAGACGCGATCGAGCGAGATCGCCTCGGCGAGGGCGATGCCGGTGTTGATGAGCGCTTCACGCGAGCGATGGCTCGCCGTGATGTCCACCGTCGAGAAGACGAAGCCGGAGACGTGCCGGCCGTCGTCGATCGCGGTGACATGCATGAGGAAGACGCGCTCTTCGTTGGGCGAGCTGCAGGGGAATTCCCAGCGGACGACCGGGACGCGACGATCGCGCAGGAGCGTCATGGCGCGCCGGATCTGGTCGCGCGAGAAGTCGTCGGAGACGCTATCGAAGACCGAACGCCCGAGTACCGCCGCTTCGGTGGCGATACCGGGGGCTCCGTTATCGGTGGCGAACTTGGACCATGCGCTGTTCGCCGCCGTGATGCGTCCGTCGAGATCGACGGACCAGACCGTGAGCGGCAGCGCGTCGAGCAGCCGCCGCTCGAACGGCGGCTGCTCGTCGGGCGGCATCACCGGCGCTTCGCGCCCTTCTTGCCGGGTTTCGCCGCGGTCTTGACGGCCTTCGCCGGGGCCTTCTTGGCCGGGGCCTTCTTGGCCGGGGCCTTCTTGGCCGGGGCCTTCTTGGCCGGAGCCTTCTTGGCCGGGGCCTTCTTGGCCGGAGCCTTCTTGGCCGGAGCCTTCTTGGCCGGAGCCTTCTTGGCCGGAGCCTTCTTGGCTGGGGCCTTCTTGGCCGGAGCCTTCTTGGCCGGAGCCTTCTTAGCCGGGGCCGGCTTGGCCGGGGCCTTCTTGGCCGGAGACTTCTTGGCCGGGGCTGGCTTGGCCGCTGGCTTGGCGGCCGGCTTGGCGGCCGGCTTGGCGGCCGGCTTGGCGGCCGGGGCTTCCGCCTTGGGGGCGGCTGGAGCCTTGGGGGCCTTTGGAGCCGTGGGGGCCTTAGGAGCCTTCGGGGCCTTAGGAGCCTTCGGGGCCTTGGGGGCCATCACTGGTGGTTCGGCGGCCAACTCGGCGTCGTCGTCGAGCAGCAACTCGTCGAGATCGTCGATGTCATCGGCGACGTCGGGCACTTCCACCTTGGGTTCCGGCTTGGGCGCCTTCGCCTTCGGGGCCGGCTTCGGGGCGCCCGGATTCTTGGGCGGACGACCGGGGCCGCGGCGCACGGGACGACTGAAGATGTCGTCTTCGTCGTCGTCCTCCTCGATCAGCTCATCCTCGAAGCTGTCGCCCTCGTCGTCGTCGTCGTCCTCGTCGTCGTCGTCCTCGGCATCGTCCCAGAGGGAGTCGCCGCTTTCGGAGGGGAGGCCGTAGCCATCCTCCTCATCTTCGTCGTACGACGAGCGGCCGTAGCCCACATCATCCATGTCGTCATCCATCAGATGGAGCTTCTCAAACTCGTCGCCACGCGGCATGACGCCTCCTCTCCTCGGAAAAGTTCGAACGCGATCGTCGCTCGCCCCGGCTCCTGTACCGGCTGTGGCGACGCGGCTCGTGAAACCCACCACTGGGTGTGCTGCAGAACAGCACGACCAAGTACATACAAAAAGCGTGGGAGTCAAGCGTTCGGCTTACTTCACGCGCGGAATTCCTTCCACCATGCCGCTTTGCACCACCGCGTACAGCGCGTCGTAGATGCGCGGCTCGAGCAGGCGGCCGGTCTGCGTGCGGAGGTACTCGAGGGACGTGGCGGCCGTCATCGGCTCCCGGTAGGCCCGCTTCGAGGTGAGCGCGTCGAAGGCGTCGGCGGCGGTGAGAATCCGCCCGCCGATGGTGATGTCGTCGGCGGCGCGCCCGAAGGGATAGCCGCCGCCGTCCCAGTGCTCATGATGGTCGCGAATGTACAGGAGGGCCTCGCCGAGGTGGTTGAGCGGCGAGAGGATCTCGAGACCGATGCGCACGTGGTCCTTCACATGGGCGAATTCGTCGTGGGTGAGGGGTCCCGGTTTGTTGAGGATCTCTTCGCGGATCCCGATCTTGCCGACATCGTGCAGGCGTCCAGCCGTGTGAATGGAGGCCACGGTGGTGGCGTCGAGCTCGAGATGCACGGCCAGCGCGGCGGCGATTTCCGCGACCCGCTGCGAGTGGCCGCGCAGGTAGAGATCCTTCGCCTCCATGGCGTTGATCAGCGTCTCGGCGACGCTGATGGTCATGGCGCGGAGGGCTCCCTTTTCCTGCTCCAGCTGGATGGTGCGTAGCGCCACTTCCTCGCGAATGAGGCGATCGACGGCCCGCCGTTCCACGGTGCGGAGGCGGCGCGTCGAGGCGCGTTCGACGGCCGCTTGCAGGTCGGGAAGCTCGACGGGCTTCGTGAGGTAGTCGAACGCGCCGTTGGAGAGCGCCTCGGTGGCGCTCGCGGCGTCATTGACGGCGGTCAACATGATGATGCCGAGGTCGGCATCGATCGCGAGCGCGCGCGGCACCAGATCGAGGCCGCTGACGCCAGGCATCCGGAGATCGCAGAGCATCAGCGAGAAGCGTTTTTGCGCCAGCAGGTCGAGCGCCGCCGTGCCGGAGTCGGCCACCTCCACGTCGAAGCCGCGGGTGCGCAGAAAACGACTGAGCGCCAGCCGGATCGTGGACTCGTCGTCGACCACGAGAATGCGGCGCATCGCATCGTCGGCCAGTGCGGCACCGGCGGCTTCGATCGCGACGATCGGATCGTGTAGCGGAGGAGTGGTCATAGTCGGTCGTGGGGGACTGCCAAGAGCGTGATGGTGACGGTCGTCCCGACATCGGGCGTGGACTCGACGTCGATCGTCCCGCCATGTGCGCGAACGATCCCGTAGCTGACACTGAGGCCGAGCCCCGTGCCGACGCCGCCCGGTTTGGTGGTGAAGAATGGCTCAAAGATGCGTTGGCGCACTTCCGCGGTCATGCCGACACCCGTATCGACGGCGGCGACGATCACGTGCTCGGCATCGTGGGTGGTCCGGATGGTGAGCCGCCGCTCGCTCCGACCGAGCATCGCCTGTTCCGCATTCCCGATCACGTTGAGGAGGACTTGCTGGAGCTTCTGCGCGTCGCCGCTGCTGTGCGGATTGGTGGGGTCGAGCTGCAGGTCGACCTGAACGCCACTGTTGCGCAGCGGGTATGCGCGGAGGCGCAGCGTCTGCTCGATGAGCTCGTTGATGGGTACGGGTCCGGTGCCGCGCTCGGTTATTCGAGCGAACAGGAGCAGATCCTTGATGACCGTCGTGGCGCGGTCGCTTTCCTGCTTGATCAGCTGGACCGATTCGCGTTGGTCGTCGCCGAGCTCTTCTTCGAGCAGGAGCTGTGCAAAGGCGGAGATTCCGGTGAGCGGATTGTTGATCTCGTGGGCGACGCCGGCTACGAGTTCGCCAAGGGCGACCATTTTCTCGGTGTGCCGGAGCTGTTCCTCAAAGCGTCGGTCCTGGCTGACGTTTCGCACGCTCACGACCTGTCCGAGGCGCTCGCCGTCATGCCCGGTGAGCGGGCTGACCGTGACGGCGCCGGGGAACTCGGTGCCATCACGCCGGCGGTGGATGTCGTGCGAGAGGCGAACTCCGGCTTCGATCAGGCCGTCGACCTCACGCACGCTCTCCCGGGTGTCATTTCCGGAGACGAGCTGCTCGAAGGCCATGTCCATCAACTCCACCTGCGACCACCCGTACTCACGGGCGGCGGCCGGATTGGCGTAGCGGACACCGACGCGATCGAGGATGAAGATGGGATGGTCGATCGTGGTGAGCGCGGTGGCGAGCAGGTGCTCGCGTTCGCGGGCGAGGCGCTCTTCCTCGTCGAGCAGCAGGGCGTCGATCGCAAGGGAGAGCGAGGCGGAGAGCCGTTCGAGGGTGATGCGATCGCGTGGCCGTAGGGGGGCGGCACGCGGCGCGGTGACCAGCAGCAAGCCGAGGAGGCGTTCGCGTGCGACCAGCGGAACGGCCAGCGCCCATTCGTCGGGGAGTGCGGCCGCGAGGCTGGCAGGCGCGATGTCGCGGAGGCTGGTGAGTTCGGCGGCACGTCCATCCGGCGCGAAGTCCAGAACGCCCGTTACGCCGGCTGGCCGCTGTCCCTTGAACGCATCGAGCGTGCCGCTGGCGGCCACGTATTCGATCAGCCCACCACGAGACCGGGCCACGCCGATGGCCTTCCCGATTGACGGCACGAACCGGTCGAGCACCTGCAGGAGTTCGGTTGCCCCGTCGGCTAGTGTCGTGGCCTGGAGCGCGACTCTGGCCAGCTCCGCCGCGCCCTCGGCGCGCTGGCGCTGGAACTGCTGCAGCGCGAACAACCGCGCCGTTTCCACGGCGGTGCCGGCGTGACGCGCCATGATGGTGAGCAGGTCGAGATCCTGCATGGCGAAGGCGTCGCCGTTGGCGTCGAGCAGCCGGATCACGCCGGCGCGGCGTTGACCGAAGCGCACGGCGGCGCAGAGCTCCATGGTTCCGCGGTCTACATCGGTCCCAGCGGCCAGATGCGACGCCAACCGGGCAACGCCCGTCTGTTCGGTGGCCACGGCCAACAGCGATTGCTGGAGCGGAAACGGCTCGGTGGAGCTGACCCGGCCCGCCTCCATGTGCAGGACGCGCTGCAGTCCATTCGCACCGTTGGCGAGGACCTCGATGACCTCGCAGGGGATCACCGAGTACACCGCGGCGGCCACGGCCTTAGGCAGGCTTTCCTGGCTGGTGAGCTGCGTGAGCTGCTGCTGCGCCTGGGCGAGGAGGGCAAAGCGATCGGCCCGGCGCTCGAGTTCGCCCAGCTGCAACGCATTGCGGAAGGCGAGCGCGACCAGCGTGGCGAGCTGGGCGAGCAGCTCGCGCTCTTGCTCATCGAAGCGTCGCGAACCGAGAAAACGGATCGCGAGCACCCCCTGCGCCCGCTCCTCGAGCACTAACGGCAGCAGTGCCAAGGAGGAGACTCCCGACTCCGTGAGCGCTGGGCCGATGTCGTCGAGGTCGGACTCGGTGCTCAGGTCCTCGACAAAGATCGGGGTGCTGTGGAGAATCACGTCGCCCAGTCGGGTGCGCCAAAAGGCGGCCTCCAGGCGATGGCGCGCGGCGCTGGCGACCCCCGACTGATGCTCCACGCGTGCGGTTCTGCGCTGCGGATCGGCGGCATACACCGCGCAGCCGTCGGCGCGCAGTTCCTGCGTCAGCAACTCGGCGAGCGCGCGAAAGAGGGCGTCGGGGGTGGCGGCGTTGGCCAGCGCGCGTGCCGTCTTCATGAGGACGGCGTTCGCGCGCCTGGCCATGGCGGTGATGTGGTCGGCCTCGGCGTCAGTCGGCAACGCGGGCGTCACGGCCACCGGTGCCTCAGCCGGGACGGCGGGCGTCGGTGGCTGCGCGGTCGATCTCGGCCCGGTGCATGTCGTAATCGGGCAGGCGGTTGGCCAATTCCGGCTCGAGTGCCTTGAGCAGGCGCTGATCGAATGCCTTGGCGGCCGTGTTGTCGCCGGTCATGCGCGCGGCGCGGGCGGCCAAGAGGAGCCCGAGCAGGTTCGTGGGCGAGCCCTGGAGGATGGTGTCCGCCTGCGCCTTGGCGACCGCGGGCGCGTTGGTCACCTCGGCGATCCGGCCGAAGTGATAGCGCTCGTCGGTCGTCGGCCCCGTGAGCAATTCGTGCGAGGCCATCGCCATGGGCGCGAAGAAGGCGACTGAGTCGACCTTGCCGGCCTCGGCGTACTCCATGATGCGCGTGTACAGGCGGTTCGCCCGCTCGCTGGGCGAGAGGTTGGCGATGTTGGGCGCGGCACCGCCGCCACCACCGCCACCCTGGGCGAACGGCGCGCCACCGGCGCCGTCGACGGCCTGCGTGGGGAGCGAGTTGGCGGATCCATCGATCGCGGAGCCCTTGGCGGCGCCGAAGTTCTTGCCGGCCACCATCGCCACCAAGGCCAACAGGGCGACGAAGGCCACGCCCCACGGGAGCACCGATGCCGCGCCACCGGAGGCCGTCGGCGTGCGCATGAGTGGCAGCCCCTGTCCGACCGGGGTCCCACAGCGATGACAGAAGCGTGCGCCGGCGGAAACGGCCGCGCCACAGGCGGCGCAGAACGCGGCGCCACCAGTCGGGGCCGAGCCCCCGGGAAGATTCGATGAAGTCATGAGCGTAAAAAGTACTACAATACGGCACGGGTGTCCTCCTCTATTTCCAGCCGATTCGTGCCGACTCACAGTCGTTCGCTCGTTCCTCCCGCCCTCTCGGGCGCCACGGCCACTGATGTCCTCGAGTTGGCGGAAGCGCACCAGGTGCGATTTCTGCGGCTGCAGTTCACGGACATTCTGGGCGTCATCAAGAACGTCGAGATTCCGTCGTCGCAGTTCAGGAAAGCGCTGCAGGGCGACATCATGTTCGACGGATCAAGCATCGAAGGCTTCGTGCGGGTCGAGGAGTCGGACATGCTGCTGGCGCCCGATCTCACGACGTTCCAGATCTTTCCGTGGGGGGACCCGGCGGCACGCGTCGGGCGCGTGATCTGCGACGTGAACCGTCCCGACGGCACGCCGTTCGAAGGCGATCCGCGGTGGGTGCTGAAGCGTCAGGTGGCACGCGCGGCCGAGTTGGGCTTTGTCATGAACGCCGGCATGGAGGCCGAGTTCTTCCTGTTCAAGCCAACGGCGGACGGCCGGCCGGCGACCGACACGCACGACGTGGGCGGCTACTTCGATCTTGCGCCGATGGATCTCGGCGAGGAGGCGCGCCGGGCGATCGTGGACACCCTCGAGCAGATGGGCTTCGAGGTCGAGGCGTCGCACCACGAGGTGGCACACGGGCAGCACGAGATCGACTTCCGGTACGCCGATGCGCTGCGCACGGCCGACAACATCGCCACGTTCCGCTTCGTGGTGAAGCAGGTGGCCCGACAGTTCAAGTTGATCGCGTCGTTCATGCCGAAGCCGGTGTACGGGCAGAACGGCAGCGGGATGCATACCCACCAGTCGTTGTTTTCGGCGGGACAGAACGCGTTCTGGGATCCGCAGCGCGAGTGGGAATTGAGCCTGACGGCGTTGCACTACATCGGCGGCCTGCTGAAGCACGCGCGGGCGCTGTGTGCGGTGACGAATCCGCTGGTGAATTCGTACAAGCGACTCGTGCCGGGCTTCGAGGCGCCGGTGAACGTGGCGTGGAGCATGCGCAACCGCTCACCGATGATCCGCGTGCCGGAGCGTCGCGGAACGGGGACCCGCCTGGAATTGCGTACGCCGGATCCGAGTGCGAACCCGTATCTTGCGCTCACCGCGATGCTGGCCGCCGGTCTGGATGGCGTCGAGACGCGGGCGGATTGGCGTGAACCGGTGAA
>NZ_JBILKJ010000183.1:0-4773 GCF_044376735.1 Gemmatimonas sp.
ATCCGTTCAGGCGCCCCTCAGCCGCAGCGCGCTGACGTTCACCTCAGAACTCCGCGCTCACCGTGGCAAACACCGCGCGCGCCGGCAGCACGAAGTAGCGCACACGCCCCGACCCCGACACGGCACCACTGGCGAACTTCTGCGTATCGCCCAGGTTTGCTCCGCGCACCGTGAGCGCATAGCGGCCAGCCGTAACCCGCGCCGACGCATCGAGCGTGTAGTAGTCGGGGAGCACGCGATCCGCACTGCTGGTGTTGTCGAGGAAAGCCTTCGACTGATAGCGGCCCTCGACACTCACCATGACGCGGTCCGTCGGCGACAGCTCAATGCGATGCAACGAGATGAACGCCGGCGTGAGCATCGGCGCGACGTTGCGCCGCACGACCGGCGTGCCGCGCGACGAATCGGTGAACTGCGCAATGCGGTTCTGACTCCACGTGGCGTTGCCGGCCAGCACCACGCGCGAGATACCACGATAGGCCGCGTCAACCTCGAGACCACGCCGATAGCTGCTGCCCACGTTGCGGCGCAAGATCGCCCCCGAGGCCGTGGGCGCCCCGATACGCGCGATGTCGTTGCGGAAATCCATGCTGTACAGGTTGGCCGACAGCTCCATCATGGCGCGAGACCACGTGATGCCCAGCTCGGCGTCGCGCACCGACTCCGGCTTCACGCGCGTGAAGTCGCCGTAGTCGGCCACGTTACCGCTGTTCAGATCATCGTCGCCGGCAAACAGGTCGTTGCGGGCCGGCTCGCGGCTCGTGATGCCGTATGACGCGTACGTGGCGAGCCCCGTGGCCAGCTGATACGTGACACCCGCCTTCGGATTGAAGAACATCCAATCGATGCTGCGCTCGTCGATACCGGCGTTGGCGTCGGGCTCGTAGCGGAACCTGGCGTAGCGCCCCTGCAGGTCGGCAAACCAACGGGCCTTCCCGGCGTCGAGCGACAGCTTGGCGAAGGCGCTGGCATCCTGCTTGTGACCGGTGTTGTCATACAACGTGGTGGACGGCTGGAAGTAGCCGCGGTGCGCGCGCTGATACGTGTTGGCATTGATGCCCGTGTTCACGCGCAGGGCGCCGCGCTCCACGTTGTACGCGCTGGTCACGCCATACCACGTATGCGCCAGATTGAAGCGATAGCGATCGGGCAGATCGAAGTAGTCGTAGTTGCCGCTGGCCGAGTTGCGGTACACCGTGGTGCTCACCGAGCCGCCGTTCTGCAGGGCGCGCGTGTACGCCAGCGACACCAGCTGCTGACCGAACTTGTCGCGCTCGTTGGGTTGCAGCGGGTTGTAACGGCGGTTCGTGCCGAGTTCCTCGAGCGTGGCGCCCGTGTACGACAGCGTATCGGCGAGTAGTCCCACCAGCGTGGTGAGCTTGATCACGTCGCGCGCACCGAACCAGCCGGCGCCCACAAAGGCGGAACGTCCCATGACGCCGCTGTGATCGCGGTAGCCGTTGGTGCGCAGCGCACTGGCGCGGCCGTACACGGCGAATTTGCTGGCGGTGAGCCCCGAGTTGAACGATGTGCTCACGCGTTGCGCGCCGAACGATCCCATCTGCAACTGCACATCGCCACCGGCGTCGGCGCGCGCCACCGGCATCGTTTCAAAGTTCACACTGCCGGCGAACGACGCGGTGCCCGCGGTGCTCGTGCCCACGCCGCGCTGCACCTGCACCGACTGCACGTTCGACATCAGGTCGGCCAGATTGGCGAAGTACAGGACCTGATCTTCCATGTCGTTCAACGGCACGCCGTCGAGCGTGATGTTGATGCGCGTCTGGTCGATGCCGCGCAGCCGCAGATAGCTGTAGCCCCAGTTGGTACCGGTTTCGGTGTGCGAGGTCATGGAGGGCGCGGCGTTCATCAGCAGCATCGGCACGTCCTGCCCGAAATGCCGCTGCGTGATCGCGGCGCGACCGATCGTGGTTTGCGAGATGGGCGCTTGGCTATTGGCGCGGATGGCGCGGACCAGCACGCCTTCGATGTTGCGAACGGAGTCGGCCTTGGCGGCGACCGTTGCGCTGTCGGGGCGGGACTGTGCGCCGAGCGTGGCGGTGGCAACAGTGAGGAGGGTGGCGACGCCAAGTCGCCGCGTGCGCCAATGGCGCGCGATTGCGTGCGGATACATCGATTGGACTCCCTACGCCGGTACGAGCCGGATCAGGTTCTACGGGACTCTCTCAGCCAACGCGCACTGGCGGCGCTGGCACCCCGGTCATGTGCGGTGAACCCTAATTAGCTTTGGCCGTGATGACCAGTACGGCGCTCCACCTCCTTTCCGATTTCTGCGCGTGGCTCAACGCGCACGGGAGCTCCTGCGCGGAGCTCCTCGGGTTCATCACGGGTGTGCTGAACGTGTGGCTCGTCACGCGTGAGAACATCTGGAGCTGGCCACTCGGCGTGCTCAACGCCGGGTTCTACAGCGTGGTGTTCGCCCGCACCGGCCTGTACTCGGACACGGGGTTGCAGGTGGTGTATCTCGTGTTGTCGCTGTACGGCTGGTGGCACTGGTTGCGCGGCGGACCGAGTCGCGACGCCGTGGTCGTGTCGCGCACGGGGCGGCGCACGGCGCTGCTGCTGGCCGGCATCGCACTCGTCTCATGGGTTACCTTGGCCACCATCACGCGACGCCTCCCCGGTGCTGCGCTGCCGTGGCTCGACGCCGCGCTCGTCTCAGTCAGTCTGGTCGCGCAGTACATGATGACGCGCAAGCTGCTCGAGCACTGGCTGCTCTGGATCGCCGTCGATGTGGTCTACATCGGCCTGTTCATCAACCGGCAACTCCCACTCACCGCGATGCTCTACACCGTGTTTCTCGTGCTCGCCATCATCGGCTCGGTGCACTGGCATCGATCGGCGGCGCGGACGCGCCTCGCGACATGACCGGCCACCCGATGCGCACACTCACCCGCGTCGTCCTGACCGGCTCGGAGTCGGTGGGCAAGACCACCCTCGGTGCGCAGCTGGCCGCGCACTACGGCGTGGCCTGCGTGCCGGAGTTCGTGCGCGACTACGCCGCCGCCAAGGGGGCGCCGCTCGATTTCCGCGACCATGGCCCCATCGCCAAGGGGCAGATGGCCCTGGAAGACACGCACATCGCGTCGGCCATCGCGCGCGGCGACACGCTGCTGCTGCAGGACACGGACCTGGTCAGCACCGTCGTGTACTGCCATCACTACTTCGGTCGCTGCCCGGAGTTCATCGAGCAGGCGGCCATCGCGCGCCGCGCCACGCAGTACCTGCTGCTCGACATCGACGTGCCGTGGATCGCCGACGGCGTCCGCGACCGCGAAGATCGGCGCCACGAGGTGCAGGCCCTCTTTCGCGACACGCTGGCGCGATTCGGCGCGCCGGTTACCGTTGTGCAGGGCACGTGGGAGCAACGACTCGCCACAGCCACTGCACTGATCGACTCCTTCACCGATCCATACCACCATGGCTGACCAACCGCAGAGCTTTGCCAACCACGCGAAGTACATGCCCGCGTATCACTTCTTCACCAGTCCGCTGGCGCTGATCTACGTGGGCTGGAGCATCAAACGCCTGATTTCCAACCCTGGCGCCGACACCGCCTACATGATGGTCGGAGCGCTCGCCATCTTCGGTGTGGTCACCGTGGCGCGCCTCTCGCCGCTCCGCGCGCAGGATCGCCTGATCCGCCTCGAAGAGCAGCTCCGCTATGCCCGCCTGCTGCCGGCCGATCTCGCCGCGCGGGCACAGGCTGCATTTTCGCCGCGCCACTACATCGCGCTGCGCTTCGCGAGCGATGCCGAGCTGCCGTCGATGGTCGAGATGGTCATCAAGAATCCGGCGCTCAAGGGCAAGGAGATCAAAGCCCAGATCAAGACGTGGCGCCCGGACACCTTCCGCGTGTGAGTATCCGGCGGTGTCGCGCGTGCACGACTACGGGCGCGACACCAACACCTCGACCGGCAGTCCACCGTTCGCCGTGCGCAACACGGCATCGAACGCGAGGCGCGTCTGCGCCGCCAGCACGCGGTCGGGCACCAGCATCCCGAGCTGCCATCCACGACCGCCGGCTCGCACGACATCGCCGAGCCGGGCGTACAGCGATCGCAGATCCGCGCCATCGCTGATGCGCAGTCCGTACGGCGGGTTGGTCAGCACCAGTCCGGCCGGGCCGATCGCGTCCAGCGACGTGTCCGACAACGGACCCTGCTCGATCACGAGATCCTGCAGCACGCCCGCCCGTTCGGCATTGGCCACGGCCGCCTTGCAGGCGCCGGCGTCACGATCGCGCAGCACGATCGGTATCCCCACCGACGGCAACTGCTCCGCCGCTGCCGCCGCACGCACCCGCGCCTGCATCGGTGCGTCAGCGCCGGGCCACTGCTCCATCGCGAACGCACGCCCAAGGCCCGGCGCCATGCGCCGCACCCGCAGCGCCGCCTCGATGCCAATGGTGCCCGAGCCACAGAACGGGTCCACCAGCGGGACCTCGCCATTCCAGTCGCAGGCCGCCAGCATCGCCGCCGCCAGCGTCTCCCGCAACGGCGCCTTCGCGATCGCCTGACGCCAACCGCGCCGGTGCAGCAGTGCCCCCGAGCTATCGGCGCTGATGGTGCACCGGTCGTGATCGAAGCGCACCACGATCAGCTGCGTGTTGCCATCGTCGTCGTCCTCGTCATCCTTCGCCCGACCGAGCGCCTGCGAACCCGGGATGCTGTTCGTAATCCCGCGCGCCACGCGCTCCGCCACCGCATCCGAGTGATACAACCGCGACTTCCGGCAGGTGACCCGCAGCCG
>NZ_JBILKJ010000064.1:0-15125 GCF_044376735.1 Gemmatimonas sp.
TCCATACGGTCAGAGGGAAGTGACCCGATGGCGCAACGGCTGCGCGCACAGGCGCTGCGCCGGAGGTCAGGGACGGCCTACGACCCGGCGGTTCAACCGCGGTGGTCGGCGCGGTAACGCCAGGCGAGCGCGAGCGCGAGGATCAGGGTGATCGCGTTGAACGGCAACACCTTCAGGAAGTACGCTGGCCCATCGACCACGTAGTTGGTGATCATGGACACCACCATGTTGATGCCCGCGGCAAGGCTGGCGCGCGCACGGGTCCGCGGGAGCAGCACCAGGATACCGATGATCACGCAGAGCACATTCGAACCGGTGTTGACCCAATCCGGCAGCGGCTGCAGCGTGGCGGGATTTCCGGAGCCTGACGCCGCCGCGAACATGGCGAGGGCCACGATCAGCGCGATCAGCGAAAAAAGGATGTGAGCCCGGGCGCCGTCCCAGCGCATATCCGGGCTGGGTGTGAACGGTGCATCCATCAGTCCTTCATCACTTCCAGTTGCCCACGAATGTCGCCGAAATAGTTCTGGCTGGTCGTGTGCAGGTTGAAGTACAGCTCGCCTTCGCGCGCCAGCGTCGCCATGCCGGCGATCGTCTTGACACGGTCCATCGGGTTGCTGACGAGAATCGGGCAGCCTTTGGTCAGGAACCCGGTCGCTCCATGGCTGTCTTTGACCACGGCCACCAGATCGTCGTTGCGGATCTCGGCGGTGAGCCCGTTGTCGGCGAAGGCCTTCGGGAGGTCGTTCTTGAGTGCCAGGTCCACCAGGATCGGCCCCAGCATCCCGGGCTTGCCGCAGTGGATGTGAAACATCGTGATCGACGCGGGATCGATGCCCGCGATGCGCACGTCGATATAGGCGCGGCTGAGATCTTTGGTGAAGCGAAGGACGCCATGTCCGGAGGACTTGCGCTGGTCGCGGTTCAGCGACGGGGTGGTGGAGCGGAACTGCCGCGGCACCATCCGCGGCGTGTCCTGCTCGTCGCCGCCTTCCTGGTGCGGGCTGAGCCAGGCCTGATAGCGCGCACCGATCTCGGCGCCGCGCTCTGGGTGCAGTTGGGGCGGGGGCTCGGTGACAAGGGCCTGCGGCGCCAGGGCGAGGGCCGCGATCGGCAGCCAGGCCCTGACATTGAACGGGAGGAACATGCGTGATCTCCGGAGGTGAGCCAGGCGGGATGCCTGACAGTCCCCATCATAACATACATATTGTCATTTTGACAAGATGTATATTTTGAGATCACCCAGCGTCGGCGCTCAGGGATCGGGCGGCGCGGCCCCGTGCGCGGCCCCGTGCGCCGCCAGCGGCGTGATCGCCCGGGCGACAATTCCCTCGTGGGGAAGCACGGGGCGGGGGAGTCGGGTCGCGCTCAGGCGGGCGGCCTCGGCCGCACTCACCCCGAGCCCCCGCAGCAGCCGCAGCGTCGCCTGCTCCGGGTAGCTCCGGGCCGCGCCGGCCACCATCGACTGCATGCCGCCCAACATCACCCCGGCCACCATGTTCACGGCCACGTCGAGCGGCATCGGCTCGAACCGCTTGAGGCGGATCCCCGACGCGATGTCACGCCGGACGAGCGCAAAGAACAGATGCGACTCATCGACATCGGGCCACCCGCTCTTGACGATCAGGCCGCCGATGATCGGATGCTGCCGGACAAAGTGCAGCATCATCCGGGAGCCGACGGCCACCCGCAGCGCCGGATCGGCCTCTTCGGTGACCAGCGGGTCCAACACCATGCCGAGTTCGTGGGCGAGTGCCTGCGCCAACTGGCTGGCCAGACCGGTCACCGAATCGAAGTACTTATAAAAGGTGCCCCGGGACACCTGTGCCGCCGAGATGATCTCGTCGATCGAGGTGCCGGCCACGCCGTGCGCGACGATGGTGGCCAGCCCGGCATCCAGCAGCCGCGCACGCATCGACTCGCGGCGCTGGGCTGCCACCCGCGGTCGGTGATCGGGACTGGCCGCCATGGGATGTCAGAGCGATGGGGGATTCGATTCGGGGGAGCGGATTATACGGCATGACGGCCGACCGCGCGAGCACTGTCCTATGTTTAAGCCATGACCGAAAAACGCTACACGCTGATCGGCCCGGACGGACAGGAAGTGCTGAGTGCAGTACCGGGTACACTTGGCGGGAACCGCCGGCGGAAGATCTATGGGCGCCTCGACTGTCGGAGCGCGGTCGGCTCGCTCCCCACGGGATATGCGAAGCATCGGGTCTTCTTCGCCGACGAGGCGACGGCAATCGCGGCGGGCTACCGACCGTGTGCCACCTGCATGCAGGCGGAGTACGCTACCTGGGTTGAGGAAGCCATGCGCTCGGGGCGCCTCTAGTCCTTAATGGGCGAAGGGTGTGGAGCTTGAGCGGAACGCCCCACGCCATGACGCCGCACCGGGTCAGCCTCAAGACCCGGAAGCAGCCGATCGAGTACGGGTACTCGTTGTTGAGCACATAGAGGTAGATGTTCTGCAGCTTGCCGTTCCCCGGAATCGCGACCTTGATGCAGGCGAAGACGGTGTTCTTAGCGGCCGCGCCAAGGGGGGTGCCGGTCGGCGCGGTCTTTAGGAAGGTCGGCGCATTTTCAACGTGCAGCTCTCTCTTGCCCTGGAGTATGCCATGAGCACCGTGCGGATCGCCCTCGCCAATCTCCGCGAGCCGACCACCCCGTCAGAGTCGGTCCAGTTCGCCACGGCGGCGATCCGCGAGGCCGGCCGACAGCAGGCCCGCGTGCTGTGCTTTCCGGAATGCTTCATCCCGGGGTATCGGTGGCCGGACACGAAGCTCCCGGCGCCCGACCCGCTGTTCCTCGAGCAGGCCTGGGTCACGGTGGCAGAGGCCGCCAAGGCGGCGGGGGTCACCGTGATTCTTGGTACCGAGCGGCTCACCGAGCGCGGCTTGCAGATCACGGCGTGCGTGATCAATGCGGATGGCACGATCGCGGGCTGGCAGGACAAAGGGCAGCTCGATCCGTCCGAGGAACGGCAGTATCCGGCTTTCGGGACGGAACGCGGCGTGTTCACGGCGGGTCCGCTGACTTTTGGCGTTGTGATCTGCCATGAGGGGTGGCGCTACCCCGAGACGGTGCGATGGGCGGTGCGCCGTGGCGCGCAGGTCGTGTTTCATCCACACGCGAGCCAAGCCGAACCCGGCGGGTATCGCCCGACCATGTTTGGCGATCCCGCGAACTCGTTTCACGAGAAGGCGATCCTGTGTCGGGCCGCGGAGAACACGTGCTACTTCGCGTCAGTCAACTGTGCGAGCGACGGCTCTCCGACGACATCGGCCGTGGCCCGGCCGGACGGCTCCCTGCAGTGCGCACAACCGTACGGGCTTCCCGGTCTGCTGGTGGCCGACCTGGACCTGAGCGCGGCCACCGGCCTCTTGGCGGCGCGGTGCCGGACGTCCCCGTTATAGGCAGCGCTTCGTCGGCGCGGGATTGCTTCCACGCCGCCGGCTCACCGCGGAGTGCGTGCGACCATCTGCGCCATTTTGCGTCGGCATTCCCGGTAGCTTGCCTCTTTACGCGCCGCGCGGGAACCCAACGATCACACGAGGTGTCCGCCCATGACCGATCTTGAACGCGTACTCCAGTCCAACGTTGCATTTGGCGGACTGCTCAAGGTGTTCCTCGACGGGTTCGTGAAGCCCTTCTTTTCCCTGCTTGTATACGGCGGCGTCGGCGGCGCCTTTGTGTACTTCGGATGGTACACCGTGCGAGTGTCTGCCAATCGGCGTGCCGCTGATCAGGTAACCGTGACGGTGAACCGGGAGCATTTCTGGGGGCTGCTCACGATGTCGAAAACGCTGTCCAACGTGGAGCGGGCCGACATTCTCACGCGTCGAGGAACAACAAGTCGAGGCATCATTGTCTCCGGCGCCTATGCCATCAGTGGCGATCGGCAATTGTCGCTCCTTGGCTTCTCGAGCAACGTGGACGGCGACCAACAGCGGCGCATTGTTGACTCGATGAATGGTTATCTCCAACGGAGTGACGCGATCACCTTTGAGGAGACTATTCGGATCCACAATCTGTTCGGGTGGTTCGGACTCCCGTTGTTGGCCATCGGCGTGTGGGGGCTGCTACGCTGGCCGTTCGCGATTCGAAAGGCCGTGCAGCAGTACTCCCCACGCGATGCCATCACACTCGTTCTTCCCACGATGGGCAGGGACTGACGGGCGATCAGTCGACAACACTGGCTATCCAGGCGTGCGTGGCCGCACGGGCGCCCGCTACTTGAGCACGGTGCGCGGCACCACCACCGGCGCGAGTCCCAGCTTCGCGATAGCGGCGTTGAAGGCGCTCACGTCCTTCTCCAGATACGTGCGCAGTTCGGCGGCGATCGCGTTCCATTCCTGCGTGAGGGTGGCGGTGCGTTCGAGCGCGCCCATCGTGGGTGCGGCGTCGGCGCCGCCGTTGATGTAGCCACCGGTCCCGGTGAGGTTGCCGTACAGCTCGTTGAGCTGATTGTCGAGGCGACCGCCGAAGCGGAGAATGTCGTAGCCCACCTTGTGGCGCGGATCGGTGAGCCGCCCTTCGATCGCGTCTCCCTTGGCCACCAGCGCGTCCGTGCCGGGCTGCACCGCCTCGCGGGCACCGGCACGATCCGCCTGGGCGAGCGCGGCGCGCGCCTGCTCGCGGACCGCGCGCAGCGTCGCGACCGCGTCGTTCACCACCGTCATGGTGTCGCGCACGGCCATCGCGGTGCGGAACTGCAGGTCGTACGCCTCCGCCGTGGTGCGCAGACGCGGGTCGCCGCGCACCGTCAGCCCCTGCTCCTGCAGGGTAGTTCCCTGCGTGAGCCGCACGGTGTAGCGTCCCGGCGGGGCCTTCACTCCGCCACTGTATCCCCACAGCAGCTGCCCCTTGGCCGGAACGGGAGGCGCATAGGTGAGGTCCCACGTCACCCGGTGTGCACCGGCGGCGGTGGAGAGCGCCGGGAGCTGACGCGTGCGTGCCACCGCGGTGTCCGAGGTGAAGGCCCGCACCACACGCCCCGCCGCGTCGCGCACCTCGAGGGTGAGCGGGCCTGATGCCGCGTCCCGCAGCCAGTAGTGCAGCAGCGCGCCGGCCGGGTACGGATCGAGCGGCGCCTCCACCCCGCCGGCGCCCCCGGCGCTCCCCAGCTCCGCCCGGGTGGCGGTGCGCGGGGCGAACAGATGCACGGCGCCGTCGGGGCGCGCCGCTGCCAGCTGCCGCAGCGGCGTGATGTCGTCGAGGATCCAGAAGCTGCGCCCCTGCGTGGACAGCACGAGGTCGTCGTTCGTGAGCGCCACGTCGGTGACCGGCACGATGGGCAGGTTGCGCTGGAACGGCTGCCAGCGCGCGCCGTTGTCCAGCGACACGTACATCCCGAACTCGGTGCCGGCATACAGCAGGCCGGCGCGCACGCGATCCTCACGCACCACCCGCACCGGCGTGGTGGCCGGAATGCCGTTGGTGCCATCGGCAATGCGCGTCCACGTGGCGCCGTAGTCGTCGGTGCGCCACACGTACGGTGCCCAGTCGTCCAACCGGTAGCGGTGCGCCGTGACGTAGGCACGACCCGGCACGTGCACCGACACATCGATCCGGTTCACGGTGGCGCGCGGCGGCATACCGGTGGGCGTGACATTCTGCCAGCGGCGACCGCCATCGCGCGTGAGGTGCAGACGTCCGTCGTCGCTCCCCGCCCACAGGATGGCGGGATCTTTGGGGTCTTCGGCCAGCGCGAACACCGTGTTGTACATCTCGACGCCGGTGCCGTCGTAGTTGATCGGACCGCCGGCGGGCTGCTGCGTGACCGGGTCGTTCGTGGTCAGGTCGGGGCTGATGGTTTCCCAGCGCATGCCGCCGTCGCGCGTGCGATGCACGAACTGCGACGCGTGGTAGACCACCTCGGGATCGTGCCGCGATACGAGGATCGGTGCGACCCACTGGAAGCGGTAGCGCACATCCTTTGCCGCCTGCCCCACGAGCTGCTGCGGATACAGGTTCACGTTGCGCCGCTCACCGGTGGTCAGATCCCAGCGATTGATGGCGCCGCCATAGCAGCCGCCCCAGATCACCCCGGGATGGTCGGGATGCAACGACACGGGGCCGGTTTCGCAGCCGCTGGCGTAGCGCCAGCCGGCGAGCGGATGCAGATCGTTGGGGCCGCTGGCCGAGGGCACGCTGATCGACGTGTTGTCCTGCTGCGATCCGTACAGTCGGTACGGGAACGCGTTATCCACGACCACTTCGTAGAGCTCGGCCGTGGGCATCACGTTCATCGAGCTCCACGACCGGCCGCCGTTGAGCGAGACCACCGACCCGCCGTCGTCGGAGAGCGCCATGATCTTGGGCTGCGCCGGATTGATCCACAGGTCGTGCGTATCCCCGTGCGGCACGGCCACCGCCTCGAGTGTCTTGCCGCCATCGATGGAGCGATGCAGTTGCACGCTCATGATCCACACCGTGTGCTCGTCCACCGGGTCGGCCACGAGCCGGTAGTAGTACCACGCACGCTGACGGATGCGGTTCTCGTCGTTCACCCGCGCCCAGGTGGCGCCGCCGTCATCGGACCGGTACAAGCCGCCCAGCGGCTCCGCTTCGATGATCGCCCACACGCGCTCCGGATTGGCGGGGCTCACGGTGAGCCCGATCTTGCCCGTGAGTCCGGTGGGGAGCCCGCCGCCCAGCTTCGTCCACGTGTCACCGGCATCGGTGGACTTCCAGATGCCGCCCTCACTGCTGCCGGAAATCATCGTCCACGGCTTGCGCTCGCCGCGCCAGAACGCGGCGTACAGGATGCGCGGATTGCGGGGATCCATCACGAGGTCGGACGCCCCGGTGGAGTCGTTCAGGAAGAGCACCTGCTGCCACGACGTCCCCCCGTCGCGCGAGCGGTAGATCCCACGCTCGCGGTTGCGGCCGAACGGATGGCCGAGGGCGGACATGTACACGAGATCGGGATTGGTCGGGTGTACGGCGATGCGGCCGATCGCCCCGGTCTCGCCCAGGCCGATGAAGGTCCAGCGCTTACCGCCGTCGGTGGACTTCCATGCGCCGCGCCCCGTGCTGGAGTTGCCGCGCACATCCTGCGACCCGGTCCCGACATAGATGACGTTGGGATCGGCATCGGCCACGCGCACGGCGCCGATCACGCCACCGAAGTACCCGTCGCTGATGTTGCGCCAGCTCTGGCCCGCATCATCGGTGCGCCACACCCCACCACCGGTCGATCCCGACAGGAAGGTGTGGGGCTGCGACGGAATCCCCGCGATCGCGGTGGACCGTCCGCCGCGCGTGGGCCCGACGGAGCGGAACCGCATCGATGCCACCATCAACGAGTCGAGCGGGGCGACGGACGACGCGACCGGTCGGGCGGCTACTGGCCGTTGGGCGAGCGCGGGGCCGGACACGACGGTCACCAGCACGAGGGCGAGCGGAAGTCGAAGCATCGAATGGAAGAGTCGAATGTGGCCGGGAGGTGGAGGGCGTCGGCAGCCGACATAACTTAGAGCGCCGTACCGCCCGGTGGGGGGCACGGCGCCCCGAGCCCAATCGTCTCGATCGTGCAACGAGCGGAACCTGCGGCATGCCACCTGCCTATCATGCAGCGTGCGACGACTCCGGCCTTTCTCACTGCTCCGCGCGCTGATAGTTGGCGCCTGCTCCCTCCTCCTGCTACCGGGCCTCGGCGCGGCGCAGAACGCCGTCGAGCCCGCGAGCACCACCCGCGAACGTGCCGCATTCGCCGCCGTGCCCTTCCGAGTCGGCGAGTCGTTCGACTTCGGGCTGCAGGCCGAGTGGTTTCTGATTCGCGGCAACGGGACGGCGTCGCTACGCGTCGAAGCGCTCGATACGCTGCGCGGCAACCCGGCCTATCGCCTGTCGTTTCGTACGAAGGGCGGCATCACGGTGTTCAAGATCAACGACGCGCAACGCTCGTGGCTCGATGCGCGCCAGCTGTTCTCGCATCGGTTCGAGCAGAAGCTCGATCAGACCGGATACCGGAAGGAGCGCACGTACGAGTTCTTCCCCGAGGCGTTGCGATTCGTGAGCCTCGAGAATCCCGCGGACAGCGGGACGCTGGCCTCGGCCTTGCCGCTCGACGACGTGTCGTTTCTCTACTTCATCCGGACGTTGCCCCTCAAAGTGGGCGACGAGTATACGGCGGCGCGCTACTACAAGCGCGATGGCAATCCGGTCACGGTGCGGGTGCTGCGCACGGAACGCATCACGGTGCCGGCCGGCGAGTTCGACGCCGTGGTGGTCAAGCCGATCATTCGTACGAAGGGTCTCTTCAGTGAGGGCGGCGAGGCCGAGGTGTGGTTCTCGAACGATGCGCGACACCTCCCACTCAAGGTGCGCGCGAAGGTGAGCATTGCCACGCTCACGATGGAGCTGAAGCGCTTCAGCGCCGGCCCGCCACAGTAGCCACCCTCCGCGCGCAGTGATCCCTGCGCGACAATCCGGTCACGGCCTGTCACAGCTGTGCACGGATGCTTGGCGACCGCATCACGAATGGTGAAGATGCGGGACCCTGAGCGATGGAGATCGATGCGCGCAGCCCATGCGATGACATCCCTGTTGATCCGCGGCGGTTGGTGGTGTGCGTCCAACGCACTGACGGGGCTGCTGGCGCTGCTCCTCCTTGTCTCGCTGCTCTACGCCACCGCCCCCCTGTACCAGTTCGCCGAGTCGCGGCCCTTCGTTGGCTCGCGCTGGTACAACCCCTACGGCGATCTTCAGGCCACCGGTCGTTGGCAGAAAGCCAGCTTCCACGCGCATTCCGCAGCGTGGGGTGGCGTCACCAAGGGCGGCCAGACCGCTGAAGCGGTGGCCGACGCGTACGCTGACATGCGCTACGACATCGTGGGAATCTCCAATTACCACTCGATGTCGGCGGTCGCGCGCACCGGTACGTTCCCGGTCTACGAGCATGGCTGGAACGTGCAGAAGGCGCATCGCCTCGCGATCGGCGGTGATGCCGTGGTCTGGCGCGACTATCCGTTGGGCCAGACGGTGCATCACAAGCAGGACATCATCAATCGACTCGGGCTCACGGGCGCCGTCGTGGTGCTGGCGCATCCGGCCCTACGCGGCGGACATTCCGTCGCCGACCTGCGCCAGCTTTCGGGTTACGACGCACTCGAGGTGCTCAACCGCTTCGTGCCCCCGGCCACGACAGAGTGGGATGCCGCCCTCTCGTCGGGGCGTGCGCTGTGGGCGGTGGCGAGCGATGACTCGCACAATATTGAGGGCGCCGATGAGACCGGTGTGAACTGGACGCTGGTGCACACGCCAACCGGCAGCACGGACGCCGTGCGCGCGGCGATCCGCGCCGGCCGCACGATCGGGGTGCATGGCGCCGGTGGGCACTCGCCTCTCACGTTCTTGTCGCAGCGCGTCTTCGGCGATACGCTCGAAGTGCGTGTACGCGGACCGGTCGGTCGCGTCGAGTTCATCGGACAGGGCGGCGCGCCGCGAGCCGCCCTCGTCAGCGACTCGCTCGGCGTCACCATCGCGCGCGCCGTGGCCGAGCCACACGATGGCTACCTGCGCGCGACGGTGACCGGTGCGGGCGCCGGTGCGCAGGAGCTCCTGCTGCTCAACCCGGTGGTGCGCTGGGACGGAGTAATCCTGAGTGCGGCGACGGCCACCGTTGACGGCCCACGCACCGCTGCGCTGCGCTGGATCGCCTGCTGCCTCTACGCCGCCGCTTTCACCTCGATCCACGCACGACGTCGCCGTCGGCTGCCGAAGGCGCGGCCGGTGACGGCCTAACGGCCTCCGTTACGGTGCGGCGCTGGTGACCCACGCCGTGTACCAGAGATCGCGCAGCATCTCGGCACCGGCCGCTAGGCGAGCGGCCGCGAACGCCTTGTGCTCCGGCGTGGTGGTTTCCGGCCTGTGTCGCCCCAGGCGGCAAGCGGAAGCGGCAGCCACCGGTGCGGCTGCCGCTGTTTACACCGCTACCGCAGCGGCGTGCTGAGCCGGATGAAGTACAGCACCACGCGATCACGGAGCTGGGTCGCCGGAAGAATCTTCGACACGAAGTTGGAAGACCCACCGTCCACAACGCCAAAGTCGTCGTCGTTGGAGACCACCAGCAGATCCTTCCCGATCAGCGTCACGCCTTCCAGCTTGTCGTGCGGATAGCCGCCGGGGAGCGTGAGCAGGTCATACACCAACGACTTCGATACCGGCGTAATGGCGTTCGACGCGCGCTCGGCTGGGGTCAGCGCTTCGAGGACTTTGCCGCCGAAAAGCTTACCGGTGCTCGCATTCGCCGGGTCACTGACGTCCGTGGCATTCGCGAGGTCGATGCGATAGACGCGCTTGGATGTCGAGACCGGCGAGCCGCCTTGAAAAAGGCCGTCACGCTCAATCACCAGAAACGACGTTGCGGAAATCGCTGTGATCTCGCTGATGAGATTGCCGACCGCATCGGCCTCATACACGAACGTCTTCGTGGCACCGGAGGCGATGTCGAACGTGATAATGCGGTACGCGGTACTGGCGCGGCCGATAGCGGCGGACGGATTGTCGAGCGGCGACTGCATGGCGCCCACGAGCGTTCGGCCATCGGGGGTGATGGCCAGTCCTTCCATGCCGCGATTGGGACGACGCAGGGCAAGCACCGCGGGGAGCCGCCGGCCGCCGGTGCCGTTGCCGAACGGGTTGATGCGCTCGAGCGTGCGGCCACTCGCGTCGAAGTGCACGATATGCGGGCCGTACTCATCGGATACCCAGAAGCTGCCGTTGCTCGCCACGGCCAATCCCTCCGAATCCAAGCCATCAGGATCGGTGGAAATGGTCGCGCCAGTCACATCGATACCGGTTTCCCCTGTCGCGCCGACGCCTGCCGGATTGGGGCGACCACTGATGTTCACGCCGGCCGCGTTCTTCAGTTCGATCGTCGACACGCGGCGCAGCGAGTCACCACTCAACCGGAACTTGGCCAGCACGGGCGTGAAGTTGGGGAGCGGGAACAGGAGACGGTTGGCCACTGGCGTCGTGGTGTTCGG
This sequence comes from Gemmatimonas sp., assembly GCF_044376735.1. GTDB lineage: Bacteria > Gemmatimonadota > Gemmatimonadetes > Gemmatimonadales > Gemmatimonadaceae > Gemmatimonas. The sequence goes on from NZ_JBILKJ010000064.1 coordinate 10,995, forward strand.
ACCACGGTCGGTCATGATCCAGAACACGGCCGGGTCCGTGGGATCCAACGCGACTGCCGAGCCGTATCCACCGGCGATCGTCACACCGCTGAGTGTGCCCCAGGTCGTCGGCGCGGCATCGACGGCTTTAAGCGGGTAGGTGATTGCGGCGGCAGGGGCCGTGCTATCGTCGCTGCACGCGACGACGCACAAGGCAAGGACCGAAAGGGCGAGCGTACGCATGTCAGTGTGGGTTGAGTGTAAGTCCGGACGATATCTCGAGCACGTAACGGACACATCAACGCACGGTGGCCATACGGTCACGGCTTCGCGGAACGACGGGCGGGGCGATCGAGATCGGAGTAGGTCGTGGATGTGCCGGACGGCATTCTCCAGCACTTCGTGCTCGGCAGTACGGCGTGGATGACGGCCACCGTCGGAATGCGGTTGCTAGATGCGCCAACGCTCCTGTGCGTGACCTACGGCGTCTCCGGTCAGCGGATCACGGGATACGGCATGCTTGTTGGCACACGGGCGTCGTGGTGAAGGCACCGTTACGCGCCAGCAGGCTGCTGCCGTTGTGGATGTTCTACGTCGTGGGCGGTCTCAAGACGTGGGCCGGCCTCGTCGCCAGCGCTGGACGGGCGCGCGGTGCCGCGTGCACCTTCACCTCATGCACACATCGCCGTTCTTCGCGCGGCCGCCGCGCTTGCTCGTGGCCCCGCTTGCCGCCCTGCTCGTTGGCGTCGCGCCGGCGCCGATTCACGCCCAGGCCCAAACGGGCATTCTCTCCCTCAGCGTCACGCACTCCACACTCAAGAACACCGCCAAGCCCACGGGTGAGCTCAAAGCGCAGGTCGACTCACTCGACATGCTCATCGCCAGCGCGGCGAAGCTCGGCCGCACCTCGGAGCTGCGGCGGCTGTACGCCCATTCGATCGCGCTCTTGCAGAAGCGCGCATGGACGCCGGAGGCGGAGTTCGCCAGCGCGCTGCTGGTACGTTCGGACCGCTTGATCATCGACCCGGCGCGCCCGTGGACGATGCGCCTCGAGCAGAGCTTCTCGCCGCTGATCGCGCTGGAGCGCCCGCTCACGGCACGCGTGGCCCTGCGCCAGCGCGACGCCGCGAATCCACGCGCCCCGCTGGTGCTGGTGAAAGAGCTCGGTGTGTTCGACGGGGTCCCACGCGACCTGCGTGATGCACCGTTCGCCATCAGCGCCAATCTGCGCGATGTCCCCAACGGGTCGTATGTCGTGACCGTCGACATGGCAGACAGCGCCCGCGCGCTCGGCACGGCCAGTGTGAGCGTTGTCGTGCGCAACGGGCTCGACGCCTCGGTCCAGCGCCTGGAAACCGCGGCGGCCAGAGCGGCGGAGCCGCTGCGGTCGGACTTGCTCTTTCCCATCGACCGCATGCGCAACGTGAACGCCAGCCGCATCGCCCTCGGTACGTTCAACGCGGCCCGTGATTTCGCGGCGGCGGAGTCGCTGCTCACGTCCGTATCGGCGAAGAAGGATCCGTGGCTTGGCAAGACCGGTGATCTCAAGCGGCACTACCGGCTCGACGCGGCCGACGAGATCATGCCGTATCGCTTGTACGTGCCGACCGCATACTCCGCGCGCAAGCCGCTGCCGCTCGTGATCGCGCTGCACGGACTGGGCGCGACGGAAGACTCGTTCTTCGAATCGTACGGCGGCACGTTGCCGAAGCTCGCCGAGCAGCGCGGGTATATCATTGCCGCCCCGTTGGGCTATCGGGTGGACGGCGGCTACGGCGTGGCACTGAGTGGCGGGAATGATCCTGCCGCCACGCGTGCGCGCACATTGAGTGAGCAGGACGTGCTGGAGGTGCTGGCGGCGGTGCGCAAACAGTATGCGGTCGACGGCAGCCGCGTGTATCTCATGGGCCACTCGATGGGCGCGATCGGGACGTGGGCGATTGCCGCAAAAACGCCGACCCAGTGGTCGGCGCTTGGGGTGTTCGCGGGCTTTGGTGTGGCATCCACCGCCAAGACCATCGGCGCCATTCCGCAGTTCGTGGTGCACGGCGATGCCGATCCTACGGTGCCGGTACTCGGGTCACGCATGATGGTGGCGGCGCTGAAGACCGTCGGCGCCGACGTACAGTACGTCGAGGTGCCTGGCGGCAATCACACCAATGTGGTGGAGCCCAACTTCGTGGCGATGTTCGATTTCTTCGATCGGTTTCCAAAGCGGTAGGTCTACGATGTCGTGGCCGTGAAAACAAGACAGCCCGCCAGTGATGGCGGGCTGTCTTGTTTCGGGCATAGTGTGCCAAGAATCACACGCGCATCACACGCGACGACGACGGGCCACCACGCCAAGCGCGAGCAAGCCAGCGCCCATGAGCGCGTAGGTGCCGGGCTCCGGCACGACGGTCGACGGCGTCGCGTTACCATAAATCGTCTGTACGAGGAAGCCGCCGACGCTACCGACGTCCTGCACTTCGAAGTCCAGCGTGTTCACGCCGGCCTGGAACCCGCTGGCGATCGAGAACAGCGTCAGCGCGCCGAAGTTGCTCGTGTTGGTGCCCGGAATCGTGTTGCCGGTGGCGTTGCCGTTCAGATACACGTTGATGCCGGTGTTGTCCGTGGCCCACGAGCCGTTGACCGAAGCGGTGGTAAAGTCAAAACCAGTCAGGTCGAACGTCGTGCGGAATCGCAGTGTCGTGTTGACCGGCGTGCCGTCGCCCTTCTGCCAGATCCAGCACGCCTGTCCGGTCGGCGCGAGCCACGTGACGTCCAGCTGGCAGGTGCCCGCGGTGCTCTTCACGACGAGGGCGTTCAAAAGCGTGGTGCCGCTCACGATCTGCCAATGCGGATCGATGGATTCGGCGCCCAAGCGGTTGCCCAAAGCATCGACACCGGTCACGTACAGGCCGGGAATGGTGGGTTGGGCGGTGGCAACGACCGGCGCGAGCGCCGCGAGGGTGGCCACGGAGAGAATTGAAAGCAGCTTGATAACTGGGGGGGCCGGGGAGGGGAAGGTTGGTCGGGATGAGGCTACCACCATCACCCAACCGGCACAACTGTTTCACCGCTGGCGCGGCCACGCCTTCGGTCCGTCGGTTACCGAACGCGCGAGCCGGTCGCTATCAACCCGGCAGCGTATGGCAGCCTCTGTCATGGTGCGCGCGACTACGGCACGCCCATCCCCCGAGAGAAGCGATCCAGATTGGTGCGCAATCCATTCGTCACCGCGTGCCACACCTGTTCCGGAAAGTCGACCGGCAATATCGTGCTCACCTGAGCGATCGCGCCGGGCACACGTTCCGCGAGGCTCACCAGCTCGCTGAACGGGACCTCGCTCTGTTCGGCCACACACCGCCAGTGTCGCGTGAGAATGCGATCGATCTCGTAGTGGGCGTTCTTGCACCGGACGCCCATCGCGAGCTTCGCCTTCCGCATTGGCAGGTGGTTGGGGCCGACGCCGATGATCGGCCAGGCCGACAGCACATCGTAGATCGGCGTGAGCAGGTATCCGTCGCGGCGCAGGAAGAGCGAGAAGTTCTTCGCATGGCCATCGATGGCCGCCAGCAGCCAGAACGCGAGTTGGGAAAGGACCAACGTGCGAACGTCGTCGGCCGGGGCGACTCCACGTTTCAGCAGTGGTACGATGGTGCGAATGCCTGGGCCGCCATCACTCTCGTACTTCCTGTCCGGCGCGGTGCCGGTGGCCTGACACAGATCTTCCTGCGGCAGGCGAATCAATCCGCGTTCCCCATCGGTCCACTGGCGATCGAATCGTTCTACCACGAGCGCACGTTCGGTGCTGACGTCGTCCTCGAATGATGCCATCTCGACGTGCGCCACATCGAATCCGAGTGCGCCCAACAGGTGCACGCACAGCCACTCGTTGGCAATCGAGTGCTCGAGATTGTAGCGCATGTTGCCGACGAGGCCGAGTGGCAGCTTCAGAATGTGCGTGGTCGGTGTGGTACCACGCGGGCGATACCACTGTCCATCCTTGCGCAGCAGTGCGGTCTTCTCTTGTGCGCCTGCCACGGAGATTCGGAAGTCGTCGTCACGGTCGTGCACGAGGCGCAGCGCCGTGCTGCTGGTGACGCCGCGCAGGACGCGCGCGACGTCGGCGGTGGTCAGCGGGTCGGCGGCGAGGATGGTTGTTGCGAC
>NZ_JBILKJ010000184.1:0-4721 GCF_044376735.1 Gemmatimonas sp.
CCGATGAGGTCGCGATAGGTGTCGACCGGCAGGTCGATGTCGGACAAGCCGACCACGACCGCGCGCCCCAACGGCGCGAGAGATTGCAACGCGGTCCGCATGGTGACGGGCTTGCCGACCAGCTCCAGCGCCACGTCGACACCACGCCCATTCGTCATGGCGCGCACCTGCGCTACGACCTCATCGGGGGTGAGATCCGCTGCCTGAATCGTCCGCGCGCCGAATCGTTCGGCCAGCGCCAGCTTCGCAGCGTCGCGGTCCACGGCGATCACGTCGGCGGCACCGAGGGCGCGGGCGAGCTGCACGGCCGACATCCCCAAGCCCCCTGCGCCGACCACGAGCACCGTCTCGCCCGCCGCGAGGCGGCCTTTGCGGAGGGCATGCAGGGAGGTGGCCGAGGAGCACATCATAACGGCCCCCTGCGCGAAGGGCACGCGAGGCGGGAGGGGCACCGCATTGCGCGCCGGCACGGCGATGTATTCGGCCCAGCCGCCATCGGTGAAGTGGCCGAGCATCTTGCCGGTGGCGCAGAACTGCTCGCGGCCGGCGCGGCAATCGTCGCAGTGCCCGCAGATCACCAGATAGTGCAGGCAGACCGGGTCGCCCACGCGGAGATCGCGCACGTGCTCGCCCACCGCCGCGATCTCGCCGGCGACTTCGTGTCCGAGGGTGAGGGGGAGCGGTTCGACGCGCGACCGTCCGGCGCGATAGTGCACATCGGAGTGGCAGATGCCGGCGGCGCGGACACGCACGAGGACGTCACCGGGACCGCACGGTGGCATCGGGATGTCGGCATCTTCGACGGGGTGCCCTGGAGCACGGAGACGGACAGCGCGCATGAGCAGGCGAGAGCCGAGTGTGACCGGGGCGGACGTGGCACGAGGCGATGCGCCCGCCCGTGCCGTCCAGCGGCTGCCGCGCAGTGTGAATCCGCCATGCGAATCGACACTGCGCCGGCAAGGCCGTGACGGAGCTACTTGTGGCGGAACGTAATGCGGCCGCGGCTCAGGTCATACGGCGAGACTTCGACGGTGACCTTGTCACCGGCGAGGATACGGATGCGGAACTTGCGCATCTTTCCCGCCATGGTGGCCAGCAATGAATGTCCGTTTTCGAGATCGACCCGGAACATCGCGCTGGGCAATACGTCTGACACGACTCCTTCGAACTCGATGGCGTCTTCCTTCATACAATCTCCTTGAGCATACGCACGTCGTACTAGGTCGTGGAACCGGAGTCGATAGGCGCATCCTGCAGGAGCGCCTCGAGAGCCGTCCGGAGTTGTTCGATACAGCGGCCCGCGAGTTCGAGAGACGCATAACCTTCGCGCTCCAGCGACTCCGGATGCCAGTGCCACGTGGCTTCGCTGGTGGCGGAGGGAAGACAGGTCTCTTCCCAGACCGACTGCGGGGTGGCCGGCACCTGCCGCCATCCACGCCGTTCGGGGGCATGTTCACCGCGCGGCGCGATGACGCCACGCCAGACGATGCAGAGCAACTGTCCGGCGGCCGGGACATCGGTGCCGTTGCGCAGCCACGCGACCGTGAGCGCGACGGGGCCAAGCTGGACGATGCAACGATCGGGGGACAGCCGAACCGTGGGCGGTTCGAGGGAGGTCTGGACCGCCAGCACCTTCGTGGCCGCGACGAGTCCTTCGGACAAACGGGCAAACTCGCGCGTGCAGACAGCCTGAGCGCGGTGTGAAGACAAGAACGAAGTGCGAGCAGCTGTGTCGCGCGGATCAAACGCGCGTTCGGCGGGTGCGCTCTCAATCATGCGTGGTTCCCGGTGGGAGGGGACAACGCCGAAGCGCCGTGTGGCGGACAGATGTCCGGACACACGGCGCTTCGGGTCGTCATGCGTGATTCGTATTACGCGAAGCACTCATGACGAAAGGGCTGAATGCCCGAATTAGCGACCCATCCGCGTAACGTTCTCAGCGGCCGGACCCTTCTGGCCCTGCACGATGTCGAACTCAACGGTCTCGCCTTCGGTCAGCGACTTGAAGCCGCCGCCCTGGATGGCAGAATGGTGAACGAAGCAATCCTTCTGTCCGTTCGCCGGGGTGATAAAGCCGAAGCCCTTGGCGTCGTTGAACCACTTGACAGTGCCGGTCGTACGCATCGCGTTACTCCTGTTTCTGATTTGGTGCTGGTGTCAGTCGGAGCACGCGGACAGACGAGCCGATGCAGAACGGAACCAACCACCTGGTACTCGTGATCAACCTCACGACGGTCGCCACCACTCGGTGACTGCGTTGCAAACAAAAAAGACCCGCTCGATTTGGCAGGCCCGTTGCTGTCGGAACTTGTCCATACGCCGAGGCGCATGCATCGCTGTGAATAAGCTACACGGTGTCCCTCGGAAACGCAAACAGGCTGACAACTCTTTTTTCGTGACCCCGGTCGCCTAGCTCCATGTGGGACCGTCACTTGCCTCCATCCACGAGCCACTCCCAGCGGCCGCGGCCGGTGGCAGTGTCGAGCTCGCCGGTCCCCCACGCCCAGGCGCGCCCTGGCTATACTGCGCCATGGCACGAATTTCCCGGGACCGAGACGACGTCCACATCGCCCTGCTCCGCGGCGTAAATGTGGGGGGCACCAAGAAAGTGCCGATGCTGGAGCTGCGCGACCTCGCCCGCAGTCTCGGTTTCGGCACCCCCCGCACGCTGCTGAACAGCGGCAATCTGGTGTACGCCGCGCACGGCACCCCCACCCACGAGGCGGCGATCGCCCTCGAACAAGGCATCCTGCAGCGCATGAAGGTGTCCACGCGCGTCGTGGTGGTCACGGCGGCCGAGCTCGATCTGATTATCGACGAGAACGCCATCGATGGCGACGACGTCGACCCGAGCCGCCTCTTCGTGTCGATCTGGCAGGAGGCCGCCGATCGCCATGCGCTGCTTCCGTTGCTCGAGCAGGACTGGGGGCATGAGCAGCTCCATCTGGGAGCGCGGGCCGCGTACCAGCACGCACCCGAGGGCGCCACCGAGAGCGAACTCGTGGACGCCGTCGCGGCGATCCTCGGGGACCGCGTCACGGCGCGCAACTGGAACACCATCGGCAAGCTCCAGGCGCTGGTGGACGACGTCGCGGCCGCCGCGAACGACGACGCCTAGCCCGCGCCGGCCTCGGTTCGGGATGCGCCGCGCGCTGGCCATCGGCACCGGCGGGCTCGGCGCGCTGCTCCTCGGCGCGCTGGTGTGTACGGCCGTGGTGAGGCGCACCCCCGGGACCCTGAGCGAGCGGGAGGCGATGGCGGTGCAACGGGCCGCCGTGCTGACGCTGTTCGTGGAGCGCGAACATGCCCGGATCCTGGTGTTCTGGAACGATGGCGCGCATCCGTCACCGACGCTGCGCCTGCTGCAGGCGGCCGGCGTGGCGGTCGACGCGCAGCAACCGGACACGGCCGCCCTCGCCCTGCCGCTGCCGGTGCACGTCGAGTCGCTGGCCACGATGGAGGAGCAGTTCCGCGCGTCACCAGATGGCTGGGAGGCGTGGTTCCAACGATTCCCGGCCAGCAGCGGGATCATCACGCTGACCCGTCCGGTGCGCCTCCCGGTGCTCGCCGACGGTATCAACCGCGTCGCGGTCGTGGTTGCGCGTACCTGCGGCGAGCACTGCCACTCGGCGTGGCGACTCACGCTGCAACGCGCCCCCGGCGGGGGCTGGCGCACCCGCACCGTCCAGCCTCTGACGTTGCCGCGCGACTGAGCGTCAATCGACGCGCGTGGGTGGGCACGTGGGTGGCGCCGTCGCGGCCCATTTCGCACTATATCAGCGACGGGTTCGTCGATCGCCCACCCCCGTCGCCTTCACCCGGCCAGGACGCGCATGCTCAAAATCGTCAGCATCATTCTCCTCGTTCTGCTGGGCGCGCTGCTGCTCCTGGCGTCGCGCCAGCCGGACTCGTTCGCCATTGAACGCGCGGTGGTGATCGCCGCACCGGCTGAGGTGATCTTTCCGAAGATCGCCGACTTGCACCAGTGGAGCGCCTGGTCACCGTACGACAAGCTCGATCCGGCCATGAAGAAGGTGTTCAACGGCACCCCGGGCGCGGCCGGCGCGAGCATGTATTGGAGCGGGAACGCCAAAGCCGGTGAGGGCACGATGACCATGCGCGAGCTGATGCCTCCGTCGAAGCTCACGATGCAACTCGACATGCTGAAGCCGATCGAGGGGCACAACGTGGTCGAGTTCAACCTCGAGCCGGCGGAGGGTGGCACACGCGTCACGTGGGCCATGCGTGGCCCCAATTCCTTCCTCTCCAAGATCGCTGGCGTGTTCATGAACATGGACACGATGATCGGCAAGGACTTCGAGGATGGACTGGCCTCGCTCAAGTCGCAGGTGGAGATGAAGTGACGGCCGAGGCCGCGGCCGACGCGATGGGGACGCCGACGCCCAGTGGCACGTTGTGGGCGTCGGAGCACGAGGCGCGGTGGTCTGACGCCCTCGCCGGCTACGATGCCGCGATCGCGTCTGTGCCCTCGGGGCGACTGGTGGAGCACGACGCATGGTATCGCACCGAGTTGCCGGCGCTGATCGCGTCGCGCAGGCCGGGCTATGTGGTGCATGACGAGATGGTGCGCATCACCGAGTGGAAGATGGCGCGCGGGGTATGGCGCGCCCCCAATCTCGTTCTGGTGCGCGGCAATACGCCGGACCACGTGATCACCGCGAGCCGGTTGGCCGCCGAGCAGATCCCGCACCTCACGAAGC
>NZ_JBILKJ010000185.1:0-4655 GCF_044376735.1 Gemmatimonas sp.
CGGGCTCGAGGCCGGGGTGTCGGCCCTTACCGATCAGCTCCGGACGTCGCTGCTGGGGGTGACCCGCAATGCGCCCGATTGGGAATCCGCCGCCGACCGCGACGAGCTGGTGGCGGCGGTGGCCGCTGTGCAGCCGCCCGCCAGCATCGCCGCGCAGGCGCCGTTGCTGGAGCGGGCTGCCCGTCTCGTGCCGCTGGCCGAACGGCTGGTGGCCAACCGCCGCTCCGATGCCGCCACGCCGCATGCCGAGCGTGTGCACACGTTCGTGTCCGAACTATCGCACCTGGTGCACGAGGCCGGTGGCATTCGCACTTCGGCCCGCGACCACGCCCGGTTGCTGCAGGGGGCCGGCATCGCCGCCGAAGCCCGCCTCACGCCCCTCTACACGCTCCTGCTCATCACGCCTGCGGCGTTGATCGGGTGGCTCCTTCATGGGCCGATCTTCTGGGTCGTGTGGCGCTTGGCGCACTGGCATGCGAAGGCCCGCGCCGATGTGGTGGCGCGGGCGTTCGTGCCGGGGCTGCAGGTGGTCGCGGTGTGGTATCTGCTGCTGGCCGTCGTCGCCGTCGCTGCGCTGGTGTTGACCGGCAACGTCAGCGGGCTCACCGTCGTCGTGCTGCTGCTGCTCGTTACCCAGCTTCCGACCGCGGCCGACGTGGCTGTCGCTTGGCGTAATGGATGGCGTGGGCGCGCGCTCGTGTGGCGGGTGCGGCGCTGGCCGGCCGCGCGCCGGGCCGAGATCGCGCGCGTGGCCGAAGCGCTTCGCGCAGAGTGGAAGTCCGGTTACTCTCACGAATGACCGTTATTGCACATCTCCTGCCGGCGCAGGCATGACGCTTATCTCGATCGGGAACGCGCGGGTGGATTTCGGCGCGACCGAGATCTTTCGTGACATCTCGCTGACCGTCGGCTCCGGCGACCGCTGGGCCGTAGTCGGCCGGAACGGTACCGGCAAAACCACGCTGGTCCGCCTGATCACCGGCGATCTCCTGCCCACCAGCGGGGCGGTGGCGCGCATGCCCGGACTGCGCGTGGCGCTGATGGACCAGCACCGCCGCTTCCCCGACGGCATGACGTTGTGGGAGATCGTGGCCGGCGCGTTCGGCGATTTGCGCGCGCTGGAGCAGTCGCTGGCTCAGCAGGCGGCCAACCTCGAGCACGATCACGGCGAGGAGGCGATGGAGAAGTACGGCCGCGATCTCGAGCGCTTCGATCGCGAGGGTGGCTATCAGATGGCGGCCAAGGTCGACGCCGTGCTGATGGGTGTCGGCTTCGATCCGGAGGCCGCCCGGGCCACCAGCATCGGTACGCTCAGTGGTGGTGAACGCGGGCGCGTGGCGCTGGCGCGTCAGTTGGCCACGCCGGCGGAAATCCTGCTCCTCGACGAACCGACGAATCACCTCGATCTCGAAACGACGGCGTGGCTCGAGCAGTATCTGCGCGACACCGATCGCACCGTCATCTGCATCAGCCACGATCGCGCGTTTCTCGCGGTGATGGCCAATCACGTGTTGCACTTCGAGGGCGGTACGGCGTTCGCCTACGAAGGCAGCTATGAGTCGTTCCTCGTGCAGCGTGAAGAACGCCGGCTCACGCAACAGCGGCAGTTCGACAAGCAGCAAAACAAGATCGCGTCGGAAACCGAGTACATCGCGCGCAACTTGGCCGGTCAGAACACCAGGCAGGCGAAGGGACGTCGCAAGCTGTTGGCACGCATGCCGCGCCTGTCGGCGCCGATCGGTGGTGACGGCGTGATGGCGCTGCGCTTGTCGGCCGGCAACCGCAGCGGCGATCGCGTGATCGAAGCCGAGCATGTGACCGTGGCCGTGGAAACGCCCACGGGCGTGCGCGAGCTGTTGCGCGACGTGAACGTGGTCCTCGAGCGCAACGAAGTGGTGGCGCTCGTGGGCCCGAACGGCGCCGGCAAGAGCACCCTCATCAAGACGCTCGTCGAAGAGCATCCGGCGCACGCGGGTCGCGTGAAGATGGGGCCCAGCACGACCGTGGCGTACTACCGTCAGGATGTCGGGCATCTTCCGCTCGACAGCACGATCTACGAGGCCATTGCCACGCAGCGTCCGCTCTGGGAGCGTCGCCAGGTGCAGGGACACCTCGGTCGCTTCGGTTTCAGCGGCGATGAAGTGCAGCGCACGGTGGGCACGTTGTCGGGTGGTGAGCGCGCGCGCGTGGCACTGGCGCTGCTCACGCTGTCCACCAACAACCTGCTCATTCTCGACGAGCCGACGAACCACCTCGACGTCGAAAGCATCGAAGCGCTGGAGGATGCGATCGAGGAGTACGATGGGAGCTGTCTGATCGTGAGTCACGATCGTGCCGTGCTGCGCGGTTTGGCCACGCAGGTGTGGGAGGTGAAAGATCAGCAGCTGATCATCTTCCCCGGCAGCTTCGTGGAGTGGGAAGCGCTGCGGGCCGAGAACAAGCTCAAGGCGGAGAAGACCGCGCGGGAAGTGTCGCAGCGCGAGTCGGAGAAGAACGCCAAGGTCCGCGACCGGGAACGCGAGCTGCAGCGTGAGCGCGAGCGGGCCGACAAGGCCAAGGAACAGGCGTACGACAAATCGCAGGGGAAGCACGGTGCCAAGGCCGGCTACGCCCAAGCGGCGCCGACGTCGAACGATGCGCGCAAGGCCCAGCGGGCGGCCGACAAGGCGCTGACCGATGCCGAGCTGCGGGTGTCGATGCTGGAGGCCAAGATCGCCGGCATCACCGAGGAGCTCGATGATGCCACCCTGTACGATACGCCGGCCGGGGTGCAGAAGGCGGCGGCGTTGGGCAAGGCGCTCGACGACACGCGCGATGCCCTCGACGACGCGGTGCATGACTGGACGGCGGCGGCGGAGCGGGTGCAGCAGCTGAAATCGTAAAGGCAACGGCCAGCACACGGAGCACACCGATTGCACGGAACCAACACGGACAAGCGAGAAACGCAGTCTGCTTATCCGTGTTGGTTCTGTGAGATCCGCGGCATCCGCGTTCTGGCAGTTAGCGATCACGCGGTACACTGATCAGGCAGGGGCGCAACTTCCGTTGCCCCCGTGCGTACCAAACAGACATGCGAATACCCTCTCTCCTCGTTGCCGCCAGCGCGCTCACGTTGCTCGGCGCGCCCAACACCGTCGCCGCTCAGACGGATACGGCCAAAGCCACCGCCCCACGTGCCCTCCGCGAGCTGCTGGCCGATGCCAGTAAGCGGAACGTGTTGCCGCGTGACTTGATCAGTTTCACGTCGCACGTCGAGACGGAGATCTCGGTGGTGCTGCGGCGTGAAGAGGGAACCGAAGCGGTGGGGATGCTGGAGCAGGTGGCGAGTACGCTCAAGTGGAATCGCACCGGCTTCCACGATCAGCGTGTCATCGGCTATCGCGCACAGCAGACCGGCGCCAACCTCTCGATGCTGTCAGTGTTCCAGACCGGCTGGTTGAATCCGGTGCTCTATGGCAACCGGTTGCGGGTGCGCTCCAACTCGTCGCGTCGCACGACGCCCCAACGTGGTAGCTCGGACGGCGCCGATACGCTCCCGGCCGTTCATCCGCTCGCGGTCGATCGCGAGCAGTACTATCGGTACTCCGGCGGCGACACCATCGTGACCATGCGCGCCGGCGATCGCGTGATTCCAATTGCCCACGTGCGCGTACAGCCGCGCACCGATATCACGGGCCCGGTGGTGCTGTTCGACGGCGAAATGGATCTCGACGCGTCGCGCGGCACACTGGTTCGCTTGCGTGGCTACTTCGTGAGCGCCAAGGCCCCGCGTCGTGGGGTAATGGCCTCGCTGGGTGACGCGGTGGCGTTCGTGGAATACGAAAATGGGGAACGCAACGGCGCGTACTGGCTGCCGGCCAAACAGCGCATCGAGCTGCAGGCCACCTTCCCGGGATTGGGCGACAGTCGCGCCGTGGTCCGCATCGTGTCGCGCTTCTCGCAGATGCAGGTGAACGACACGGTCCTCGACGCTCGCACCCTTGCCGCTGCCGATTCTCTGCGCGCCCTCGCGCTTCGTCGCTTGAGTTTCGCCGACACCGATTCTCTGGGTCGCTACAGCGCCTGGCAAGCCGATGTCGGCGCGCTCTCGCTCGGTATGCACTCCGACGACTTCAACGACATCGGCCCCGACCGCTGGCGCACCTTTGGCGCGCCCCGTCTCGACTACACCGTACCGCGGGCCAGCGACGCGTTCCACTTCAATCGCGTGGAAGGTGTGTACACGGGCACGGGCATCAAGTGGTCGCTGCGCGATCTCGCCCCGGGGGTCGTCGTGCGCGCGAATGCGGGCTGGGCCTGGAACGAAGGCACCGCCCGCGGCCGCATCTCGGTGGAGCGCAGGCGTGGCAACACCGCGCTCGAACTTCGCGCCGGCCGATCGCTCGACAATACCAACGACTTCCGGGTGCCGTTCGACTCCGGCAACACCATGGCGGCGCTGTTCGCGTCGCAGGACCCGTACGACTACGTCGATCGTCGCAGCGCCACGATCGCCGCCGTGCGCACGACTGGTGCGCGTCGAGTGCTCACGCGCGTGGAGTTCGGCGTGGCCGACGATCGCTACCGCCCCGCATCGTACCGGCGCAGTCCCTTGGGCGGCGAGGCGTATCGCGAGAATCGCGGCGTTGACCACGGCAGCTATCTGCGCAGCGCCG
>NZ_JBILKJ010000186.1:0-4650 GCF_044376735.1 Gemmatimonas sp.
GCGCGTGGGCAGCTCCTGCGGGCGGTCCGCCGGGCTGAGTGCCGTGACCGTGCCGTCACCACGGACGTTCTGCTGCCACGGCAGGAAGAGCACGAGGAACAGCGTGATGAGAATACCCAGCAGCCATCGGGATACGATGCGGCTGGTGTTCGCTTCGCCCAGCAACGCCGTCGTTTCCAGCGGCAGATGCTTGAGTTCGCGTTCGATGTCGATATCGGAGTAGGCCATGACGTTCAGGCTCCCGTGGGCAAGGGCGTCTCGTGCAGCAGATTGCGGCACACTGGGTCGTCACGCAGCGTACGGAAGGGGCCTTCGCGCACGATGCGTCCCTGATCCACGACGAGGACACGGTCGAACGCGGCGAGCAATTGGGGATCGTGCGACACCGCGATCACCGTCCATGGACGGGTCCGGTCGGTGAGCAGCTTGATGATCAGCGTGCGCGACGCCGCTTCGAGGTTCTGGAAGAAGTCATCGAGCACGATGAGGCGCGGGCGCCCCACCATGCCTTGGGCCACGAGGAGCTTGCTCGCGAGGTGTGCGGGCAGGCTGCGTCCACCGTTCGTGAGCTCCGTCTGAATACCTTGCGGCAGTTGCTGGATCTCGTCCGTCAGCGCGAGGTCGTCAAGCGCTTCACGGACATCGAGCGGCGTAATGTGCGTGCGGCCCACGCTGATATTCTCCTCGACCGTACCGTCGAAGAGATCGGTCCACGAGAGCATCTGCCCGATGCGCGCGCGAAGGGCCGGTCGATCCAGATCGCGTAGCGTCACGCCATCGAAGCGAATCGTGCCATCGTAGTCATCGATGAGGCCACCGAGCAGTTTGAGCAAGGTGGACCGTCCAGAGCCATCGGAGCCCATGAGCGCCACGCGTTCGCCCGGCTCGATCTGCAGCGACACGCTGTCCACGGATGCCGAGTGCGCGGACGGATACCGATAGCGGAGATCCTTCGTCACGATGGAGACCCCGACTCCCGGCAGGTGCACCGGCGCGAGTCCGCCGCGGGCTTCGAGCGGCAGATCCGCGACATGGCCGGACTTGTCCACGCTCGTGAGCACATCATATACCGTGGCGAGGCTGGTGATCAGCTTTTCGACACCGGCGAGCACGGTCACGATCACCACTTCAGCGGCCACGAACTGGCCCAGCAGCAGCCGGTTGGTTTGCACCAAGGTCGCACCGATGATGAGCACGGCGGCGGTGATGAACGTCTTGAACCCGATCAGGGCGATCGTCTGCTTCACCAGCACGGCGAAATGCTTACGCCGGTACTTGAGATAGCCGGTGACGACGTCATCCATGCGTTCCACCGGCAGCGTCGAGTCGCCAGCGTACTTGAACGCGTGAAATGCCCGCGCGATCTCCTCGAGCCAGTGCACCGCTTTGTACTTGTACTTCGACTCGACGATCGAGGTTTCGAGCCCTTCGGGACCCGACCAGCGGATGATGATCCACAGCGCGGCGGTCACCACGATGGCGAACACCGAAAACCACGGGCTGTACAGCGTGAGAAGAATCAGGCTGAACAGAATCGTCAGCAAGGCCGTGGGCACATCGAGCAGCAGCTTCTGCACGCCTTTCTGAATCGCGATCGCTTCGAACAGGCGGTTCATCTGCTCGGGGAGATTCGACTCGAGCGAGGCCGAGTAGCGCAGCCGCGGGATGCGGAAGGCAAACTCGAGGGCCATACGCGCAAAGACCCGCTGCTGAATGCGCTCCACGACCTTGAGGATACCGATTTGCAGCACGCCGGCGGCGATCGTTCCCGAGACGACGAAGGAGATCAGCACGATGACGGGCTGCAGGTACAGCCGCCCCTGGACGATCTGGACGATGCCACCGACGGCCAGCGGAAGAATCAGGCTCAGGCCGCCGCTTAGCGTCGCGTAAAAGAAGACCGTCAGAATCTCGCGACGCTCGCGCGCAAACAGTGCCAGGGTGCGCTCGAGCGGCGAGCGTGCTTCATGGTCGTCGCCATGACTGCTCGGACCGACCGGACTGTGCGGGGACGCGTTGGAAATCGCGCTATTGGCCGGTCGGAGTGCCATCGGCGCCAGCGCCGACAGCGAGGTGGCCGCACCGAACCGCGCGATCAACGCGTCGGCGAGCGACAGCCCCTGCGTATCGATCACCTCGTCGTTGCCGTCGCGTGGCACGCGCACCGCCTGCACCCGATCGTCGGCGTCCCGGCACAAGACGATCGCGTCGTCGTTCCGCACGTCGAGCAGGACGATCGGGAGCGTGCGCTCGTCGATCGCGAGGGTGAGCGTCTCGCGGGAAATTTGCCGGTCGAGGTAGCCGATATCGACCGCACCGCCAATGGAGCGAATGCGGTTGGCCAAGGGATCGGTGGCGGACACTTGACGCGTCAGCGCGCGCCACCGCGCCTGCTCGACGTCGAGCCCGAGCTCGGCGGCGACGAGTTGATTCACACGGGTTGCTTGAGCCGACATGACCTGATGGAAAGAGCAATGGGCAAGAACGTTCCCGCGTCGCCAGAAGCGAAGCGGGTGAACGCGATGAGAGGCGGGCCTGAGTGCCTGCGCTCCCGTGAGCGATACCGCGAGCGATCAGCGGTGAGGCGGCGGAGCCCGTGTCGGCGCTGAGCCCAGCTGGTCATCGCGACGAAACGCCCGCGCGCGTACCGCGGCCCGCACGCCGCGCGGCGCGCGCGGTGCGGCGTTGAACACCATGCCCTGCATCCTGATGCCGCTCGAGAACTGCGACGACGTCGTGCGATGGGAACGGCGGTCGCCCCCGCGCTGCCACGCCGCGCGCGTCAACGCGACCGGTCGCGTTGACGCGCGGTCGCGTGGCGCGTCGTGGTTCAATGCCCGTGCCCGCCCCTCCGATGCCAGGAGGAGGCGATGCGCACCCATGCCCTGGAACGACGCGACCGGCGCGGGGCGCCAGTCCGACATCGACGCGCCGACGAGCAGTGCGCACACCACGGCCGCACAGGCCACGGTGAAGCGAAACAGGCAGATGGGACGACACGCTGCAGTCATACACGCGGTAACGGCAAAATCTCCGGTCGGGATTCAATCGAAAGCTACTCAGAATGGGTGGCAATGGGCCACCAAGGCCACTCCGTGAAACCTTCCATGAGCAGCTGCGGTACAGGGGAGGAACCTGGACTCGCATTCGGCGGTTCCGCGCACGGCTTCCACCTCCCGAACGACGCGCCTACTCATGACTCGCGTTCCCCTTCGCTCGTTCCGAGCGCCCGCTCCGTTCACGCTCGCGTCGGCGTTTGTGGTCGCCGTGCTGGCCGGACCACTCGAGGCGCAGTCCCGCGCCAACGGGGACGCGCCGTCCGGGCGTGGCTCCTTCGGCGTCCATTTCCAAGTGTCGGAACCCAAGGGCGAATTCGGCCAGAACACCGGGACCGGTTTCGGCGTCGGCGGCTACGCGCTGATGCGGCTGGATCCTAGTGCGATCACGAACCTGCGCGCTGACCTTTCGCTGCTCACGTACGGGAGCACCACGCGGCGAATTCCGCTGAGTGGAACGGGAGGCTTGGTCCAGCTCGACCTGCGGACCACCAGCAGCATCGTGTCTGTGGTCGCCGGTCCGCAGTTGCTTGGCCCCGCGGGTGCGTTCACTCCCTACGCCACGGCGCTCGGGGGCTTCTCGGTGTTTTGGACCGGCAGCGAGATTGAAGGCTCGAACAACCAGAACGCCCCGTTCGCGACCACCACCAATTCCAGCGACGCCGTGCTCGCCTACGGTGGCGCGGTGGGCAGCTATCTTCGCGTCAGTAACGGACGGCATCCGGTACGGATCGATCTCGGCGCACGCTTCCTGCGCCACGATGACGTCCGCTATCTGAACGCCGATCGCGTGCGCCAAGCGTATACAACTGATCGTCCGCCGGTTCCCATTCGAGGCCGCGCCGACTTCGTGACGTACTACCTCGGCATCAACGCCATCGCCTTCTGATACGGGGGTGGCGTCGCGCCGGCGACGCCTACCCGTCGTCGGGACGTCGGCGACGCTTGGTCTCGCTGCGCTGACGCTTTTCGGTCAGCCGCCGTTCCACGGAGCCCCGTGTTGGCCGTGTGGCCTTGCGGGGCTTTTGCACGACCAAGGCTCGCGCGACGAGCTGCACCAGCCGTTCGATCGCCGCCCGGCGGTTTTGCTGCTGACTGCGATACTCACCCGCCACGATGCGCAGCGCGCCGTCGCCATCAAGACGCGACGCCAGTCGCGCCATCACCAACGTGCGCTGCTCGTCGCGCAGCGCCCGCGTGTGGCGCACGTTCCATTGCAGCGCGATGCGGGTGGCGCTGCGGTTCACGTGCTGCCCACCGGGGCCACTGCCGGAAATGGCGGTGATCTCGAGTTCGGTCGCCGGGATCCGCACGCCCGGCACGACGTCCACATCCTCCTGCGAGGGGGTCGTCATCTCATCGCTCCGAGGGCGCGCGGCAGGGTGACGCACCGAGCGCGGTCGAGATCGCCTCGGGCGTCGGGCGAGAGGCAGAGTCCGGCGCGGCGAAGATGGCGACATACTCGGCGGGCGCCGTCTCGGTGAAGGAGAGCGGCCGGTAGCCCACGGCCTGCAGTTCACAGCGCAGTAATGCCGGCGGGGTCCCGTGTCCGAACGTTGGCCGGTCGAGATCGAGGATCACCAGTCGGCCGCCC